>JBNMKT010000023.1:0-20246 GCA_050874485.1 bacterium
CTGCCGGTTTATCATCGAAAATACAGAAGCATTTCAGGGCATGTATGATGTGATGGCCGGAGAAGATGAACGTCTGGCGGTTCAGTTTGATACGCTGGCGGACGACCATCTGCTGCAGTTTTCAAGAAGACTGGCGAACATAGAAGTACAGGAGACTGAGACCGGTGGTGAGATGCCGCAGTCATTGACATTCTTTGATATGTATCATGCGAATAGCCTGAATGATTTCCATGTGCTGGAGCGTTGGAAGAAGAACCGCTTTTATGAGAACATCAGGGGCTTGATCGGGCAAAAGGCCGGAGGCCGGGACTGTTATCTGGATGTTCATGAGAAGTATCATGGACCGCATGGACTGGTGGCTGGTACGACTGGCTCCGGAAAATCGGAGACGCTGCAAACATACATGTTGTCGTTAGCGGTTAATTACAGTCCGGATGATGTCGGATATTTTGTTATTGATTATAAGGGCGGTGGTATGGCGAATCTGTTTACCGGGCTGCCGCACCTGATCGGCCAGATCTCGAATCTGTCCGGCAATCAGGTACATCGTGCGATGGTATCCATTAAGAGTGAGAACCGCAGACGCCAGCAGATTTTTAATGAGAATGGCGTAAATAATATTAATCTGTATACCAAGTTGTATAAAAATGGTGAAGCCACAGTCCCTGTTCCGCATTTGTTTATTATCATCGATGAGTTTGCCGAGTTGAAGCGTGAAGAACCGGACTTTATGCGTGAATTGATCAGTGTGGCACAGGTCGGCCGAAGTCTGGGTGTGCATCTGATTCTTGCGACCCAGAAACCGAGTGGTACGGTGGATGATAATATCTGGAGCAATTCAAAGTTTCGCCTGTGTCTGCGTGTGCAGGATAAGCAGGACAGTAATGACATGCTGCACAAGCCGGATGCAGCGTATATTACGCAGGCGGGACGTTGTTATCTGCAGGTAGGAAATGACGAGGTGTATGAGCTGTTTCAATCTGGTTATAGTGGAGCTGCCTATGTGGAGGATAATGGCATGGCAGCGACAGACAGCGTGCATCTGATTTCATCACTTGGCAAAGTGGAGCTGCGCGGTTCCTATGTGAAAAATCAGCAGAGAGAACAGCAGCTTAGAAACTGGCTGGCTTTGCTCGAAAAGGCTTATCAGCATGCGGCTGGGCTGCAATGTAATACGGTGGATCAGCAAATCGAAGGCATGTATGCATATCTGGAACAGCAGGGCGTGGAATATCCACGCAGTACCTATAATAGCAGCCGGTTGATGGATTTTGTGAAATTGTATGAGGAGAGTGTCCAGATTGGTGGCAATGCGGTTACACAAGTGCTCACACTGGCCAGGGAGAAAGGCATAAAATTGCCGCAGGTCAAAGAAAAGACGCAGTTGGAGGCAATTAAGGACTATCTCGCATGCGTGGCAAAAGAAAACGGCTATGTACATGATCTGCAATTATGGATGCCGGTGCTGCCAGAGCAGCTGTATCTGCAGGAGTTCGAGGAGTTTCGCGCGGTGGCGTTTGACGGAAGCTGGAAGCATGCTTCGGATAACCGGGAATTGGAGATCGTCATTGGTAAGCTGGATGATCCGCATAATCAGCAGCAGATGCCGCTACTGTTGAATCTATCTGAGGGTGGTCATGTGGCTGTCTGTGGTTCCGTTGGAAGTGGTAAGAGTACATTTTTACAGAGTATGGTATATGCCTTGCTCATGAAATATTCACCGGAACAGCTGCATGTGTATGCGATTGACTATAGCAGCAAGATGATGGCTGCGTTTGAGCAGGCACCGCATGTCGGTGGAGTCATGTATGAGGGGGATGATGAGAAGATATCCAAATTCTTCTACATGATGCATCAGATACTGGAGGAGCGCAAGAATCTGTTCCATGGTGGAAATTACAGTCAGTATGTAAAGGCACATGGTGTGACGATCCCGGCGATTCTGGTGGTGGTCGATAATTATTCTGCGTTTAATGAGAAAACAGAAGAATTATATAATGATTTTATTGTGCAGCTCTCAAAGGAAGGCCTATCGCATGGTATCTATCTGGCCTTATCGGGAGCAGGATTTAACCGTTCGGAGATACCGACCCGCGTAGCTGAGAATATCATGAATGTGTTTGCGATCCAGCAGACGGACAAGTTCGGATACAGTGACATCTTACGAAGCATGAAGTTTGATGTGTTGCCGGAGACCGGTGTAAAGGGTCGAGGCCTCGCCTATTACGGAACGCAGATTCTGGAGTTTCAGACTGTACTTGCGCTGCAGGCGGCAGATGATTACCAGCGTCTGGAGCAGATCGAAAAAGTATGTGAGAACATGAGGGAATGCTACAAAGGCCGCAGGGCACGGCAGATTCCACAGATTCCGGAGAAACCGGTCTGGCAGGAATTCGCAGAACTGGAGGAGACCGAAGTACTTGCAGCAAAACCGGATCAATTGCCGATTGGTTATAATTCGGTCAATGCATCGGTATATGCACTGGATCTGCGCAAGATCTATTGTTTCCTGATCATGGGTATGCACCGCACCGGCAAGAAAAACTGCATGAGAGCAGCCATCGAGTCTGCATTGCTCAAGCGGGCGCGAGTGTGCGTCATAGATTCACCGGCTGGTGGACTGATGGCATATCAGCATCGGGAAGGCGTGGACTATCTGCAGTCTGAGCGGGAAATATTCAATTATTTCGAGGCTTTGATTCCGGTGCTTACTGAAAGAAAGAAGATTCGTCAATCGATGCTGGAGCAGGATTGCGACGAGGATGAGATCCATGCACGGATGATACAGGAAATACCGTATTTCATTTTCCTGCCGGATCTGGTATGGTTTACTCAGATGTTACAGATGTCGGAATTGCAGATGGAAGGTGCATTGAAAAATATCATTGGCAAGGGTGCTATGCACAACGTGTATTTCTTTGGAGTTCTCAGCGTGGAGGATCGCTCCCAGGTGAATGGAATGGAATTGTTCCAGGCGTTTTCCGGTTATCGGACGGGTATTCATTTTGGCGGTAAGGTTGATGAGAATCGTGTGCTTGGTTTTGACTATGTTCCGTTTAGAGAACAATCGGTACTTATGAAAGCTGGTGTGGGTATGCTGCCGGATACCTTGGTGGATGCTGATGCTGCAAAAGTGATTGTTCCATTAGTTAGGGGGAAGAAAAATGATTAATGTAGACGTGTATGTACCGGCATTAGACACGGTTGAGGACTTCGAGCTGGATGAGACGGTTCCGGTGTCACAGATATTGCATGAGATGACGGAGATTCTATCAAAATGTGCACGGGAAGAGAGCACCGGAGACTTTTTATTGTGTCTGCCGGAGGAACAGCGCATATTACCGTTACATATGACGTTGCAGATGTGCGGTGTGAAAAATGGAGACCGCTTGATGTTCATATAAGAATAAGGAAGGAGCAGAGATGGAACAGAGTATTATAAAGGTTAATACACAAAAGCTAAGTGATGACAGCATGACAATTTCCGGTTATCTGAAAGATCTGGCACTGCAGAAAGAGAATCTGCAGCGCAGTATGCAGGCATTAAACCAGATGTGGTCAGGTGATGCTTATGATGCATTTGTGAAGGCTGTAAATACGGATCTAGTGGCATTGCAGACAGTGATAGACAATCTGACACAGGTATATACATATGAGCAGAAGGCCAAAGATGCATATAATAAATGCGAAAACCAGGTGGCAAAGCTGATTGATGAGATTTCAATTAAGGAGATGTAGCAATGGAGCAGAATTTTGTGATAAAGGTCGCTCCGGAAAAACTAAAGGAGCAGGCACAGACGGTAACCGGATATATCGATGCGATGAAGAAAGATTTTGACGGAATTCGTCAGACGGTAAAGAAAACCGGTGTATACTGGAATGGAATGGCGAGCGATAAGCATCGGGAGATATTCGGGCAGAACGAGGAAGATATCGAGCAGATATTAAAGCGGCTGCGTGAACATCCTGTGGATCTGCAGAAGATGGCCGGTGTCTACGAACAGGTAGAAGAGACAAATGAGCAACTGGCCAACAGTCTGAAAGAGGATGTTTTTTAGGCTCGTAGGATTGTATATGGGAATGGGAGGTGTGGAAATTGGATACAGGAAATTGGATGATTGATCTAAATTATACACAGGCGATCGAACAGGCAGATGAATTAGCCCGGGTCGCAGATCATGTGAAATCACTGTCAGAAGAGGATGTCACAAAGCTGATATCGGATCTGGGAGCATGTTGGGAAGGAACCAATGCAGATGCGTATATTGCCAAGGTAGACATTTTAAAAAAGAACTTATTGAAAACAGCTACGGATATTGCGAAAACAGCGCAGGCAATCCGTGAGATGGCGACAAATATCTATAATGCAGAAAAGGAAGCACAGCAGATCGCGGATGTGCGCACTTATAATCATTGAGCACAAATGCACAACAGGAAAGGCGTGCAGTGTTAATATTTAAACAAATAAAGGAGGAACATGAGTCATGGCACAGTTTGGGGTAGATTTGGCAAAGTTGAGGACTGCATTAGAGAGTCTTCAGACTGAGAGAAAGAATCTCACAACAAAGATTACCGAGTTACAGACAAGTGAGAAAACATTGTCCGGAAAATGGGAAGGAGATGCAAAGACATCCTTTGAATCAGCATTCAACAGCGATGTCAAGTACATGAACAGTTTTGTGACCTTAGTACAGCAGTATGAGACTGCATTACAGCAGGTAATTGCGGCTTATGAGGCAGCAGAAGCTGCAAATGTATCAACAGCTACAACCAGAACATATTCCAAGTAGGAAAGGGTGAGAAGAGATGGCAGATTACATAATTAAAGTAGATTATGCAGACCTGGACAAGGCTGCAAGTGATTTCAATACACGCCTTGGCGAAGTGAAAAAGATTACTACAAGTATGATGAAGGCAATCAATGATGCCGGAGTCACATGGACAGGAGAGGCATCCGCAAAGTATCTCAGTAAATTTAATGCATTGCAGGATGATATGGATAAGATGCATAAGATGATTGGCGAGCACGTATCTGACCTGCAGACAATGTCAAAGAAATATAAGGCAACGGAAGAAGCAAACCAGCAGATTGCTTCCAAGTTAAAAGAGGATGTATTTTAACAGGGCATGTAAAAAGGTGGAGTTGGCATTCGAACCGACTCCGCCTTAGAATGCAAGGCACGGAGTATAGAATGAAGACGAATAAAAGACGAATATTACATGTCCCGCTCATATTGCTGGGAATGATTATCATAGGAATAACGCTGCAACATACCAGGGTATATGCAGGGGAAGAGGCTTCTGTGGTCGAACAGACCAAGCAGAATGTATTTGCGATTGATGTCAGCATCAGCTGCGATGGGAAAGCAGATCCCAGATTGATCCGTTCCGAAACATGTTTTATGGTGGGGAATGAGGCGCGGGATCAGAAACAGTATCTGATTACAGCCAAGACGAATCTGGATGTCAGCGACAAGCAGATAAAAAAATATCGGAAAGATAATAAACTGGAGGATAATGATGCCGTACAGACTGTGTATGAGATCGTGATTTCGGATGATATACACAGAGTGGCATCGGTTTATGACCGGGCGCAGGATAGTAACTATGCGATTCTGCAGTTGGATGAAACCATACAGGATCGCTCAGGCATACCTTTTGGCAATTTGGAACAGACAAAGGACCAGGCCGCCGTATTCCTGCTGACCTATGACAGAGATACTTGTCAGGTCGGGCTGGAATCGACTCATCTCGCCCAAAGTGATGAGAAGCGCATTTATTATCAGGCATCTGCAACTGAAGGATATGGTGCTCCGGTGATTGATGAATCAGGAAATCTGCTGGGTATGCGGATTCCGCCGGAGGAGGATCAGCCAGAATTGGCAGAGGGACTGCGTGTGGATTGTCTGCAGAATGCGTTCGACACGCTGGGACTGGCCTACGAGAGTTCGGATTCTAAGATTACGGTGTTAGAAGCGAAAATAGCGGATGCAAAAGCGGCTATAGATAGCGGAGATTACACGAAAAAGACTTGCCAGGTCTTAGATCACGCGCTTGAGAAAGCGCAGGAAGTCTATGATGATATGAAATCTACCGATGCCGATTATCAGCAGCAGGTAGATCAGCTGGATACTGCCATGCAACAGTTGAAGCCAATGGAGGAGATCTACAGGCTGATTATGATTATTGGCGGCATCGTGTTCGTGATCATATTACTGATTGTTCTGATTGTCAGTCTCTGTATCCGCAAAAAGAAAAAAGCATTGCGCTACCGCACAGAAACAGCACACAAGCAGCCGAAACCAGCCACAAAACGGAAAAAGAATGAGGCTCCGGTCGATTATGATGCAACGATAGCGATGTCAGCGAAGATGCCTACGGCTTATCTGGTACACAAGAATACGGATGAGAGAATACTGATTGGGAAAACACATTTCCTTGTGGGAAGCAAGGCAGACCGCGTGGATTATTGCATTATGGGTAATCCATCGGTTAGCAGGATACATGCAGAGATCATCAATGAAAACGGAATCTTTTTCTTACAGGACAAAGGTTCCATGAATCATTCTTATGTAAATGATAAGAAGCTCGAATCAGGCGAAAAGATGGTACTTCGTAATCAGGATGTGATTCGGCTGGCGAATGAAGAATTTTTGTTTGAAATGAAGTAGCAAAATCAGCGGAACGTGTAGTATATTATATTTATTAAAAATCAGGATAGCTGGAGGGATGATATGTATAATGAATTATTACCAATTGGATCTATCGTACAAGTGAAAGGCGCGAAACGTGAATTTATGGTCTGTGGACGTGTTGTTGCCAGATCGGGATCTGACGAAGTGTATGATTATGTAGCTGTTGTATATCCGGAGGGATTGCTGGATATCAACAATCTGTATTTTTTTAATAGAAATGCAGTCGAAGCGTGTGTCTATAGAGGCTACGAGAGTCAGGAGGAGCACGATTTTAAAGAGAATGTTCTGGCTCCGTTAGACGAAGTAGAAGTTGTTGATGGAAAGGTTGTTCCTAAAAAATAGAGTATACGATGATGGAGAAAAAGAAAATGATTATTGCGATTGTAATAGGCGCCTCATGCCTGTTCTGGATCATAGCTGCCATATTGTTTGTATGTGCAAAAGGTGTGGATCGCAGGATTAGTGAGTCGAAGAAAGACTGCGTGGAGAAGACGACTGCGACAGTTGTGGATGTGGAAGAAGTCTACAAGAGAAATGTGGATACTTATAATTACACATGGTATCCCGTATACGAATTTTATGCAAATGGTGAACGGGTAGTACAAAAGAGTGTGATTGGAACAGGAAAAAATTCCGTTCAGACAGGGCAGCAGACAGTCTTATATTATAATCCGGAGAATCCGCATATGATATATGTTCCGGCAGAAAATCAGACGTCTGTATCGACGATTCTAAAAGTAATAGGGATTATTTTCGTGATTTGCGGATGCTTACCGGGAATCATAGGTTTCGTTGTGTTTAAGAATATGTAAACATATAGCATGGGGATGAATGGTCTATGGGAACAGAAAAGCATGTATTAAAAGGCGAAATAAAAGATAAGAAAATAAAAGGAAGCGTCCTGGGCGGAAGTGCTTCCAGCGAGGGAAAATCTTCACTCGGAGTATCGACGTCGGGATCTGCCAGTGGCGATCTGTTCAGTGGTGAATTGGATGGAAATATTCATATAGGAACCACTGTTAAATATGATAAAGATAAAAAACTAAAAGATGCTACACTTGTAGATGTATCAGTCAGCGGAAAGGGCAGCGTTGCGACAGGTAAACTGGCAGGATCTTATGGCTATTTACATGGGGATGCTGAGGCTAGTGCCGGTGCGGTTAGTGGCAAAGCAGGTGCTAATGTGACACTGTATGAGGATGGCGAACTGAGACCACATATAGAAGCTGGTGGTAAAGTGACTGCTGATGCGGCGAAAGGAAGTGCATCAGCAGCTGTTGGTACAGATGAATATGATGTTCATGTCAAAGCAGCCGGAGAATTAGGACATGCAGAAGCCAAAGGACAATTCAGGGCTGGTATCATCGAAAAAGAAGATGCAAATGGAAATAAAACAACAGAACGTGGAGCTGAGATGGAGTTCGGTGCGGAAGCATATGTGGCAAAAGGAACTTTATCTGGTGGTGTAAACGTAATGGGCGTAAAGGTCGATCTGTCTGTAGAAGGAAAAGTCGGTGGTGCCGGAGCTACAGCCAATGCGCAGGTAGCATCAGGTGGAATGAGTGCAGGTCTGGGACTGGGTGCACTCCTTGGCCTGGGCGTGAATGTCGCCGTAGACTGGAGCGGATTCAAATGGCCATGGGCAAAAGACGATAAGGAGACAGAGCCTGACACGGCAGATTCAAAAGCAGGGGAACCGGCAGCAGACAGTGGGACAAGACCGGTCGATCTATGTGTGTATCCATCAAGAGTAGATTCGTATGCGAATTCACTAAATGTTCTTTCTAACGAGATCTCGAAATTGGAAAAACAGGTTGCGTCTGTTCAAAACGGGTTGTCATCAAATGTATCTTTTATGAGCATCATGTTTACGTTATTAAATATAACGTCGCAGATGAAAACAGAAAAAGATGATTTTGCAAAGATGTCTGATATATTGACAGAGATATCCAAGAAATATTCAGATACGGAAGAAGAGATTCTGACGACAGCGGAGGCAAAATGAACCTTACCTACCTTAGTGAACTTCAGGAAGCATATATGAATAATCTTCTGATTCCGGTGATTGGATGCGGGCTGTCAGTTCCGTTCCATCTGCCGGACTGGAAGACACTGATTGTCGAAGCCGCGGATAAGTTTGCTTTGGCAGATACCGATCGGCAGACAATGAATCCGTATTTGGCGGCGAATGATTATCTGGATGCGATCGATGTGTTGATCGATGCAGGTGTGACGGAGGCGCAACTGCAGGATTTTGTTTCAAAAAGGATGATAGAAGCAAAGAAAGATATCGATGTATCATCGATCGATAACAATTATGCAGATCTGGCGAAGTTCTATCGTTCAAGGTTCTTGACAACAAATTATGATGAGCTTCTCAATGATTTTACAGGTGGAGCGGAACTCCCGCTGGAAACGCTGGGAGTGATGAATGTCAACGAATTTTCCAGAGAGCGTTATGCCGAGAGTATTATTCCGTTGCATGGTACGGTCAGTCGACCGGAGTCGATTGTATTTTCTAAGAAATCATATGATACGGTGTACGAGCAGCCTTCCTTTGGCGATGATTTTCATGTGCTGAGGGAAGGCTATACGTTTTTATTTATGGGATTCTCATTCGATGATGTATACTTTACAAAGCTGTTTGATCAGTTGATTGTCAGGCATAAGGCGAGACATTATATTTTGTTTGATCGCAGTCAGGAGAAAAATACTGCCCGGTTGCAGGAACTGGAACAGCGATATGGAGTGACGGCGATCTTCTATGATGTTACCGGTAATGATCACGTGACAGGTATTCGGGATTATCTGGAGCGCATTATAGAGTTCGCAGACGATGATTTGGCATATGTGCACAAGAAAAAACGTGTTTCTGCAAAGCGGGAGCCGCATGAACTATGGCTGGAGATCGACCGGCTGGAGCGGAAAGCAGAGCGATACGAGCTCACAGATACGCAGGCCGGTTATTTAGAATTGTTTCATAGGGCAGACTTTGAGATGCTGCCTATCACGGTACAGATTGCTATTTTGCAGGGCTTGGTGTTTTGTTATGGCGCGCAGAAGCAGTTTGCTGATGCCGAACAATATGTAGATATGGTGCTCGAAAAATATGAGGTGTCATCGGCGGCAGATAGTATGATTCTGATGCTCGTTCAACAGCTATATGATTCCTTCGAATGGGAGAAAGCCTTCGAGTTAATTGGAAAGGTAAAAAACAAGGATCGGTGTCTGGAGTTTTTCCGGGATTTATTCGAGGATCAGAAACAGTTGATTCCGCAAAGACCCTTGCCGGGGGAGCATGTGAAGGTCTATGGGCCGATAGATCTGGATGAAGATGAAAAGGCTGCCCGCCGCTTTTTATACAAGAATCTGAAAAATAAATATATTGATTCGGATGGCATTTCATTGACGGAACCGGATCAATATGCAGATGAATTTCGAAAGGAATTGGTATATTATTGGCTGGGAGCGATGGCTGGTCAGCTGTTTCATCAGCATCGGGATGCGATCGTGTTTTTGTATCAGGCATATAAAATGCGCCCGCTCGCGATCTATCAGGAGGAATTAGGACACAATTATCATATGATCGGAATTGACCAGATCCGCTATCGGGAAAATTCGAGCGTCTATGAGTTGGACCGAAGCAGTCTGATGAAAGCAAAACGTTGTTTTGAATTGGTGATCCATGATTCTGATGAAAACATGCGTGTGAGTATGATTCGCTCTTGTGGCCATGATCTGTTGAAAATTCTGCATATCCTGCATTTTGATTTTGAATTTGACAGCTACTATACGGATTTTGCCGGCCATCTGGAAGCTGATCATGATTTGCAATATATGAAAGCAGAGCACGATGCCAGATATCATTTGCGATTGAACCGTGAATTACTTGATCACTTTGAGGAAGCGGATCGCATGCAGATTCAGGCAGAATATTTTTACTCATGTGCGGGTTTTGCGGCAGATCGGGGTGATCGGATTACTTCCATGCAGATGTCTCAAAAAGTCATATCGTTATTAGAGGATAGGGAAGACTTGTTCACGCGGACAGGTCTTGTTTTGTTGCTTTTGGATGCTGCATTTGATGTGAAAAACCTTGCATTGCATCAAAAGTGCCGACGGATGTTGGAGGAACGAGGGCAATCTAACCTCATAGTAGAGGCGCGTGAGCTAGAGCTGATGGGTCAACTGGATGAAGCAGAGCAAAAATATATACAGGCGTTTCATGAGCATCCGGATGTATCCACAGTGGTCATCGTAAAAGGTTTTTTTATCCGAAATGAGCTGACAGACAGATTGTTTGCGTTTTATGAGCAGATCGATGAGAATTATCCGAAATTGACAGAGGACGATGCCGGATTTTATGGTTCGTGGATTCAGTTGAAGACTCATTATAGGAAATTCAACGAAGCGATTGCGCTGTATGCCAGATATGCGGACAGGTTTGTATCTGATATGGATCGTCAGGAGATCGAAGAGATGCTCAGGCCGCTGGTATTGGATTTTGGAGATGTAGACGTGCGCATTGAATTTTTGAAAGGGATGTTGGAGCACTGCCCAGATAATGTTCGGATTCAGTTTGTGACTAATATGCTGCAGCTCTATATTGTAAATTATCGTTTGGATGAGGCAGCTTCGGTTGTGAGAAATTATGCGGATATATGGGAGCCGGGCCAGCGGGAGGAATGGCGTAGAAGGATTGCGATGCTGCGTAATCCGGCGGTATTTGGAATACATGTGTTTGATCGGAGGATGCCGGTCTATTCCGGTTCGGGATGTGAAAATAAGGTTCGGCAGGCTCGGAAGAGTCAGCAATATTGTGTGCAAGGTATGGAACTGACCGGACGGGAGATCATTATGCCGATGTGGGTATTGCTGTCGTTGGTGTATGAGCGACGCGAAAAGGAATTGTCAGGTATAAAACGCATTTATATTTCATACGCTGCTCTTTTTATGTTGCAGGAGGGGATCACACGAGTTGGAGATGTGCTAATCTGGCGTGTAAATAAGTGGCTTCAGAATGCTGACAATGTGCAATTTTTTGCACCGAAGCTGACAAAACTCGCAGCAGAACTGGGCGATGATATGCGCGTGAACCTGGAGCGTGCACAGATCTGCGCATATGCAAAAGCGCATCCGGAATTGAAGGTGTTTATGGAGGAGCTGATATGAACATGATGTGTGAATGGAAGCTTCATTCAGCAACTAAATAGTGGTCGAAAAGAGTCGGAAATATTAAACAAAGCTCCAATTATCTAATTGGCAGATAATTGAAGCTTTAATATGAAAAATTATGTAAAACGTTTTCTCTCTATACTCTAAAGTCTTTCCTCGGATGTTTCTCTGTCAGGATCGCCCGCTGCTTTGCGACGGCAACGTGCGTATATATTTCGGTGATGTGGATGGAGCTGTGGCCGAGCATTTCCTGAATGTAGCGGATATCGACATCTGCCTCCAGCAGACTGGTCGCAAAGGTGTGGCGGAACATGTGCGGTGTGATATGCATGTCAATGGCAGCCAGAGAGCAATAGTGGTTGATCACGCGACGAACGGTCTGATCGGATAGAGGACGCCCCGATGGATTGACAAAGAAATGATTGCTTTGCTGGATTTGTGGGAAAAAAGTATGGTAGTAGTTTTGCAGTGTCCGCAGAACATCATCACTTCCGAGCTGGATGCGCCGTTCTTTGTCACCTTTTCCGTAGATCAGAATCGTACCATCGGATAGGTTTACGTCAGAGGCGCGTAGCGAGCATAACTCAAAGACGCGCATCCCGCTCGAAAATAGTAGCTCGATTACGGCAGCATCGCGTAAGGTGGTATTTTTCTGAAAATCGCTGGAGGCATTGCGGTGTTGTGTATAAATGGTCGATAATAACTGCTCGACAGTGGACAGAGGAATCGTTTTAGGAAGTTTTGCGGGTTCACGAAAATGAAATTGAATTTTGTTAAATGGATTTTTATCGATGAGATCTCTGTATTCCAGATAATGGAAGAATGCTTTGACCGATGCGAGCTTGCGCTTGACGGTTTTAGGTAGATAGTGTTGGTGCAGCGTGGCAACGTATTGCTCAAGTGCAGTGGAATCAATGCGTTCAATCTGGTCGGTGCTGATTTGTTCCCGGAATTGACGAAGGTCGATACGATAGGCTTTGAGCGTTTTTTCGTCTAAGCGCTTCTGCGTTTCGCAATAAGTCAGATATTCTTGAATCAGTGAGGGTAAATCATTCATAGTAGGGTTCTCCTTTGTGTTTTTACCAAAAGTATAACCGATTGGCTGCTCAATATGATAAAATAGACGAAGAGAAAGTGACTATGACAGAGTGAGGCAGCAGGCTGGCGGTGTAATAGAAATAGATAGGTGGTCCCAAAATTGACTGATACGGAGGAATACGGACTGTGAAGCAGGAGAAGGATAAAATTGAATTTCGGTATTATGAGGTGCCTAAGGATTTGCCGGTACTGGCATTATTAGGAGATGAATGGGAAATACCGTATGGTACGGATTCCGTGCATTTTCACAATCATCTGGAGATCGGGTATTGCTATTATGGTGAGGGAATGCTGTGTTATGGAGAAATGCGTGCGGCTTATTCTTGAGCAGATGCGGGAAAAGAAAGAATTTTACAGAGAACGCGTGCGGCTGAGCGTATTGTCGCTGCTTTTGGATATCGCACAGATGCATGCACAGGATGAGGTGATGCAGGATACATCTGTAGCAGGTGAGAGTCTGTCGCTCCTGACGGCGACGGTTGATTATATCAGTGAACATTACATGGAAAATATCGGTATAGAGGATCTGCTCCATATCGGAAATATGAGTGAGAGTCATTATCGCCGGAAGTTTAAGGAGTATTTTAACACTTCACCGGCAGAGTATATCAATCTGGTGCGTATTGATCACGCTTGTGAGCTTTTGGCGCAAACAGAGGATAAGATCGAGGATATTGCGATGCGAACCGGGTTTCAGACGACGGGGGCATTTACGAGAAATTTCAAAAAATTGGTTGGAGAACTGCCGAAGGACTGGAGAAAAAAGGTCAGGGAGAGCGAAACGAATATGGGTAATTATAATGTTTCGCTGTTGAAGGGTTGGTGAGTGTCACCGTTATATAAGCAAAACGCAAACGTCATAAGAGAGGATAAGGTTATGAACAATATTATTTTGATTGGCATGCCCGGTGCAGGTAAAAGTACGGTAGGTGTTGTGCTGGCAAAAAAGCTGGGCTATCGTTTTTTGGACAGTGATCTGGTGATTCAGGACAGAACTGGTAAAGTGTTGCATGATATTATTACGGAAAAGGGACTCGAGGGTTTTTTGCAGGTAGAAGAAGCGGTGAATGCTTCTTTGGAATGCGAGAGGACAGTCATCGCCACCGGTGGGAGTGTAGTCTATGGCGAGAAAGCGATGGAGCATCTGGGACAGATCGGACAGGTGGTCTATCTGAAGCTGTCCTATGATGCCGTGGCAGAGCGTCTGGGAGATCTGCAGGAACGCGGTGTGGCGTTGAAAAAAGATCAGACATTGGCGGACCTGTATGACGAGCGGATACCGTTGTATGAAAAATATGCGGATGTGACGGTAGATTGTGAGGGAAAGATGATCCGGGAGATTGTGGCGGATCTGGTAGAAAAGACCGGGGAGCAGAAATCCTGCTGAAGAGCCTGCGAATCGCGTTTGCAACTGCCGGTTTACAGATTGCAAAGTCCGCTTGCTAGCCTGCAACCGTGATTTTTTGTAAGATTTGATTGTTCGAACAACAGATCAAAACAGGAGGATAGTTGTATGATATTAGCAGATAAGATTATTGAAGAGAGAAAAAGAAACGGTTGGAGTCAGGAGGAACTGGCGGAGCGGCTGCAGGTGTCCAGACAGTCGGTATCCAAATGGGAGGGTGCGCAGTCGATCCCGGATATTAATCGTATCATTCAGATGGCTGAATTGTTCGATGTGTCTACGGATTATTTACTGAAGGATGATGTGACAAGGGATGCCGGTGCGATCGCGTTGAGCGAGTCAGTTGAGAGTGATCGTCAGATCCGCACCGTGAGTATGGAAGAAGCATCTGAGTTTCTGGCGATGAAGAAGCGGCATGCGCCGCTTGTGGCACGTGCAGTTTCCATGTGTGTGCTGTCACCGGTATTACTCATTGTGCTGGCTGGTCTATCAGATGCCGGTATATTTGGTATTACAGAGAATCTGGCAGGCAGCATTGGTATGCTGGCGTTGCTGTCGCTGGTGGCGGCAGCAGTCTATACATTTATAAAATGTGGGAATGAAGCAAAAAAATATGAATTTCTCGATACCGATGAGATCGACACCGCCTATGGCATCGATGGCATGGCCAAGGAAAAGCGCAGTGCGTTCGAAGGTACTTTTAACCGCTGTATCGGAATCGGTGTCATGCTGTGTGTACTGTGCAGCGTGCCATTGCTGATGGCTGCGTTTCTGACCGAACAGGGCTATGTGGTAACCGGCATGGTAGGTGTACTTTTAGTCATGGTAGCAGTTGCAGTGAATCTGTTTGTCCGCGCAGGTATGATCAAGGAAAGCTATGACAAACTGCTGCAGGAAAGCGAATACACGGTTGAGAAGAAGAAACATGCACCTCTGATGAACCGGATCGCTACGATTTACTGGCTGAGCGCAGTTGCGATCTATCTGGCGGTCTCACTGCCGACAGGCCGGTGGGATACCACATGGATCCTGTGGCCGGTAGCGGGCATCATGTATGCGGTGGTCATGACGATCGTAAAGATGGTGACCAAAGTAAAAGACTGACAGGATATCCATAGGAAACGCGCGGGTGCTGCCGTTATCTGCCCCTAAAACCGGGGCAGATACGGTGTCACATCATAGGCTTTGACAAACGAGACAAACTTGGAGAGCTGGTCGGGCACAAAGATCCCTTTTTTCCATATGATGCCGAATTTGCTCGTGATCTCCGGAGCGACCGGGATTTCGACAAAGTCTCTCGGGTTGACGGCGATCGATGAATAGAGAAATGCGCCGCAGTTACCGCCTCTGACAAAATTCAAGACCGTAGCCAGCTGGCTGCAGTACATACGGACTCTGGGCGTGATCCCTGCGGAACGCAGGCGGGTAGTCACAGTCTGTGTCTGTACCGAATCTGTATTAAACAGGATGATCGATTCATCCTTTAACATATCTGTAGTGATCTCATGTTCCATCGCATAGCGATGCGTCTTGGAGACGCAGTAGACATAGAGATCCTCCATCATCACATAGCTGTTATATTTATCCAGATTATAAAAATCCATATTGACGATCGCCACATCGATCTGCTCGGCATCGAGCATCGTGCGAGCACGGATCGAACCGTACTCAAACAGCTGGATCGGGATGCCATATTGCTGTTCGAACAGATCTGTGATACGCGGGAAAAACACGGTGCTGATCATGGGTGGGATGCCGATACGCAGTGGATGGATATTCTCGTGTGTACCGGCAAAGTCCGCATATAGCTCGTGTGTCTGTTTTAAAATATTTTCTGCTTTCTGATAAAAGGATTCGCCGTCTTTCGTGAGCGTGATCCGGTTCCTTCCATGTGTAAAAAGCCGAAGATTGAATTCTTTTTCCAGATCCCGGATCGAAGTGGAGATCGTAGGCTGTGAGACAAAGAGCGCTTCGGCGGCGCGTGTGATGCTGTGGTATCTGCAGACAGCGCAGAAATACTCGAGTTGTGTGAGTGTCATGCCAGTGTCCTCCTTTATGTAATGTGCTGGAAAAACTTATTAGTTTTAGTATAGGGAAAACCTATGCTGATGTCAATTATATGAAATGTACATTATGCTAAAACCGGGGTAATATAGAATCAACGAAAGGGAACTGACATGGCCGTGTCGCAGTTATCAAACGAGTTACAAATGAGGAGGTACTATGAGTCCAGCAATTATTACACTTATTTTTCTGGCATTCGCCGTTGTGATGTTTGTCACAGAAAAAATACCGCTGGGATTGACATCCATGATCGTATGTATCGGATTAGTCATCACCGGTGTATTGGATGTCAATGATGCTTTCAGCGGATTTATCAATAGTAACGTGATCCTGTTTGTTGCGATGTTCATTGTCGGCGGCGCGCTGTTTGAGACCGGGATGGCAAATGAGATTGGCAGCCTGGTGACAAAATTTGCAAAGACCGAGCGTGGACTGATCGTAGCGATCATGGTGATCGTCGGAGTCATGAGTGGATTTTTATCCAACACAGGAACAGCCGCAGTGCTGATCCCTGTAGTGATCGGTATCGCAGCAAAGTCCGGATATAAGAGATCACGACTTCTGATGCCGCTCGTATTTGCGGCAGCGATGGGAGGCAATCTGTCACTGATTGGAGCGCCTGGAAATATGATCGCACAGTCGGCATTGGAGCCGCTCGGTTTATCCTTTGGATTTTTTGAATATGCGATCGTCGGACTGCCGATTCTGATCGCAGGTGTCCTGTTCTACGCAACGGTTGGTTTCCGGCTCCTGCCGAACCATGATACCGTAGACGCGGATGATTCGATTTTTGACGAAACACAGGATTTTAGCAGTGTACCGAAATGGAAAAAGATATTATCACTTGTGATTCTCATCGTGACACTGGTCGGCATGATCTTTGAGGAAGAGATCGGTGTAAAACTGTGTATCACAGGCTGTGTGGGCGCGTTGCTGCTGATTCTTACAGGTGTTATATCTGAGAAGGATGCATTGAAATCGATTGATCTCAAGACGATCTTTCTGTTTGGCGGCACATTGTCACTTGCAAAGGCCCTCGAAGTGACGGGAGCGGGAGAATTGATCGCCGATCGGGTGATCGGAGCACTTGGAGATCATCCGTCACCGGTATTTTTCACCTTTGTCGTATTCCTGCTGTGCTGCGTGATGACAAATTTCATGTCCAATACAGCGACAACGGCACTGATGGCACCGATCTGCATCTCCATTGCGCAGGGCATGGGGGCAGATCCGAGAGCCGTGTTGATGGCTTGTGTAATCGGTGGTTCCTGCGCATATGCGACACCGATCGGTATGCCGGCAAATACAATGGTTGTCGGAGCCGGAAATTATAAATTTATTGATTATGCAAAGTCGGGACTGCCGCTGATTGTGATAGCGACGGTGATCAGCATGATTATTCTGCCGATTGCATTCCCGTTTTATCCGTAAACAGTAACATAAAACATCACCAAAGATGATAACATTTAGGAGGAAAAAGATATGTCTCATGAAGTACAGGTACAGAAGCTGACCGATATCATGGCTCAGTTTGTAGGATTTACAGCAAAGAAGCTGCCGGATGATGTGATTACAAAGTTAGAGGAGCTGCGCGCCAAAGAGGACAGTCCGATGGCAAAGGTGATTTACGATACGATGTTCCGCAATCAGGAGCTGGCGATCGAACTGGATCGCCCGTCCTGTCAGGATACTGGCGTGCTACAGTTCTGGGTAAAATGTGGAACGAAGTTCCCGCTGATCGATGATCTCGAGGGATTGTTAAAGGAAGCAGTCGTAAAAGCGACATTCGCGACACCGTTGCGACACAATTCGGTAGAGACTTTTGACGAGTACAATACCGGTAAAAACGTCGGAAAAGGAACACCAACCGTATGGTGGGATATCGTGCCGAACTCCGATCAGTGCGAGATCTATACCTATATGGCTGGCGGCGGATGTACACTGCCCGGCAATGCGACCGTACTCATGCCCGGTGAAGGTTATGAGGGTGTGACCAAATTTGTCTTAGACCGTATGACCAGCTATGGGCTGAATGCCTGCCCGCCGCTGTTAGTCGGAGTCGGAGTCGGTACATCGGTAGAGACCGCTGCACTCAATTCCAAGAAGGCACTGATGCGTCCGGTAGGCTCTCATAACGATAATGCAAACGCAGCCAGGATGGAAAAACTGCTCGAGGATGGTATCAATGCGATCGGACTCGGCCCTCAGGGTATGGGTGGCAATTACTCTGTGATGGGTGTGAATATCGAGAATACCGCCCGTCATCCGTCTGCGATCGGTGTCGCAGTGAATGTCGGCTGCTGGAGCCACAGAAGAGGACATATCGTATTTGATAAAGACCTTAATTTTACCGTAGATACACATACAGGCTTTGAATACAAATCAGAAAATTAATCAGAAGGGAGCGAACAACGATGGCAGTAGAGATAAGAGATGGAAAGAAGATTCTGGTTACACCAATTTCAGCAGAGGATCTGAAGGATATCCATATCGGTGATATTATATATCTGACAGGCGATATCACGACATGTCGTGACGTAGCACACCGCCGTGTGGTAGAGGAAGGCAGAGAGATCCCCGTAGATGTGCGCGATGCAGCAATCCTGCATGCCGGTCCGATCATCCGTCCGCTGGGCGATGAAAAATATGAGATGGTATCAGTTGGCCCGACTACTTCGATGCGTATGGAGAAATTCGAGTACGAATTTGTACAGACAACCGGTGTGCGTGTGATCGTCGGAAAAGGCGGCATGAAGGAAAATACCGAGCGTGCCTGCAAGGATTTTGGTGCAATCCATTGCGTATTCCCCGCAGGAAACGCGGTTGTGGCAGCAGCCGAGGTCGAGGAGATCGTCGAGGCACAGTGGAAGGATCTGGGTATGCCGGAGACGCTGTGGCACAGCCATGTGAAGGAGTTCGGCCCTCTGATCGTATCGATCGATTCTTATGGTAGAAACTATTTTGAGGAGAAGAAGGTCGAGTATAATAAGAAAAAGGATGAGCAGGTAGCGCTCATCAGCAGACAGGTCGGATTTATTAAATAATGATTAAATAAATGCTATGAGCGCCGCGGTTCATTCCGCGGCGCTCATAGCGTTTATACAGCCTGTCATCTGACATGCAGATTACAGACAGTCGTTGTAAATATCCATAATATCTTCTTTGGAAAGTACCGTAGGATTGTGTGACATGATGACCTGCTGATACGTCAACACACTCTCTGCAAATGCAGGGACATCTTCGGGGGTCGCACCGTATGCATGCATCGGCTTTTTCTCGAGGACAACGGATAATAAGGCATCTAATCTGGCAGTGACTTCGGGTGGTGTACATTCGAGTGCTGTTGCCAGAATCTGAATCACTTCTGAATATCTGGGCGAACATTCCTTTGTGGCATATTTTTTGAGTACACTGGTCAGTAACACATAATTTGCCTCACCGTGTGCGACATGGTATTTGCCGCTGAGCGGATAGCTGAGGGCATGTACCGCACCACAACCAGCTTTGCCAAAGGCGATGCCGGCGAAATTGCTGGCGA
Organism: bacterium; assembly: GCA_050874485.1. Classification (GTDB taxonomy): domain Bacteria; phylum Bacillota; class Clostridia; order Lachnospirales; family Lachnospiraceae; genus W0P33-017. The sequence goes on from JBNMKT010000023.1 coordinate 19,976, forward strand.
CTAAAAAGGTATCCATCAAGGCATCCAAGCGATCAAAGCCGTACACACGGAGCTGTTTGTAGGCACCGATGATCATGCGGATCGCCTCATGTCCGAATGCTTTGGAGTACGGCGTGGCGAGCGGGGACAGGCTGGATTCGATTGCATGGATCAGGGCATCGATCGAGCTGGTGGCGAATACATGACGCGGCAGATGCTTCGTCAGCTCAGGAATCAGAACCGCCTCATCTGCATATAAAGCATCTGCGGCGAGTCTTAATTTGGTATCCAG
>JBNMKT010000024.1:0-19745 GCA_050874485.1 bacterium
ATACACAATGGTCAGGTCATCCTTGACCGCATCGATACAATCCTGATGCAGCACGAGACTCTTTAACTCTGCGATATAAGGATCATCGATATCTGCACCGATCTGCTGATACATGCCGGCTGCGATCGCAGCATCCTTGTCCATTGTCTTGACTGTCGCATAATCTGTGACCTTCTTCACCTCATCCATGATACCGGTATCATGGGGCGGTGTGATCTGCGCACCATCCTCCCAATATACTTTATATCCATTATACTCAGGCGGATTATGGCTGGCTGTGATATTGATACCTGCGATACAGCCGAGCCTGCGTACTGCATAGGACAGCTCCGGTGTCGGGCGCAGACTCTCAAATACATATGCCTTGATGCCGTTTGCAGCCAGGCAAAGCGCCGCCTCATCCGCGAACTCCGGTGACATATGCCGGGAATCAAATGCAATCGCTACTCCCTTGCTCTCACCACCTACACGAAGGATATAGTTTGCCAGTCCCTGTGTCGCCTTGCGCACGGTATAGATATTCATGCGGTTTGTACCTGCACCGATAACCCCACGCAATCCTGCCGTACCGAATTCCAGATCCATATAAAAACGATCCTCGATCTCCTTCTCATCCCCTGCGATCGCTTTCAGTTCGGCCTTTGTCTCCTCATCAAAGTACGGATTGTCCAGCCACTGCTCATACATTGCCTTGTAGTCCATGTGTTTCCCTCCTGTATACCTCTCTTGGTTTTATTTTTTATTTCAGTGACCGCAGAACCATGGGCTCTGCGACCGCCTTTTTGCACATTAATTTTTGCTGTCCGCCAGCGATTTGATCAGATCCCCGATCGTATCCAGATAATCACTGTAGGAATCACTCGTACTGCCTGTCCCGGTGCCGGATATGAGGCTGTCGCTCCCGCTGTCCGTTCCGGTAATCCCGGTTGTCCCGGTCGTGTTTGTTGTATTTGTTGTATTCTCTGTATCCCCTGTAATATGCGACGCCTCACCAGTCTGTGTGGTACCTATCTGCGCCTGTGCATTCCGCGTACCAGAACTCTGTGAGGAAGTACCACTCTCGTCTGCCGTATCTGTATCATTACCATCATCTGAGAGCTGTGGCTCTCCGATATCGATCACGGCTTCTTCTGAGTGGATCACCAGTTGTCTCTCCCACGTCTCGTAGCCATCTGCGATGACTGTGAGCTGATACACACCATACCTCAGCTCCACCGGTTTCTCATAATTGATCTCATCTCCGTTTATGTACAACAGTGCATCCGGTACATGTACCGCAAATGTCACCTGGCACATTTTCGGGCCTTCGCCTTTATATTCATCCAGATCGACCTGCGTGACTTCCGAGCGTTTAACCTGAACGATCTTCGTATCTCCATAGCCATCATTGGCAACTGACAGTTCGTACCGTCCCTCCGGCACTTCCAGCGTCATATCCGGCGTGACTTTCGCATAGATCTTTGTTCCGAGACTGATCCAGCCACCCTCAAACAGTTCTGTATTAGACAACACAATCGTGCCATGTCCCTGTACAACCTGAATGGATAAAATCTGCTTGTCCTGCCCCTGCACACGGATCACATCGTTTTCCCCGATCTGTGAGATCGATATCTCCTGATCATCGGAAAAGACGCGCAGATACTGGTCATATCTGTATTTTGTCTCTCCGATTACCAGCATTCCAATCGACTGATCAATGGAAAAACGAGTGATATTATCCTGATACCAGACCTGTGAAGCGAGCTGGATACTGCTAAGCTTCGCCTCATGATCCAGTTCCCCAATCGTCACAATATTGCCCGGTTTTAACCGGTCTAATGAGACATACTGGCCATGTTCATCCAGGATCTGTGTTGCCTGGGTATAGCCATACTGCACTGTGCGCAGTGAATCCGGCAGCCCCAGACCGATCAGCTTATTCTTTTTATCCAGATGGATGATCACGTAAATCTGGGTATCCGATACATCATCCGCCGCATACGCTTCGTCCGCCTCGTCTGTCTCCTCCGGCGCACCCGCATTGGCGGGGGCATACTGATCCATCGATATGCTCCCACCTGTATCTGCACGTTTTCCACAGCCACACAGCAGAAGCGCCATGACCATCATGATCATCATTCGTAAAAAATGCTTATTCATATGCCATATTATATACTATTTCACCAGATAAAACAACATGGATAAAAACTCCTCACGCTTTGTTTCCTGTTCAAAAATACGCTGCAGTTTTTCAATATCCCGCTGTGACACCCATGTTTTACGCGCATTGTAATAATGATTCACGATCTTCCAGTATTTTTCCGGATACAGCAGCCGCAGATAGATCTGCTGCAGTTCCCACGGTTCCAGATGCCGCACACTGTTGTAGGCCATGATCATATCCATGCCCAGTCCACTGTTCCAGTTGTGCTTCTCCAGGATTTTCCGCACAAAATTGGTCAGATCACTGATACACAGATCATAGTGCATCTTATCAAATCCGGTCACCGCGAGTCCGTCTCTGGTAAACAGCAGATTATGCTGGTTAAAATCACCGTGGCACAACTGCAGGGCGTCATCCGGCACCGGTATGTCTGTCTCCAGCTGCAGCACTTGCTGTGCCTGCGCCATATAGTGCTCATAGCTTTTTAAAAACTCACTCTCAAAGGCATTCTTTTTCTTCTTTGCGCGCACATAATTGCGCACTTTTTTCAGTTCGCGCGTATGTTTCCCGGCATAATCCTCCGGTTTGGATGGTACAACTGCCTGCGGCTGACAGCCGCGAAGCAGCTGATGCATCTGCGCAAGATGCTTTGTGACTGCCAGCAGCTCCTTCGCATTCTTTGTGTCACATTCGCGCCCCTGATACGTCTTCCGCAAAAAATAGTTCACACCGTCTATATCCGTATACATCAGCGTGCCTTCTGCCGTGCGCACCAGCTCCTCTGCGAGAAACTGATGCTCCTTCAGGTCGTTCAGCACCTCATCTAACAGTTCCAGACGCCGGAGCGATCCATGATATTCTTTCAGCAGATAGATCCCCTCGTTGTCCGTACACAGGATCGACCCACGACCCTTCATATTTCCTGTAAATTCTTTTGGATATGCGCTTAGGATCTGTTCTGCCCGATAATACATAAAAATCCCCTCCATCAGATGAAAATGACACAGTTACTTTTTGTGTCCCTTTCATCCTATGAAGGGGAATCATAAAATATTCATCGTGGAATCATGTTCCCGCAGTCTACACAGTTCCGATGTAGTCTGTCCGGACGACTTCCAGCAGATATTCTCTTGTATTTTTCTCAGGCTGCTCCAGTACAAGCTGCAGCAGCATATCGAGACATGCGCCGATCTGTCTGCCCTGTGGCACGCCCGCCGCGAGCAGATCCGCACCGTTTACGGCGAGATCACGGATGCACAGACACTGTTTTTTCTCCAGAATCCGTGTGTACAATGCCTCATAATCATCCACGTAACGCAGCTTCTCCTCCCGCTCATAATCGCTCTGCGCCAGAATGTCTGCACGCTTGACCGCAAAAATATCCGGATACTGTGCACTGCCGATGCGATATACTGCGCGTCTGACTCCCCGCTCATCCAGCGGCGGATTATCATCATGCCAGCGGATCAGCTGCGTGACACGCGAGATCGTATCATTGTCAAGCTTCAACCGCCGCAGTATCGCACGCGCCATCTGCGCTCCCTGCGCTGGATGTCCGCGAAAATGGTCGATTCCGGCCGCATCCGTCGTCTTGCACTGCGGCTTGGCCACATCATGCAACAGCATCGTCAGCCGCAGCACCCGGTCTGCCTCTACATACATCAGACTGTGCAGCGTATGCTCCCCGACGCTATAGCAATGATGGGGATTGTTCTGCTGAGTCTGCATCATGGCATCGAGTTCTGACAGAAAATGCCTGCTAAGACCCGTCTCATAAAAGACACGCACCGCATCCGGATGTGCACTGGTGAGCGTCTTCAACAACTCCGTCTGTATACGCTCCGCACTGATCTTCTTTATCGTGTCCGCCAGCACATGAACCGCTTCTAATGTCTGTTCATCGATCGAAAAACCGAGCTGAGCACTGAAGCGGATCGCGCGCATCATGCGCAGTGCATCCTCGGAAAAACGCTCCTTTGGCTCTCCCACACAGCGGATGACCCCACGCTCGAGATCCTCTTTTCCTTCAAATAAGTCAACCAGCCCATTTGTCTCATTATATGCCATGGCATTGATCGTAAAATCACGGCGCATGAGATCTTCCTTCAGATTGCCGGTAAAGCTGACCGCTTTTGGATGTCTGCCGTCCTCGTACTCTCCGTCGATCCGGTAAGTCGTCACCTCGTAACCGGTGTGATCCAGCATGACAGTCACAGTCCCGTGCTGCAAGCCGGTATCGATCGTGCGGCGAAATAATTCTTTTACCTGAAGCGGTCTTGCATTCGTGGTGATATCCCAGTCCTGCGGTTCCCGCCCCAGAAGCGCATCGCGCACACACCCACCGACCGCATAGCCCTCAAAACCGGCTGTCTCTAACGTATGCAGTATATAGGTTACATGTTCAGGTAGTCTGATCTTCATATTTTAATATGCTTTGCCCCAGAATACGAGCTTCTTTGCAGGCTTTCCACAGCAAACACATACATCTGAGATCTGCTCCTGCTCAAACGGCATACAACGTGAAGTTGCTGTCGTCTCTTCCTTAATCTTATCCTCACATGCCTGATCACCACACCACATTGCACGGATGAAGCCGGGCTTATGCTCTACCGCATCCTTGAATGCACCATATGTCACTACATCTGTGATATGTGAATCGCGGTGTGCCTTGGCACGTGCAAACATATCCTGCTGGATCTGCTCTAACAGCTCCGGCAGCTTCGCAGCCACTTCATCTAACTGCATCACGATCTTTTCTCTCGTATCACGACGTACAACCACACACTGACCTGCCTCGATATCCTTCGGTCCGAGCTCGATACGCACCGGAATGCCACGCATCTCCTGCTCAGAGAACTTCCATCCGGGTGACTTGTCCGAATCATCGAGACGCGCGCGGATGCCATTTGCACCGAGCGCATCCAGCAGTTCATGGGCCTTATCCAATACACCTTCTGCCTGCTGACGGATCGGAATGATCATCGCCTGTACCGGTGCAATATGCGGCGGCAGCTTCAGACCAGAGTCATCGCCGTGTACCATGATGATCGCACCGATCATACGGGTCGTCATACCCCAGGAGGTCTGGAACGGATGAACAAGCTGGTTGTTCTTATCGGTATAGGTGATATCGAATGCCTTGGCAAATCCATCACCAAAGTTGTGGCTTGTACCGGACTGTAATGCCTTTCCATCATGCATCAGTGTCTCGATCGTATAGGTAGCCTCTGCTCCCGCAAACTTTTCTTTCTCTGTCTTCTGACCTTTGATTACAGGGATCGCCAGCTCTTCCTCTACAAAATTGGCATATACATTCAGCATCTGCAGCGTGCGCTCCTGCGCCTCCTCTGCAGTCGCATGAATTGTATGGCCCTCCTGCCACAGGAACTCACGGGAACGCAGGAAAGGTCTCGTCTCCTTCTCCCAACGGACAACTGAACACCACTGGTTGTAGTTTTTCGGCAGATCACGATATGACTGGATCAGGTTTTTATAGAAGTCACAGAACAATGTCTCCGATGTCGGACGCACGCACAGACGCTCCTGCAGCGGCTGCAGTCCTCCATATGTCACCCATGCTACCTCAGGTGCAAATCCCTCGACATGATCCTTCTCCTTCTCGAGCAGGCTCTCAGGGATAAACATCGGCATATATACATTCTCTACGCCGGTCTCTTTAAAACGGCGGTCAAGCTCCTTCTGGATGTTCTCCCAGATCGCATAACCTGCCGGTTTGATGATCATGCAGCCTTTGACAGATGAATAGTCAATCAGCTCTGCTTTCTTGACGACATCGGTATACCACTGTGCAAAATCCTCCTCCATCGAGGTGATCTGCTCTACTAATTTCTTTTCTTTTGCCATGACTTATCTCCTTTTATTTGTGTTATTTATTAGGTGTTTGCGAAACTATTGAATTAGAATTCCCTATCACATAAAAAACGCCGGACAGATCGTTCCCTGCAGGGACCGATCTGCTCGGCGGTACCACCCTTGTTCATATATGCATCTATCATTCAATCACATATATACACTTGACTATCTTTAACGCAGACATTACGTTGTGCTTCACTGTCCTTTTGTAAAATATGGCAGCTCACACAATGCTCCAAGGCAGGTTCCAAAACCTGTTTCCGAAGATCTCTCAGCCTATGATCTGTCATAGAATCTTTTCTCATAGAATCTTCTCTCTGTAAGGCACATCTGTTTTGTACTATTCCTCTTCAAAGCAGTATATTTATCTTATTATCTCATCGATTTCTTATTTTATAACCGTTTAGCGCGGATTGTCAACCATTATCATTTTTTTCATAGTAAAAACTTTAACAGTTCAGCCCGCGCCATTCGTTGAAAACCGGATGGGAGTATTTCTTTGCCTCTCTGGGAGTACAAGCCCAGTTTACATAGATGGTAAGTTGTGCCTCAGCAGAAGCTTATCACCAAGATTACACTGCCCCATAGTGATACTTCTTCCGGCATCCGACAAAAAATGCTACCGTCACGCACAGTGTCAGCAGCTCAGCGACAACAACCGCGCTCCAGATTCCATTCAAGTCAAACATGCCCGGCAGGATGAGCACAGCCCCGATCTGGAATACGAGTGTCCGCAGAAATGAAATCACCGCAGACACCAGTCCGTTGTTGAGTGCCGTGAAAAATGATGATCCAAATATATTAAATCCATTCAGCAGATACACAAGGCAGAAGATCCGGAATCCCTGCTCGGTCATCGCCAGCAGCTCGCTGTCATAACCGACAAACAGTTTCGATGCCGGATATGCGAGAAGCTGCGCAAGCACCGCGAGCCCCACACCCCATACACCGATCAGCTTCAGGCTCTTGCGAAACAGGCTCCGCAGCTCGTCGTGATTTCCGGCGCCATAATGATAGCTCACAATTGGCGCACTACCAATCGAATATCCCAAAAAGATTGCGATAAACACAAAGTTCACATACATGATCGTACCGTAGGCAGCCACACCATTTTCCCCGGCGAGCTCCATCAACTGCATATTGTACAGCGCATTGACAATCGAACTGGAAATATTCGTCATGAGCTCAGAGGAGCCGTTGACACACGTCTTGAGCAATACTTTTCCGTCAAAATGTGCTCTGCCCAGACGCAGCAGGCTTGCATTTTTTCTGCCAAAATAAAGAATCGGGAACAGACCTCCGATAAACTCTCCGCAGACAGTCGCTATACCGGCACCAGCGAGCCCCCAGCCAAAGATACCGACAAACAGCAGATCCAGCACCATGTTCGTCACACCTGCTGTCACGATCACACCGAGGCCGAGTTTCGGCTTCTCCGCAGTCACAAAAAAGCTCTGAAAGACGTTCTGCAGCATGAATGCCGGCATCGATATAAGCGTCAGCCTGCCATACAGAATGCAGTTTTTCAACAACTCTCCCTCTGCTCCGAGCGCGCGCGCAACCACCGGCACAAACAACTCTCCGAGTACTGTAAACACTATGCCTAAGATGGCTGTCACATAGACCAGCATGGAAAAATATTCGTTAGCCTTCTCATGTCTGCCCTCACCCAGTGTTTTTCCTACAATCGCACTGCCTCCGGTTCCGATCATAAAGCCAAGTGCCGAAATACCCATCATGAACGGCACGATCAGATTGATCGCTGCCAGCGCGGTTTTGCCGACATAATTCGATACAAACAATCCGTCCACTACACTGTAGATGGACGTAAAGATCATCATCACAATAGACGGAAATACAAACGTCAATAGTTTCTTGTAAGTAAAATGCTCTGATAACTGTATTTTCATGTTCTTCCCCTTTATCTATCTATTTTCACGGTCTTGCCATGATTATTTTTCTCAATAATTTTGTGTAGTACCTTGTAATTTTGTATTCTGTGCGCTAAACTTGAAACTAATTATTCTACAAAAGTATTATGTTATTGTTTCAGGAGGTACACTAAAATGGCAAAATCAGCTGTTTATTTTACCACATTTAAGACCAGTGATCACGAAAATCTTCTGCAGAAGCTCCACCGCCTTATGAAAAGCGCCGGTTTTGAGCAGATTGATCTGCAGGATAAATATGCCGCTATCAAGATCCATTTCGGCGAGTACGGCAATCTGTCATTCCTGCGTCCAAACTATGCGAAAGTCGTAGCTGACTACGTCAAAGAACGCGGCGGCAAGCCTTTCCTCACCGACTGCAACACGCTCTATGTCGGCAGCCGCAAGAATGCTCTTGATCATCTGGATACCGCTTATGTCAACGGTTTCTCCCCGCTGCAGACCGGATGTCATGTACTGATTGCCGATGGTCTCAAGGGCACGGACGAAACGATTGTCCCGATCAACCAGAAATATGTCAAAGAAGCGAAGATCGGACATGCCATCATGGATGCCGATGTATTTATCTCCCTGACTCATTTCAAAGGTCATGAGATGGCAGGCTTTGGCGGCACATTAAAAAATATCGGTATGGGCTGTGGCTCACGCGCCGGCAAGATGGAGCAGCACTGTGACGGCAAGCCCAGCGTTGCCAGAATCGATGACTGCATCGGTTGTGGCGCATGCTCACGTATCTGTGCACACGGAGCACCGGTCATCACCAACAAAAAGGCTTCAATCGACCACGACAAGTGTGTCGGCTGTGGCAGATGTCTCGCTGTATGTCCGAAAGATGCAATCGAAGCAGATTTCAGCGACTCAATTGCCATGCTCAACTACAAGATGGCTGAATATTCACTCGCTGTCTGCAAAGACCGCCCTTGTTTCCACATTTCCCTGATCTGTGATGTATCACCGAACTGTGACTGCCATTCCGAAAACGATATTCCGATCATTCCGAATGTCGGCATGCTCGCTTCGTTTGATCCGGTTGCACTCGATCAGGCATGTGCCGATCTGTGTAATGCTCAGACACCGATCAAAGAGAGTGTTCTCGGCGAGAACATCGAAAAACTCGGCAACCACGAAGGTCATGACCATTTCCATATGACCCATCCCGATACCGAGTGGAAATCCTGCATCGCACATGCGGTAGAGATCGGTCTCGGCTCTGCCGATTATGAACTGATCACTATTTAATCGGATCACGCATTCATTTCAGACGCAAACTCTGCAAAACCGGCGCCAGCGGGAATCGCACAAAATTCCATCTGTGCACCGGTCTTCGGATGTATAAAACACAGTCTGCTGCTACAGAGCGCGAGTGGCTGCCTGTCCGCAGATGGCTGCTGCCCTCCGTATTTGACATCGCCCACGAGCGGATGCCCGATCGCAGCAAACTGTACACGGATCTGATGATGCCTGCCCGTATCCAACAGGATACGGAGCAGGCTTTTTCCATCCTTTACTGCCAGCCGCTCATAGGACAACCGTGCCTCTTTTCCACCGTCTGCGCCTTCCGGCACTACCTTCGATGTATTGGTACGTCCATCCCGCCGCAGCATATGTATCAGCGTATCCGATTCTGGTGTCACACCCTGTACCACTGCATAATATTCTTTGGCGAATCCATGCTCTGTCATCGACCTGCCAAGTGCCGCGGCTGCATCCTTCGTCCTGGCAAGCACGATCAGCCCCTCAACCGGCTGATCCAACCGATGCACGAGGTAGATTCCACCGCTCTCCCCCTGTGCCGCGCGCCGGTTTTGAAGCAGGCTGACCAGATCCTGCTGTCTGATATTTTTCGTCTCCACAGCCAGAAACGGCGGCTTGTGTACGACAAGAATCTCGTCATCCTCATACACAATCATCCGCTCCAGTTGTCTCGTTGTCATCCTCATATGCATCCTCTCCTGCCGCTTTCCTGCTGTAAATCTGCCAGATCAGAAACGCGCTGACCGGGCCCAGCAAAAAACCTCCCTTTGAATATACTTTTACACCTACATAGATGCTGATCAGCACTGCGAGTGGCGGCACACCAATCTTTTTACCTATGAATCTCGGCTCCATCGATTGCCTGGTAAAACTCGTCACCACATACAATACAACGAACCATACGCCCGTCGCATACCGTTTTGTCAAAAAACGCCACAGCGCCCACGGCAAAAAACAGATACCAGTTCCAAGAAAAGGCAATGCATCACAGATACCGATCGCCACACCGATCAATAGAAAATGTAGCTGTCTCGCTATAAAAAGCCCTGCCACACAAATGCCTGTGATCGTCGCCATGATGAGCAGCTGCGCCTTCACATACGTCTTGCCGACACTTCGCACAGTCCGTCCAAAACCTTCGTGAAACAATCCGCGCAGTGCATTACCCAGATTCTCCAGTAATTGTTCATAACCAACGAGCATGAGCAGCGAGCTCACGATCGTCACAAGCACATACGCCATCGCCCGCAATGTCCCGCTGCTTAAATTTTTCCAATTGTCCAGTATACTCACCGGATCAAGCCGCATGCTGCGGTCGCGGATCGTGTGTACCAGAACGCGGTAATCATCCGGCTCCATAATCCAGTGTCCTGTAACCGTATGCACCCGCTCACAGCATCCATTCCATAAGGTACGCCCCTGCGCGATGAGCTGATCCGCCAGCGTATTCCGGTTCATAAAATAGCTGCTGCCCGCTACAATCCCATAACAAAGGGCACAGACAACCAGCACCAGAATCAGCATACCTGTAAACAATGCCAGATAGCCCGCTGCCTCCCGGCGCATATGCATACATCGTTCGATTTTCCGTCTGAGCGGGTATAAAATACTTGCAACGATAAATCCGACACAAAAAGGGAATACTACCGGCAGTATATATTCCATCACAATATATACTGCCAGAGTAATCCCTGTCAGTCTGATCCATCGATACCATCTGAAAATGTCCCTGTTTTTTCCAAAATTCTTTCCCTGCTCACTCATAATGGTAGTATGTACATGAGCAGACAATCTATCACTGGAAGTTAAAGCTATTTTCCAATCACAGCCTCTACACCAGAGATCATGCGTGCCGCCTCGAGCGGTTTTGCCATAAAACCGGCTCCGCCGAGCGCACCGCCCTTTTCGCACGTTTCAGGACTCACATCTGATGTCAGAAAGATCACCGGCATATCTGCCCACTCATCGTTTGCGCGGATCTGACGCATCACCTCAAAACCATCCATATCCGGCATCAGAATATCCAGCAAAATGAGATCCGGCACATTTTTTGTCAGATAGTTCAGTGCCATTTTTCCCGAAGGCACAGGAATCACCTTATAGGTCGGTGACAGGATCTTCATCGCATTATTTAAATTTAACTTGTCATCATCAACAACCAATATCGTCTTCATCTTATGCTCTCCTCATCTGCCTGAATCACTATAAGTACTTAGTCTCACGATTCAAGCCCTACAGCTTGAATCTGTAGCCAACACCCCATATTGTTTCGATATACTGCGGTTTGGCGGTGTTGTATTCGATCTTTTCACGGATCTTTTTGATGTGAACCGTGACCGTCGCGATATCTCCTTCAGGCTCCATTTCCCAAATTGTACTAAATAATTCCTCTTTTGAAAAGACCCGATTCGGATTTTCTGCAAGAAAGGTCAGCAGATCAAATTCTTTTGTCGTAAACTGTTTTTCCTCATCATTGACCCACACACGCCGCGCTGTCTTGTCAATACGGATACCACGGATCTTGATCTCCGTTCCGCGTGCAGCCCCGGGTGAGGTCAGCGTGTCATAGCGCGCCAGATGCGCCTTCACACGTGCCACCAGTTCACTCGGCGAAAACGGTTTCGTGATGTAATCATCTGCTCCGAGCCCCAGCCCGCGGATCTTGTCAATATCATCTTTCTTGGCTGACACCATGAGGATCGGCACATTTTTCTTATCACGGATCTCCCTGCATATATCAAACCCGTCCATATCCGGCAGCATGAGATCCAGAATAAACAGGTCAAAATCTTCCGTCAGTGCACGTTCCAGTCCTTTGCGCCCATTCTCCTCGATCTCCACCTCAAAATTGCTCAGCTCCAGATAGTCTTTTTCAAGCTCAGCAATCGAGATCTCATCCTCAATAATCAATATCTTCTTCATTCTGTTCCTCCTGTTGTCCCATCCGGCTGTATATCTGCGATCTGATATTTACGAATCACAAAATACATAATCGTCCCGATCCCGGGCTTTGATGTCGCCCAGATCTTGCCACCGTGATCCTCGATGATCTTTTTTACAATCGACAGCCCGATACCGCTGCCACCCGTTGCCGAATTTCTCGATGCATCTGCACGGTAAAAGCGGTCAAATATATACGGCAGATCCTTTGCCGCTATGCCGCGTCCGTTATCCTCGATCTCCACCTGGATAAAATCACCGACATCCTTGATCCTCATATGGATCAGTCCCTGTGGCTTGTCCATATATTTGAGTGTATTGCTGACAATATTATTGATCACACGACCGAGCTGTTCCGGGTCAGCGATGATCAGCGTATCGTCTGACACATAATTCATATACTGCAGCGACACATTCTTCGACTCCAGTTCCATCGACAGATCCTCTACACAGTCACGAAAATAATCCGAGACATTCAGCTTGTTAAAATTGTACGGAATACGGTTCGTATTGATCTGTGAGTATAAAGTCAGTTCGTTCACCAGCCGCGTCATCTCGTTGGTCTTATTATATATCGTTTTGATATAATGATCCATCTTCTCCGGTGTGTCAGCGACACCATCGATGATACCCTCCACATAACCGCGTACCGCCGTGAGCGGTGTCTTCAGATCGTGTGAAATATTACTGATCAGTTCGCGGTTCTGCCGCTCATTATCCAGACGTTCCTCCGAATATTCCTTGAGCCTTTTTCGCATTTCCTCAAAATTCTGGCACAGTTCTCCGATCTCGTCATTTGTCTCTGCCTCGATGGTGAAATCGAGGTTGTCTTCCATAATATTTTTCGTCGCGATCTGCAGCTTGCGGATCGGGTTAATCATGCCACTGTAGATCCAGATCGCCATCATACTCGCCGTGAAGATCAGGATCAGTACGACCGATACTGCCATATCGATGATCATGCGTTTGAGCTCCGGGATAATCTCACGTACATTACTGATGATAAATACGGTACCAGGCGTGCCATCTGAGAACTGAAAATCTACCTGTTTGATCAGTGCATGCGCCTCATTATCCATATAGACGCCCATGTCCTCATCACGTTCTTCTCCAGTGTACTCCGGCAGATTATCCGGTACTTTATGCGCCTTCTCGCGGTCCAGATAATAGATCTGTGAACCTTTGCGCACCAGCAGATAAGAATTCTTGTCCTGCAGCGACTCATCCATCTTTTTCAGATATTCGACATCTTCAATCTGCGCCGGATCGGTCTCTGCCAGCTGCATCAGTGTCTCATAACTCTTTTCCGTATAGCGGTTCAGCAACTGAACGGTATTGAGCAGATAGGTGTAATCTGAAGACTCGATTCCGTAGTTTTGCTCCAGTTCCTTCATCTGTATATGCCGAAGGCTGAAAAATGCCGCTCCTACGAGCAGAATCGGTACAAATATAATCGTGCAGAATGCAATCAGTAATTTGGTGCGCTGTTTCATTCAGTCATTGCTCCAGTCATTAAAAATAGGATTGATACCATTCGATACCAATCCTATTATAACATGCTTTTCACGCAACATTTCTAAAAAATGTATAAAGTTCAGGCCGGCTGCTTATAATGCCTTCTTTAATACCTCTACCTTATCGAGTGCCTCCCACGGAAGATCCAGATCCAGTCTGCCAAAATGACCATACGCTGCTGTCTGACGATAGATCGGTCTGCGCAGATCCAGCATCTTGATAATACCTGCCGGACGCAGATCAAAGTTCTCACGGATCAGTTCTACGAGCTTGTCATCGGAGAGTTTGCCGGTGCCGAATGTATCTACCATGACAGAAGTCGGCTCTGCCACACCGATTGCATAGGATAACTGAATCTCGCAACGCTCAGCAAGGCCTGCGGCTACGATATTTTTAGCTACATAACGGGCTGCGTATGCTGCAGAACGGTCTACCTTGGTGCAATCCTTGCCGGAGAATGCTCCGCCGCCGTGACGTGCATATCCGCCATAGGTATCTACGATGATCTTACGGCCAGTCAGTCCGGCATCTCCATGCGGTCCACCGATCACGAAACGTCCGGTCGGATTGATGAAAAACTTGGTCTTGTCATCTACCAGTTCTGCCGGGAGAATCGGGTCGAATACATACTTTTTGATATCCTCATGGATCTGCTCCTGTGTCACATCCTCATCATGCTGTGTAGATAAAACGACTGCCTCGAGACGCTTCGGCTTGCCATTTTCATCATATTCGACAGACACCTGTGTCTTTCCATCGGGACGCAGATACTTCAGCGTGCCATCCTTGCGCACCTTGGTCAGCTGTAATGCCAGCTTGTGTGCGAGTGAGATCGGGTAAGGCATATACTCCTCTGTCTCATTGGTCGCATAACCGAACATCATACCCTGATCACCTGCTCCGGTATCCAGATCATCGGTCAGATCTCCAGCCTTTGCCTCCAGGGCCTTATCGACACCCATTGCGATATCCGCAGACTGCTGATCCAGCGCTACCATAACTGCACAGGTGTTTCCGTCAAATCCGGTCTTGGCATCGTTGTATCCGATCTCGTTGACGGTCTGACGGACAATCGCCGGGATATCCAGCTTTGCCTGTGTTGTGATCTCTCCGGTCACAAGTACAAATCCGGTACAGCATGCAGTCTCACACGCTACACGGCTCATCGGGTCTGCTGCCATACATGCATCCAGAATTGCATCAGACACTGCATCGCAGACTTTATCGGGATGTCCTTCTGTCACGGACTCTGATGTAAATAATAATTTTTCCATTGGTTCCTCCTTTGAATAAATAAAGAGTCGCGCGCGGCTCTTTCGCGCACGAGCGGTATGCGCAGCATATACTTCATTTCCGCGAGATGCGCATCCTCGCGGAGCGTTTTATGTGATAGGAATTCCCTATCACATAAAAAATCCGCTTATTTCAAAAAATAAGCGGATTGATTGCGATATCAAATCCTCTTATTGTTCGACTACTCGCTCAGGTTGGCACCTTCCGAAACCGGGGTTGCCGTGACTTCACAGATCCTATGTATCTCCATCACTCTGAATAAGGGATATTGTTTGCCTTAACCATACTCTATTTAATTAAGAAAGTCAACAGTTATTTTGCACTAATACACGAAACAGTTCCTCCCTGCTTAGCTCGATTGGAACAACATCGTCATGGATCATCTGGATCATATACGGAACCAGATCCGGATCAAACTGTGTACCGGCATTATCCTGCAGCTCTGAGATCACCTTGCTCATCGGCAGTCTGGGACGATAGCAGCGCATACTCGTCATCGCGTCAAAGGCATCTGCCACACAGATGATGCGTGCCACCAGCGGGATCTCCTTGCCGACCAGATTGCTCACATAACCTGTCCCATCATATTTCTCATGATGAAAACGGGCGCCCGCCTCGATATCCTTGATTGCAGAAAAGTTTTTCAGGATATCTCCACCCATCTGCACATGCTGTTCAATCAACTGACGCTCGTCCATATCGAGCCTGCCAGCCTTTTTGAGCACAGCATCCGGCACACCGATCTTGCCTATGTCGTGCAACAGTGCCACATAAAATATATTCTGCTGCTCTTCCTCCGACATCCCCATGCGCTTTGCCATCTCCTTCGCATAGATCGCGACGCGCTGTGAATGTCCCTGCGTATAGGGGTCTTTGGCATCGATCATGCCCGCAAATGTCAGGAAACTCTCATTTACGATATCCTGATACTGCTGCCTCTGAATCGCCAGCCGCCTGGTCTTCACGAGGAAAAACAAAGAGGTCACCGTCGCAACTACATAGATACCACTCAGTATAACCAGTAACGCAAAAACAGGTAGCTCCTTCATATGCACCATACGATAAACACGCAGTGTGTACGACAATATATTATCTGTCTCGTTCGTCAGAAGTACAAAGCCTATGTCGCGCTCGCTCTGCGGATCTATGACTGCATTATAATCTTCCGGTGTGACCATCAGCGTGTTTCCTGACAATACAAATCTGCCATTCCACGCACTGTCAATCCGGCAGCCATCGGGCAGTTCCAGCGTCAACGTCCAGTCATGAAGTGCCGTTCTCATCCCATTGTTCATCGTCACCTTATACTGGATACCGTTCGCATATCCGCTCCAACGCTCCGGCCAGCTCTTTTCGACTTGTGTGTGGATACTCAGTCCGCTCCTTGATCTCTGATCCGTATAGACAATCTCATGTTTATTCAGATAATCGGTGTAGACATAAGTTGCCACAAAACCCGCAATCAGGCAAACCAGAAACATCACATTCATGATCACCCATTTCCGATAATTGTGAACGCTGTTATCCATAGTAAATCCCCCATGTTTTTCATGTAATGAGCAGTGCATCTCGATTGGCACTGCTCATTATATCATTTTTTTGCACTTTCTGGAATCTGTTTATTGACAAACTTTGGTTTTATACACATAATAAATTTATGGAGAAGATATTAACACAAGATTTAAAGCCGGGCATGGTCACAGCCGCGCCCGTGACAACCAAACGAGGACAGGAACTCATTCCTGCCGGAACAACCTTAACCAAACAATTGATTTCCCGTATGGAGTTTTATAGCGTTGCATTTTCGTACATAGAAGAAGCTTCGGTGTTAACAGAGGAGGAAATTCAGGCTGCATTGCAGGCTGCGAGGAACCAAAAGCTTGCCGGTGCACAAACAGGACAGACAGTAGCTCCTTCTACGCAAAGCTCCGCGAAATCCACACCTAAGGACGAGGTTGCTTATTCCCAGAAGATCAAACGCAGCAAGACATTTCAGGAATATTCTCTGCACTCCACGTTGGTGACAGAGACTCTGAAACGCCAGTTAGAGGGATTTGTATACAACAACCGTCCACTAGAATTTGATACCTTGCTAAACAGCGTCAAATCACTGATCACACCGGGGCAGACGATCATCCAGTACTTTGATATGCTGCACAATCTGCGTTCCAGCGATGACAGTGTATATGGACATTCCCTGAATGTGGCAATGATCTCACGGATTCTCGGAAAATGGCTCAAATGGAGTCCTTCCGATCTTGATAATCTGGTGATTGCCGGCCTGTTGCACGATATCGGCAAGATCACAATCCCTCCCGAAATTCTGAACAAAGAGGGTAAACTGACTGACGAAGAATTTGAACAGATCCGTTGGCATCCACGTGCCGGTTATGAACTGGTCCGCGATCTGAAGATCGATTCCCGCATCAAAAAAGCGGTACTCCAGCACCATGAGCGATGCGATGGCAGCGGTTATCCGATGAAGGCCGACGAGATTATGCTGGATGATTTTGCAATGGTCATAGCGATCGCAGACGTATACGATGCGATGACTGCTGCCCGGAAATACAGGGCTCCGCTCTGTCCGTTCCAGGTAATCCGCGAATTTGAACGTGACGGTTACCATAAGTTTAAGACAGAATATCTGCTGACGTTTTTACGTCACATTGCAACGACTTACCAGAATAACCGAGTGATCCTAAGCGATGGACAGGCAGCCAAGATCATTCTGTTAAACCAGAATTCGCTCTCGACACCGCTCGTTCAGCTGGATGATGGTTCATGCATTGATCTGGCGACATCGTCTTTGTTTATCCAGTCAATTATATAATTTTACAGATGTGAAAAAGTCCCGTGGCAATGCCACGGGGCTTTCTTTACATCTACACTTATGAAACCTTTAATGTGAATTTCTGAATCTCTTTTTCTGAACTGACCTTCTCGATCTGTGCGCCGAGACCCGCCAGCTTTTCCTCAAAATGCTCGTATCCACGCTCGATATAATAAATATCGTCCACGATCGTGATGCCTTCGGCCGCCAGACCTGCGATCACAAGTGCTGCGCCTGCCCTCAGATCCGGTGCACTGACTCTCGCTCCGGTATATCTGGGCACTCCGGCTATGATTGCAATATTGCTCTCGACCTTGATATTGGCACCCATGCGTGTCAGCTCATCGACATATTTGAAACGGTTCTCGAAAATACTCTCAGTCACCGTACTCGTACCCTCTGCAATGCCGAGGATCACAGACATCTGCGGCTGCATATCCGTCGGAAATCCCGGATAAGGGAGTGTCGTCACCTGCGTATGGTGCATCGGCTTCGCACACACGACGCGCACTGCATCATCAAATTCCTCTACCTCACATCCGACCTCTAACAGCTTTGCGGTCGTAGCCTCCAGATGCTTCGGAATCACGTTCTTTACCGTCACATCACCACGCGTAGCTGCAGCAGCGAACATAAATGTGCCCGCCTCAATCTGATCAGGAATGATCGAATATTCTGTCTTGTGCAGCTTCTCGACTCCGACAATACGGATCACATCTGTCCCCGCTCCGCGGATACCGGCTCCCATACTGTTCAGGAAGTTGGCAACGTCTACGACATGCGGCTCCTTTGCTGCATTTTCAATGATCGTCTTGCCCTCTGCCATGGCTGCCGCCATCATAATGTTGATCGTCGCCCCGACAGATACTTTATCAAGATATACATGTGTTCCCTGCAAATGCTCGGCATTCGCAGCGATCAGACCATGCTGGATATCAACCTGTGCACCCAGTGCGCGGAATCCTTTTAAATGCAGATCAATCGGACGGCTGCCGATATCGCAGCCACCAGGTAATGCAACCTCAGCCTTTTTATACTTACCAAGCAGTGCACCCAGCAGGTAATATGACGCACGGATCTTTTTGATATATTCGTAATCAACGCTCATGTCACTGATCGTACTGCCATTGATGCGTACAGTATGTGCATCGACTCTGTCTACAACAGCCCCGATATCACTGATCGCTCCGAGCATTACATTAATATCACGAACATCCGGCAGATTTTCGATCGTCACAGTCTCATCTGTCATGATCGATGCCGCAAGAATCGCCAATGCAGCATTCTTTGCTCCGCCTATCTCTACCTCTCCTACTAAAGGGGTTCCTCCCTTGATCACATATTGTTCCATCTTGCACCTCTGCAATTTTTCATACAAATCTTTCTACAAACCACGTTATTATAGTGGCATCCTGTGGGTTTGTCAAGATAATCGCGCACAAAAACCCATCATTTCCAATTATTATAGCAATGTTGTCTGCGTTTGTAAATATGAAATGCCAGCCAGTCAGAAACCGCTGATATGCATGACATAAATTCTATATATTTATGATATGCACGGCGCTGATATGCGTGCAGACGCATATTTTATATATGGCCGTCCCGGCTTAATGTGCAAACTGGCTGTTGTACAGCTTCGCATAGAATCCGTCTGCTGCGAGAAGCTGCGCATGATTACCCTGCTCGATAATATGGCCATCCTTCATGACCAGTATGACATCTGCACTCTGAATGGTAGACAACCGGTGCGCTACGATAAAACTCGTTCTGCCCTTCATCATCGTTGCAAATGCATTCTGGATCTTGAGCTCAGTACGTGTATCGATGGAGCTCGTTGCCTCATCGAGTATGAGCATCGGCGGCAGACACAGCATCACACGTGCGATACACAGCAGCTGCTTCTGTCCCTGTGACAGACCTCCGCCGTCCTCACCCATCGGTGTATCAT
>JBNMKT010000025.1:0-19608 GCA_050874485.1 bacterium
GTCAGGCGGCGCTCGATCAACAGTCTTGCATAAGACTGGAAGTTCCCTTTATCTGCTTCATATGTATCCATCGCATTGGAAAACGCGATCAGTGCAATGGACCATTCATCATCGCTCTTAGTAATATAGCGTTTGGTAAATCGACTGGCGCAGCTTATGATATATTTTTCGTTCTGTGTGATAAAAGCACTGCGGCCCTCTTCCGTTCTGGCTGCTTCGAGTGCTTCTTCTCCCATATTGGAAAACATAGATTGCTCCTTATACTCTATAGGTACAAAAACTCCATGTTTGACTATACCATGTTTAAGAAAAAAGTCAATGAGAAAGAGTCTGGGAATCTTCTGATGCAAAAAATACGGTTGTCGGAATCCTGGGGATGTGGTAGTCTATAGGATAGGTTTGAAATCGTTGATTACCAGAGGAATGACTATGAACATAGACATAAATATGGAGAATAAATCGGATAAAAAACCGGGGAAAAAGGTGCAGATCTGTCCGGTTGCAAAAAAATGTGGTGGTTGTCAGCTGCAGGGCATGTCTTATCGTGACCAGCTGGAGAAAAAACGTGCCTTGGTCGCGCAGTGTGTCAGTGGTGTGAAAGTACATCCGGTCATGGGGATGACAGAACCCACACATTACCGGAATAAGGTGCACGCGGCATTTGGACGGGATAAAAAAGGCAAGGTGATCAGCGGTGTCTATGCGAGCGGCACACACCGTATTATACCGGTGGATCACTGTATGATAGAGGATGAGCGGGCAGACGAGATCATCGCCACGATCCGTGAGCTGATCCGGGACTTCAAGATCAAGATCTACGATGAGGATACCGGATACGGTCTGCTGCGGCATGTGATGGTGCGGACGGCGCATGCGACCGGAGAGATCATGGTCGTATTAGTGCTCTCTTCGCCGATTCTGCCGGATAAAAATCATTTTGTAAAAGCACTTCGCAGTGCACATCCGCAGATTACGACCGTTATTCTCAATGTGAATGACCGCCATACAAGTATGGTGCTCGGAGACCGCAATATAGTACTCTACGGAAAGGGATATATAGAGGATGAGTTGTGTGGGAACCGCTATCGGATCTCGCCGAATTCCTTTTACCAGATCAATTCGCAACAGACAAAGCGGTTGTATGAGACCGCAGTCTCCTATGCGAATCTGACAGGCAAGGAAACCGTGCTTGATGCATATTGTGGTATAGGAACAATCGGCATGACAGCGGCGGCACATGCCGGGCAGGTCATTGGTGTAGAGCTGAACCCATCGGCGGTGAAAGATGCGATCATAAATGCCAGGCGTAACAAATGTAAAAATATTACATTTTATAATGAAGATGCTGGTGATTTCATGAGGCAACTGGCGGCGGCGCCACCGTCGGAGCGCGTGCGTGTGGATGTCGTGTTCATGGATCCTCCGCGCAGTGGCAGCAATCCGTCATTTATGGATGCGGTAGCGGCACTGGCACCGAGGCGGGTCGTATATGTATCCTGTGATCCGCAGACACTGGGCAGAGATATCGAGTATATGAAAAAGATCGGCTATCAGCCGACAAAATGTCAGCCGGTAGACATGTTCCCTTATACCGATGACATAGAAACCGTAGTTTTATTAGAGAGGACAGGGCGAGGACATGAAACAAAAAGAAAATCAGGAGTTGTTCAATCAGGCAATTCAGGACATCAGAAAAAATTACGCGACACACGAATTGCTCCGGGCAGCCGAAGGAAAAAGACTCCCCAGCAGAGACAAAGTAAAAGAACTGGTTAAAGAACTCCGGTGTGTGATGTTTGCCGGATTCATGGAGCAGGAGGATGGACTGGGTGACAGCCTGGACGATTATGTTGCCTACAAATTCAGCAGTGCAATTCATAAAATGCGCAAATTGATCATGACGGCACTGGAGTGTGCAGATCACCAGCAGATGACGCAGGAAGAACTGTTCGCGCAGGCAGAGGATATCAGCTGCCGTTTCGCAGCGCGTGTGCCTGCATTACAGGAGATGCTGCTCAAGGATGTACAGGCAGGTTTTGATGGAGATCCTGCAGCAAAGAGCAAGGAAGAGATCATCTTCTGTTATCCCGGCTTTTTTGCTATTTTTGTATATCGTATAGCACATGAACTGTATGTGAGCCATGTACCCTACATTCCGCGTATGATGACAGAATATGCACATTCAGGTACGGGAATCGATATCAATCCCGGAGCGACGATCGGTGAATATTTCTTTATCGATCACGGAACCGGAGTGGTAGTCGGGGAGACGACGGAGATCGGCAACAATGTAAGGCTGTATCAGGGTGTGACGCTCGGTGCACTCTCGACACGCAAGGGTCAGCTGCTCGCTGATGTCAAGCGTCATCCGACGATCGGCAATAATGTGACCGTATATTCGAATGCCAGTATTCTCGGCGGTGAGACGGTCGTGGGAGATAATTCTACGATTGGCGGCGGGGCATTCATCACGTCCAGTGTTCCGGCAAATACCCGTGTTCAGGTAGGGGCATGATTGATCTGGTAGGTATAGTGACAGATAGGTCTGCAGATCCCCTGGTTCTGTGGGTTATGCTATAGAGAACGGGATGTCAGTACCGCAGGTGTTTCCAGCGGTTTGACAGTGACTTTACAGGTACGGCTGACGCCGTCTACTTTGACAGTGATCGTCGCAGTCCCCTTTTTGTGGGCATAGATCTGACCGTTCTCATCTACGCTGGCAGTTGCGGAGGAGGATGAACGGAAGCTGATCGGACGATCGGATGAACATCGGACAGTCAGACAAAAGGTATCATCCGGATAGAGTGTGATACTGGAGTGACTGAGCGACAGCGTTGGCTTTCGGACAGTCACCCGGCATTTGGCAGTGACACCATCAGCGGTAGCGCGAATGATTGCGCTGCCGCATTTTTTAGCGGTAACGATGCCCTCCTCATCGACAGCAGCGATCGAGGAGGCGGACGATCTCCACACCACATCGTGGCCGGTCGATACCGTTGCCGTAAGCGGGATGCTCACACCGTTTTCGATGGAGATGCTGGTCTTGTCGATGGAGACGGTAGATTTTTCGACCGTCACTTTGCAGGAGGCTTCTGCACCACGGATCTTGGCTGTGATCGTGCATGTGCCTGATTTTCTGCCGGTGACAACGCCGTAGGTGTTGACGCTCGCAATCGATGATTTACTGCTGGAAAATCGTGGAAACGCGCCGTTCGAGCAGACGGCGATCAGTGTAAACTGACCATCGATCGGAATCGATGCATGGTAGTGGGAGAGCAGGATAAACGGCGGCGGATCGTTCGATGCGGCCTGCGCCGTGACCGGCGGCTGCAGTATCAGACTGCAGATGGAAAAAAAGAAAAATAAAATGCTGCATAATGTGTATACGGCCGGATGGCATGAGTGTCCACGCCGGTGTATGCGCATATCAGGTTGTGATTGATTCTGTGACATATAGATCCTCCTTATATTAATATAGGTAAGGGGATCTGCAAGACCTGATCTAACCATAACAGCAATCGCACAAAATGTAAATTGTGAAAGCCTACGAAGTGTTATTGAGAAATATTGTGCAGATTTCACAACGCCTATGAGGCATACAAACCGAAAAATAGCATAGACTTTTTGGCGCTTTTGTTGTATGCTAGTGGGCAAGAGGTGTAAGAAATCATGCGTGAAATGGAGTTTAAAATGGAGCGCACCGGACTGGTGAAGGAGGGTGAAGTGTTACCCGTGACAGAGGGTAAATTACCGAATTCATACTACTACACACTGGGCAATGCCTATGCGATGTCTGCGAATTATACGTTTCGTGAACGTCTGACCTGTACCGAGGGAACGGTCAGGGAGATCAAGGAGACACCGAAGGGATTTTTTGTCACGGTGGAGTTTGATGAATGATGCACACCGGTAACCGGGAGATTGACAGGAGTTCAGTGACATGGGAACACTCTATACGATGTACATACAGACCGAAGGGCATATACAGATGCAGGATATCACCGCTGAGGTGCAGCGGCTGGCAAAGGAATGCGGGATCAGATCCGGGATCTGTACTTTATTTTTACCGCATACAACGGCCGGCCTCTTGATCTCAGAAAACAGGGATCCATATCTGGCGGTGGATCTGACGAAGGCAGTACATATGCTGACCGGCGATGAGAGTGGATATCATAATCTGGAGGGAAATTTTGCGGCACATCTGGCCTCTATGCTGACCGGTGTATCATTGACAGTACCTGTGGAGGATGGCAGACTGGCGCTCGGCAGTTGGCAGAGCATCTATCTGATGGAGTTTGATGGCAGCAGAAAACGCAAGGTGCGCGTGAAATTTATGGAAGATTTATAGTTATGGTGAATCAGAATAAGAACACGACGAATCAGATTCTTGCAGACAGCATCAAGGAACTGGTGCTGGCGAAACCGGTAGAGAAGATCACGATCAAGGAGATCACGGATAAGGCAGGAGTCATTCGGCCGACATTTTACAATCATTTTCAGGACAAATACGAATTGCTGGAGTGGATCATACGCACGGAGATCCTGGAGCCGGCGCATCCGCTGATCCGCAATGGCCTGACGAATCAGGCGGTTCTGCTCGTATTCACGAGTCTGTTGCGGGAAAAGGAGTTTTACAGCAAACTGAGCCGGATGGACAGCCCGGTCAGCTTTGAGGATATGGTCGTCAAATGTATCAAAGAGGTATTGGTGGAGACCTTTTCGGAGCACCCGCGCCAGAAAAATGGCAGATTCCCTTGGATGAGCGTCGATATGCTGGCAGAGCATTATGCCAGATCGATGTGTTATGCAGTAAAGGTATGGATCAGACAGGGCATGACGGTGCCGACACAGGAGATGGCAGATATGTACGAGTATCTGATGAGCCACTCGATGGAGCAGGCGATCCGTGAATTTTAGACAAACCGGTACATATATACAAACGAAGTCATTTGTATAGCAGATTTTACAGATGTAAAAAATTGTATAATAGACTGTGACAGCAAAATGCGATTGAATATGGAAGTATTCAGTCGTTTTTTTTATACTCCTTTTAGATGAAAACTACTGTGAGAAAGCAGTAGCAGAAAAAAGAAAGGGTGAATAAAAAGGATGAAGAAGTTTGGTAAGGGAGTTGTGAAATGCCGCGTGTTGATTTTGATTTTATCAATCGTATTGCTGGTTCCTGCAGCGATCGGCTATTTCAACACGAGAGTAAACTATGATATTCTCTCCTATCTGCCGGATGAGATCGAGACGATGAAAGGTCAGGAGATCTTAAAAGATGATTTCGGCATCGGCGCATTTTCACTATGCGTGGTAGAGGGAATGGAAAACAAGGATGTCGTTGCGTTGGAACAAAAGATCGAAGAGGTTCCGCACGTAAAGCAGGTTGTATGGTACGATACCATCGCTGATCTGTCACTTCCGATGGAAGTACTGCCCAAGGAAATCTATGAAGTATTCAATAACGATGATACAGATTCAACATTGATGGCGGTTCTGTATGACACCGGAATGTCAGAGGATGAGACGATGGATGCCGTCAAAGAGATCCGCAAGCTGGCAGATGGTCAGTGCTTTGTGAGTGGTATGTCAGCCGTTATTACGGATATCAAGGATCTGTCAGCAAAAGAGGTTCCGATCTATGTACTGATCGCGGTTATCCTCGATATCATTGTATTATCACTGACAATGGATTCTGCGATCGTTCCGATTTTCTTCCTGTTAAGTATCGGAATGGCGATCGTTTATAACTTGGGAACGAATTTCGTACAGGGAGAGATCTCCTATGTGACACAGGCGCTGGCAGCGGTATTGCAGCTCGGTGTTACGATGGACTACTCGATTTTCCTGTGGCACAGCTACGAGGAGGAATGTGCAAGCACCGATGACCATAACGAAGCGATGGCAAACGCGATCGCGAGCACGATTACCTCTGTTATCGGCAGCTCCATCACGACTGTAGCCGGATTCGTGGCACTTTGCTTTATGAGCTTTACACTTGGCCTGGATCTGGGTGTTGTCATGGCAAAGGGTGTTGTATTCGGTGTAATTGGATGCGTTACGATCCTGCCGTCCATGATCCTGATCTTTGATAAGGCGATCCAGAAGACCAGACACCGTCCGATCATCCCTGATATGGGACGCATCGCCGGATGGGTTACCCGCCATTATAGATGGTTTATCGTAGTGTTTGTAATTGTTTTATTCCCTGCGATCTACGGATACACACATACGGATGTGTACTATGATCTGGCAGGAACACTGCCGAAGGATCTGCCCAGTATCGTTGCAAACCAGAAGCTAGAGGACAGCTTTGATATGAATGCGACGCATATTTATCTGATTGACAGTTCATTGCCGACCAAAGATGTCGTAGAGATGATTGATGAGGTAAATGACGTAGATGGTGTGAAAGCAACAATCGGTCTCGAGGCGATCTTAGGAGCAGGTTTCCCGAAGGAGATGCTGCCTTCCGATTTACTGGAAGTCGTTCAGAATGATGAATATGAGCTGCTTATGGTCAGCTCTGAATATGCGGTGGCATCGGATGAAGTCAACGCACAGTGTGATAAGCTGGATGAGATCTTAGACAAATATGACACAAAGGGTATGCTGATCGGTGAAGCACCTTGTACCAAGGATCTGATCAACATTACAAATGAAGATTTTGCACGTGTCAGCGCAGTATCGATTGTAGCGATCTTTGTCATTATCTTCTTTGTATTTAGGTCCATCAGCCTGCCGATTATCTTAGTGGCAGTCATTGAGTTTGCGATCTTTATCAACATGGGTATTCCGGCGTATACCGGTACGGTACTTCCGTTTATCGCATCGATCGTTATCGGTACGATCCAGTTAGGAGCGACGGTCGATTACGCCATCCTGATGACAAACAAATACAAGTCTGCCCGCTATGAGGGCGCAGATAAAAAAGAAGCGATCACGCAGGCACTGCAGGGCTCTATACAGTCCGTTATTGTCAGCGCACTGACCTTCTTCGCAGCAACATTTGGTGTTGGTGTGTATTCGAATATTGATATGATCAGTTCTCTGTGTATTTTGATGTCACGAGGCGCGATCATCAGTATGTTTGTGGTTATTTTCATTCTGCCGTCCATGTTTATGATCTTTGACAAACTGATCATCAAGACGAGCAAGGGATTCAGACAGTAAGCAATGATAGGTTAAATATAGGAGGATTCATATCATGAAGATGAAGCAGTTACAGAAAAGATATCAGAATAAATTTGCAATCCGTATGTTGGCAGGTGTGCTCGTCGTAGCGCTGGCAGGCGGCAGTTTTGCAGCAGGATATGTACAGGGTAACACAGATCAGGCGATCGCAGTAGAGGCTGCTGAGAAGTCAGAGCTGGAAGAAAAGATCAGTGACCTTGTAAATACAAATAAGAGTGCTACAGATGATACGACAAAGGATGAGACCGTCTATGTGATCTCTGATGCAAAAGGAAATGCAGGAAAGGTCATCGTAGAGGAGTGGCTGAAGAACAAAGAAGGTTCAGATACCATCGAAGATGTATCCGATCTGGATGGTATCACCAACATCAAGGGTGATGAGACATTTACACAGGACGGTGATAAGCTGACCTGGCAGGCAAACGGCAGCGATATTTATTACGAAGGTACCACACAGAAAGAGATCCCGATCAGCGAGTCAGTGACCTATTATCTGGACGGTAAAGAGATCGAGCCGGAAGAACTGGCAGGAAAGAGCGGAAAGGTCACAATCCGTTTTGACTATGAGAATCATGAAAAGACTACCATCGATAAAGATGGCAAGCAGATCGAGGTATATGTTCCGTTTACGGTTATGACAGGAATGGTCGTAAGCGATGATTTTACGAATATTGAAGTAAAAAATGGAAAAGTGATCTCAGATGGCAAGAATAATATCATCGTCGGAATGGCTATGCCGGGACTGAAGGAGAGCTTGCAGAAGGAAGAAGGAGACTTTGATTCAGATATCGAGTTTCCTGATTATGTAGAAGTCACCGCAGATGTTAATAATTTCTCACTGCAGATGACCGCATCGATCGCAATGACTGGTCTGCTCAACGACCTGAGTCTGGATGATCTGGATCTGGGTGATCTGGAAAATTCTATCGATGAATTATCTGATGGCAGCCAGCAGTTAGAGGATGGCAGCAAGGAGTTAAAGGATGGCATCGGTACATTGAACGACAGCATGGGTGAGTTCAAGGATGGCGCTGCCAGCTTAAAGGATGGTATCGCAAGCTATACCGATGGTGCACAGAAGTTAAATGATGGTCTGAACACCCTCAATAAGAGTGTAGGCACACTGTCCAAGGGCGCTACGACATTAGATTCCAGTGCCAAGACAATCTCCAACGGTGTACAGACACTCGATAAGGCATTAAATACGGAGATGAGTGATAAGGAGAAGGCAGCAGCCAAAAAACTTGTCTCTGCACAGTTCGCAGAAGGATCAGCAGCTTACAAGCTTATTTATCAGTCAGCGGCAAACAATTTCAATAGCACAATGACCAGCGATGCTACTGTAAAGCAGATTCAGAGTGGTATCTCCGGCATGGGTCTGACCAGTGATGGTGTGGTAGCTGCTCTGGCTCAGTATTATGCAGAAAATGGTTTCGTGGATGCTACATCCGGCAAGAAATATACAGCAGCACAGTGTCAGGCAACAGTTCCGGGCAGTTCGACTACCTATGCAGCATTCTTTGCAAGCGGTGTATTAAAAGGTGGTCTGGCACAGGGTATCGCAGGCGGTATCGCACAGAACGGTTCTGATGCAGTCGGTAAATCGGTCGTAGGAGCATGTCAGACAGCAGCAGAGACAGCAGCACTTCAGGGCGCTGAGAATGCCAAGAAGACGATCGCAGCACAGATCGAGGCAGTTGACAAAAACAGTGGTTACAGTCTGGTCAGCGGTACAAAAGCACTCAGCGAGGGCATCTCTACACTGGCAGCAGGTGTACCTGATCTCGTAAGTGGTGTGAACCAGCTGGCAACCGGTGCAAATACACTGGTAGCAAACAATGATAAGCTGAAAAACGGAGCATCTGATCTCTCTAAGGGCGCTGACAAGATCGCAGACGGTGTTGGAAAACTGGATGATGGAGCAGGTGAGCTGTACGATGGAATGGTGAAGTTCAATGATGAGGGTATTTCAAAGCTGGTAGATGCATTCAGTGGAGATACCAAGGATCTGTTAGACCGGATTGACGCAGTCGTACAGGCTGGTGAGAACTACAAGACATTCACAGGTCTTGCACAGGATCAGGTCGGAAGCGTGAAGTTCATCATTAAGACAGATAGTGTAAAGTTAGACGATTAGTGTAGTTATGGGGTATGGTATATGAACTGGTTAGAGACAATTTTAGTGACGCTGGGCATATCGTTGGATATATTTGCAGCAATGGCCTGCAAAGGTGCACAGCTTTCCAAAATAGAGAAGAAGCCGCTTATGATTCTCTGCGTGCTGTTTGCCGTATGGCAGACAGCAGCACTCTATATCGGTAGCGTATGTGGTACGTTTTTACGGCTGCGTGACGTGAATCCGAAAGGCAGTGCGACGGAGATCATCGCAGTGGTTATCTTTGGAGTTCTGGGAATCCTTATGATCCGCAAGGCGTGGAAGAATGAGGCGATCCTAGAGCACCGGGATGACAAGTATGCGTGGAAGGGGCTGATCGCCAGACTGGCGCTGATCAGTATCGGTACGCTGGCACTCGGAGCCGCACTGGGATTCCTTGGTACGGCGAGAGCGACGCTTCTCATCGCAGTCTCTGCCGCCACAGTGGTCGTAGTCATCGCAGGTCTGTATGTTGGATATCATTTCGGATATGAGCAAAAGACGAAAGCATATGCGATCGGTGGTGTGATGCTGCTCGTGGGAGCAGTAGATACCGTATTCCGGTTTGTGATGATCTAGTCCGCATGAAGCAGCCGTTCAATGAGGCGGGAGGCTTCGCTGCGGGTCAGATGGTCGATATCGATCGGTTCATCTATAATAGTTGAAGATGCAGACAGCAGTCTTGTGAGCTGTTCCTTTTGGGGAATGGTGACGGGCTGCTGTTTTTTTATATTTACAAGGAGTGGAACCGGGGAAAAGGCAGCCGGATCTGACTCACCATAATCGGATAACAGTCGTTCGTATACCAGTGCGGCGGCGAGTGCATCAGATGCTGCACGGTGGACGCTGCCGGTATCGAGCTGGTAGAATTCCCGGAGTGAGGTCAGCTTTTTCTCCTGCGCGGCAGGGAGAAAACGTCTGGCGAGCTTGAGCGTGTCAATGCCACATTTCTCAAATGAGAGGCCTGCGTTCACACATGCCTGTTTCAAAAAGCTATAGTCAAACAGCAGATTATGTCCAAGCAGCGGCAGTGAACCGCAGAATGCCAGAAAACGAGGCAGGACATCTGAGAGTTCTTCGCCTTTGTCAGCCATCTGTTGTGTGATTCCTGTCAGATCAGTGATCTGCGCAGACACAGAACAATGGGGATTGATCATTGCCGAAAAGCGGTCACGAGGTCTTCCGTTTTCCATGTAGATGGCCCCGATTTCCAGAATACGGTCTTTTTTGACATTTAATCCTGTCATTTCCAGATCAATGGCGAGATAATTCATGAGGATGCCTCCTGCGCGTGGTTCATGTGTTCTTCCAGTTTGCGGAGAATGGCATCACGCCGGATGGAAGTGATTTTTTCCGCAGATTCATAAAGTACATGGATTTTTTCGGGGGTATTTTCGTATTCATATATAGTGGCCAGCAATTCATAGGTTTTCGCAACATCCGTACCGAGTGACAAGGCATATTCGAGCACTTCTCTGGCTTCAGGTATGTGAGAAAGTTCATAAAGTTTCTCCGCATAGTTTGCCAAAAGCGATACGAGCGTGCTATAATTGGTGTCGCACTGGCTGAGCGTATTCAGGTTGGCGGCACCGTAACGGAGTTTCAGATCCGTGTTGGAGATGCCATTCAGGTTGCAGATTGGCTGTGTGGACAGATCGCGCAGGGCGGATTCGTAGTTCTCAAGTGTTTCATCCGGATATCTGCCGAGTGGCAGACGCTCGATGGGCAGCTTGATATAGGCGAGATTGGAGATGTCCTGTTTACGTGTCCAGTTGGCATCCTGTTCGCGCTGCCGGAAATGATCCCATACTTCCTGCTCGGAGCTGGTGGCATGGCGTTGGCGGATCGCGATGTATGCGGTTATGATAATGAATATGGTCAATAGCGGTAATAACATATGATATTGTTGCATGCGGTTGTCTGCTGACAGCCGGGTTCCTTTCTTAAATTAATATTTTATAGTCAGACAGAGGTGACAGGTATGAATCAATCAAAAAAACAAAAAAATAATAAGAGACAGCTCATTGCTGGAATCATAGCGATTATTTTAGTGATCGCAATGGTACTTCCGATGGTGATGAGTGCACTCGTATAATTGTCGGAAAACGGCAATTTGAAATCGTTAATAATATACTAAAATACGCAATTCCTGTCAATTATTCTAGCGGATATTGCATATTGAAAAAGGAAATAGAGTTAGTATATAATCATTAAGTATAAAAACAGGTTGTGATTTCAGAGGTAATTATGAGAAGAAAAAAGAAAAATACAGGATGGAAGATCGGCGGTGCGCTGGCAGCAGCATTGGTCTGTGCGGCAGGTGTCTATGTAGGGACGACAGCGTATGCACAGGATGCACAGAACGAGGCAGACCGCACGATAGCGGATAATATATATATTGGTGATATCGCGGTTGGAGGTATGACAGAGGCACAGGCGACAGAAGCTGTGAATGATTATGTCAAGTCGCTGGGAGACACAGAGTTCACACTGACCGTAGATGACAAGAGTGTTGTTGCAAAGGCATCTGATTTTGGCGTGGAATGGTCAAATCCGGTGCTGGTCAAGGATGCAATGAATGTCGGACGCACAGGTAATCTGATCGAGCGTTACAAGTCGAAAAAGGATCTCGAGCATGAAAATCTGGTATACGACATTACTTATACAGCAGATAAAGATAAGGTCACACAGTTTCTGGAGGCGAATACTGCCGACATAAATCAGGATGCCGTAAACTATGGCCTGAAGCGTGAGAATGGTGTATTCTCTATCACGGATGGACAAAACGGTGTGGCTGTGGATGTGGATAAATCTGCAGATGAGATCGTCTCTTATATAGAAGATACCTGGTCGCAGAGTGATGCGTCGATTGAACTGGCTGCGAATGTGGTAGAGCCGGAAGGCACCAAAGAGCAGCTTGCGCGTGTCAAGGATGTGCTCGGTACTTATACAACGGATTTTAGCAGTTCCTCAGCGGGCCGTGCGCAGAATGTACGCAATGGTGCGAGCAAGATTAATGGACATGTACTCTATCCGGGTGAGCAGTTCTCGGTGTATGAGGCAGTCAACCCGTTTACCGCAGAGAACGGCTATGAACTGGCTGGTTCCTATGAGAACGGAACGACGGTGCAGACGTATGGCGGCGGTATCTGTCAGGTATCTACGACGTTATACAATGCGGTGATCCGCGCGGAGTTGTCGATCGATGAGCGTTTCTGCCATTCGATGATTGTCAGCTATGTGCAGCCTTCGATGGATGCTGCGATCGCAGGTACTTATAAGGATCTGAAATTCACGAATAATTATGATTTTCCGGTATATATCGAGGGATATACGAATGGCGGACAGATCACGTTTACGGTATATGGTGAGGAGACACGCCCGGCGAACAGAGAGGTCATATTCGAGAGCGAGACGACGAGCACGACTGAGCCGGAGACAAAGTTCGTGGCATCGGATGCACATGGAATCGGCTATGTGAATACGGATCAGAATGCGCATACCGGTTATACGGCAAAGCTGTGGAAGGTCGTAAAAGAAAACGGTGTGGAAGTCAGCCGTGAAGCGTATAATAACAGTACTTATAATGCTTCGCCGAAGATCGTTACCGTAGGAACGAAATCTGATAACGCGGAAGCTGTAGCAGCAATCAAGGCTGCGATCGCTACAAAGGATGAAGGAAAGATCCGCGCAGTTGCAGCAGCTAATTCTGCGGAGGCACTCAAGAAGCAGGAAGAGGAAGAACAGAAAAAACAGGAAGAAGACAAAAAGAAAGAAGAAAACGAGTCAAAGCCGACAAAGGACGATACCAAGGATAACAAAAAAGATAATACGAAAGACAATACCAAAGACAACACCAAAGGGGATACGTCACAGGAAGAAGAGGCAGACGAGTAAACAAAAAATAAAAAGGATACGTATATATTATGAAAGTAGGCAAAGTACCGGAGGCAGTATTAAAGAGATCAGTATTAAAGCAAATACGAACCGACCGCCCGGAAGTGCTCCTGGGCGCTTCCGTAGGGGAGGACTGCGCAGCAGTGGCTCTGCAGGAGGACGAAATGTTTGTTTTATCAACAGATCCCATTACGGGCACTGCAAAAGACATCGGGCATCTGGCGATCCAGATTACGCTCAATGACCTGGCGAGTGCAGGAGCAGAACCGATCGGTGTGATGCTTACTTTTCTTTTACCCGAAAAGATCTCCGAGGCAAAGCTGCGGGCGATGATGGAGCAGGCAGAGGAGGCTGCACATGCGGCGAATGTGCAGATCATGGGTGGACATACAGAGGTGACACGCGTGGTCAACCAGCCGGTGATCTCTGTCGTCGGTGTCGGAAAGGCAAAAAAGGGCAGACTGATCTCCACGGCAGCCGCCAGACCAGGCATGGATGTGATCGTCACAAAATGGATCGGGCTGGAAGGCACATCGATCATAGCCAAAGAAAAGGAGACGGAATTGCTGACGCGCTATCCGAAGGCACTTGTTGAGGAGGCAAAGAGTTTTGACCGCTATTTATCCGTATTGCCGGAGGCCGCGACGGCGGTGAAGTCTGGCGTGAGCGCGATGCATGATGTGACCGAGGGAGGTATCTTCGGTGCACTTTGGGAGATGGCAGAGAGCGCTGGCGTCGGACTGGAAATAGACTTGAAAAAGATCCCGATCAGACAGGAGACCGTAGAGGTCTGTGAATTTTTCGACGTGAATCCGTATGAACTGATCAGCAGCGGCAGCATGCTCATGGCTGCATCGGATGGCAACGGACTCGTGCGTGCGCTGGAGGCAGAGGGTATCCATGCAGTGTGTATCGGAAAAGTAACGGATGGAAATGACCGTGTGATCATATCCGGCGAGGAACGGAGATTTTTAGAGCCTCCGAAGGTGGATGAACTGTATCGGGTCGTATAATTTGAGAATGGTAGATAAAGGAGAACATAGATAAGATGAGAGAAAAGATATTGACATTTATCGAGAAAAACAGCCGTGTCGATCTGCACGATCTGGCGGTACTGTTAGGTGTGGATGAGCAGATGGTCATTAACGAGCTGGAGGCGATGGAAGCAGAGCATGTGATCTGTGGCTATCATACACTGATCGATTGGGATAAAACAGATGTGGAGAAGGTCACAGCGATGATCGAGGTGCGTGTGACTCCGCAGAGAGATATGGGATTTGACAAGGTCGCAGAGCGTATCTACAACTATCCGGAAGTAAACTCCGT
Source organism: bacterium (assembly GCA_050874485.1). Taxonomy (GTDB): domain Bacteria; phylum Bacillota; class Clostridia; order Lachnospirales; family Lachnospiraceae; genus W0P33-017. Next base: position 14,576 of record JBNMKT010000025.1, read on the forward strand.
ATATCTGATCTCCGGTGGCTTTGACCTGATGGTTACGCTTGAAGGCAAGACACTGCGCGATATCTCGACATTTGTAACTGATAAGCTGTCTACGCTCGATTCCGTGCTCAGCACCAAGACGAACTTTATTCTGAAAAAATACAAGGATCATGGCACAGTCATGGCAGAGACATCAAAAGATGAAAGGATATTTATGACACCATGAGAAATCCGTTAAATGAAAAAATAGCATCGATAAAACCCTCCGGCATCCGCAAATTTTTTGATATAGTGAGCGAGATGGATGATGCGATCTCTCTGGGTGTGGGCGAGCCGGACTTTGATACGCCCTGGCATATCCGTGATGAGGGTATCTATACACTGGAAAAGGGCAGAACTTTCTATACATCGAACGCAGGACTGAAAGAGCTGCGTATCGAGATCGCAAAATACTTAGACCGCAGATTTCATCTGCAATATGATCCGTTGAAAGAGATCCTGATTACGGTCGGCGGCAGCGAAGGCATTGACAATGCGTTTCGTGCGATGCTCGATCCGGGTGACGAGGTGCTGATCCCGCAGCCGAGTTATGTATCGTATGAGCCGTGTTGTATTCTGGCAGGCGGTGTACCGGTCATCATTGAACTGAAGGAGGAAAACCAGTTCCGCCTGACGGCTGAGGAGCTGGAGGCAGCGATCACGCCGAAGACGAAGATGCTCGTATTGCCGTATCCGAACAATCCAACCGGAGCAGTCATGGAAAAATCAGATCTGAAGGCGATCGCACAGGTTGTGATCGATCATGATCTGTTTGTGCTCAGTGACGAGATCTATGCCGAACTGTGTTATCTGGAAGAACATACATCGATCGCGTCACTTCCTGGCATGAAGGAGCGCACAATCGTCATTAATGGATTTTCCAAATCCCATGCGATGACCGGATGGCGGCTCGGCTATGCCTGTGGTCCGCAGGTCATCATGGATCAGATCTTAAAGATCCACCAGTTTGCGATCATGTGTGCACCGACAAACAGCCAGTATGCGGCTGTGGAGGCGATGCGAAACGGTGATGAGGATGTGGCGATGATGCGTGAGCAGTACAACCAGCGCCGCAGATTCCTCGTACATGAATTTGAGCGCATGGGGCTGGAATGTTTCGAGCCGTTCGGCGCATTTTATATCTTTCCGTCGATCAAGGAATTCGGCATGACCTCAGATGAGTTCGCAACGAGACTGCTGCGAGAGGAAAAGGTCGCAGTCGTTCCCGGCACAGCATTCGGAGATTGCGGAGAGGGATTTTTACGAATCTCGTATGCGTATTCACTGGACAATCTGAAGGTTGCACTGGGCAGATTGGAGAAATTTATCACAAAACTGCGTGCGGAGGCAGAGCAGAAATGATCAATATCGTATTATTAGAGCCGGAGATCCCGGCAAATACCGGAAACATCGGCCGTACCTGTGTAGCGACCGGTACGAGGCTGCATCTGATCGAGCCGCTTGGTTTCTCGCTGAGTGAAAAGGCACTCAAGCGGGCAGGCATGGATTACTGGGCAGATCTGGATGTGACGACGTATGTCGATTATGAAGATTTTCTTGCGCGCAATCCCGGCGCGCAGATCTTTTATGCGACGACAAAGGGCAGACATATCTATTCGGATGCCTCGTATCCGGATGGCTGCTATATTATGTTTGGCAAGGAGAGCGCAGGTATTCCCGAGGAGATCCTAAAGGCACACCCGGATACGTGTGTGCGTATCCCGATGATCGGGGAGACGCGTTCGTTAAACCTGTCGAATTCGGTGGCGATCGTTTTATATGAGGCGCTGCGTCAGCAGGGCTTTTCGCATATGAAGACAGAAGGTGAGCTGCACAGACTGCACTGGTAAACTGATACTTGGAGAGGAATACAGATCAGATGGCATCATTGATGGTAAAAGCAAGACAACTGGTACATGAATATATCCGCCGTGACGAGGAGGGCAATCCGGTCGCCACGCAGACGGCACTCGATCATGTAGATATCGATATCAGGCCCGGCAGCTTTGTCGCGGTCTTAGGACATAATGGTTCCGGTAAATCGACGCTGGCAAAGCATCTGAATGTACTCCTCTGTCCGACGGAGGGTACACTCTGGGTCGATGGCAAAGATACCTCCGATCCGGACAATCTCTGGGACATCCGACAGAATGCCGGCATGGTATTCCAGAATCCCGACAATCAGATCATCGGCAGTATCGTAGAGGAGGACGTTGGTTTCGGGCCGGAGAACCTCGGTGTGCCGACGGATGAGATCTGGCAGCGCGTAGAGGACAGTCTCCGAGCAGTCGGAATGATGAAGTTCCGGTCTGCCTCTCCGAACAAGCTATCTGGTGGTCAGAAACAGCGTGTAGCGATCGCAGGAGTCGTAGCGATGCAGCCGGCATGTATTGTGCTCGATGAGCCGACGGCGATGCTCGATCCGAACGGACGGAAAGAGGTACTGCGCGCGGTACATGAGCTGAATCAGAAAAAGGGCGTGACGATCATACTGATCACACACTATATGGAAGAGGTCACAGATGCTGATTATGTCTATGTGATGGATTCTGGATCAGTAGTGATGCAGGGGACTCCGCGGGAGATCTTTTCGCGTGTGGAATCGCTGCAGGCGCATCGTATGGATGTACCGCAGATTACGTTGTTGGCACATGAACTGAAAAAATCAGGTCTGGATCTGCCGGATGGTATCCTGACGAGGGAAGAACTCGTACAGGCATTAGAGCAGCTGCGGGAAGGATAGCTATGTCGATAATATTAGATAAAGTAAACTGTGTATATGAGCAGGGGACACCCCGTGAGATGTATGCGTTAAAAGATATCAATCTGGAGATCGGGGACGGACAGTTTATCGGTGTGATCGGTCATACCGGTTCCGGCAAATCCACCCTCATCCAACATATGAACGGACTGCTGCGCGCGACGAGCGGCAGCATTTATTATAACGGAGAGGATATTTACGCTGAAGGCTATAGCATGCGAAAGCTACGCAGCAAGGTAGGTCTGGTATTCCAGTATCCCGAGCATCAGTTGTTCGAGACGACGATTCTCGCAGATGTCTGTTTTGGGCCGATGAATCAGGGATTGGATAAAAATGAAGCGGAGCTGCGGGCATATGAGGCGCTGCACAGTGTCGGTATACCGGAGGAACTGTTTGACCAGTCTCCATTTGACCTCTCTGGTGGACAGAAGCGCCGTGTGGCGATCGCGGGAGTGCTCGCGATGCGCCCGGAGGTGTTGATCCTGGACGAGCCGACTGCGGGGCTCGATCCAAAAGGCAGGGATGAGATCTTAGACCAGATCGCGAAGCTGCACGCAGAGAATCATATCACAGTTATCCTTGTGTCCCATAGCATGGAGGATGTGGCAAAATATGTGGAACGAATCATAGTCATGAATCAGGGCAGTGTGATGTTTGATGGTGCGCCCAAAGAGGTTTTCCGTCATTATAAGGAGCTGGAACAGGTCGGACTGGCAGCACCGCAGGTGACGTATCTGATGCATGAACTGAGTGAAAAGGGCTTTCCGGTGAACCGGGACGCGACGACGGTCGAGGAAGCAAAGAATGAGATCCTGCGGGCATTTGGGCGCAGTGTGGAATAGGTGACAGATTATGGTGAGAGATATTACGATAGGACAATATTATCCGACTGGATCAGTGATTCACCGGATGGACCCACGTGTAAAGCTGTTCGGCACATTAGTGTTCCTGATCTCTGTATTTGCATATAAAGGTATCGTCGGGCTGGCGGTTGTGACTGTATTTTTGGCAGCGATCATCAAAATATCAAAAGTTCCTTTTAAATATATGATCAAGGGTCTGCGGGCGATCATCATTCTGATGTTGATTACGGCGGCATTTAATCTTTTTTTGACACCGGGTGAAGCAGTATTTCAGGTATGGAAGATCAAAGTCACAGAAGAAGGAATCGCAGCAGCAGTCCGCATGATGATCCGGCTGACGTACCTCGTACTCGGTACATCGCTCATGACACTGACAACGACACCAAACCAGCTCACAGATGGACTGGAGCGCGCATTAAAACCGCTCGTCCACCTGCATGTACCGGTGCATGAGATCGCAATGATGATGTCGATCGCACTGCGTTTTATCCCGATTCTCGTAGAGGAGACGGACAAGATCATGAAAGCACAGATGGCACGCGGGGCGAATTTTGAAGAGGGAAATGTGATCCAGCGGGCCAAAGCGATGATCCCGCTGTTAGTGCCACTGTTCGTATCTGCTTTCCGGCGTGCGAATGATCTCGCACTGGCAATGGAGGCACGCTGTTACCGTGGTGGCGAAGGCCGCACGAAGATGAAGCCGTTGCGCTATCAGAATATGGATCGCATCGCATATCTGGTACTAGTCATGTATCTGGTGCTGCTGATCGCGTTGAGGATACTGTTATGAAGCGTGTGATGCTGCGTGTCGCATATGACGGCACAGACTACTGTGGATGGCAGCTGCAGCCAGGAGTGGCGACCGTGGAGGGCGTGCTCAATCAGGCACTCAGTACATTGCTCGGTGAGCCGATCACTGTCACCGGCGCGAGCCGGACAGATTCCGGTGTACATTCACTCGGCAATGTTGCAGTATTTGATACTGATACACGGATTCCCGCGGATAAGATCTGTTATGCGCTCAATCAGCGGCTGCCGGATGACATCGTCGTACAGTCATCGGCAGAGGTCGCACCGGATTTTCATCCGCGTCACTGTGACAGCAGGAAAACTTATGAATACCGGATCTTAAACAGGGAGTTTCCGTTGCCTACCGAGCGCAGGGATTCATATTTTTATTATCGCAGGCTGGATCTCGCGCGGATGCGTGAGGCAGCGGCATATCTGGTCGGTACACATGATTTCGCGAGCTTTTGTGCCGCACATTCGCAGGCAGAGACGACCGTCCGCACGATCTATGACTGTCAGGTGGAAAAACAGGGAGATCTGATCAGCATCCGGGTGACCGGAGCAGGATTTTTATATAATATGGTGCGCATCATCGCCGGAAC
>JBNMKT010000026.1:0-19430 GCA_050874485.1 bacterium
CAAAAAACGGTTTTATCCAAAAAAGTGAGTTATACACGAAGTTATTCACATTATCCACAGAAAATGTGACAAATTTTGCGGTTTACATAGTGGAAAAAGCGAACGGAAGTTTTGTGCACATACAATAAATATGAGAAATCCGGCAGAAATTGATGAAAAACGCTTGACTTTTGAGTAGTAAAAAAACTGTGGATCATGTCGGAATATGACAGAAATATGTCGAAAATTATCAGACATTTTCTGCCGGTTGAAAAAAGTATATCATTCTGGTATACTATCCACGGATTCTAAAAAAGATATAGGTGGCTTATGATTAAACAGATACAGCTTTTGGGAATGACATTTCCGAACTATTCTCTGAGGGATGAGCTGCAGCTGGCACAGGAGGCATTGCGCAGTGAACGACTGTGTATGTTTCTGACAATGTCGATGCAATCACTGATGAAGGTGAGCAGTAGCGGTTCTGAGGAGGAAAAAACGTTTGTAGAACAGGCAGATCTGATTGTAGTCGAAGATCCGGAGATACTCAGCGTGGCAGGGATCACCTCCAACCAGCGCATCAGGGAAGCTTCGGATCATTTGTTCTTTGCGGAACTGATGAAACGGCTGCAGCGCGGACAGCAGCAGATCTATCTGGTTGCGTCTAAAAATGCGGCACTTGAAAAAATAAAGGAAATACTCGAAGAACGGTATGAAAAACTGCATATCGTCGGACAATATAGTATTGAAGAATATCCGGATGATCTGGATCGTATGATTAATGAGATCAACAGTGCCGCACCGGATGTCATACTGTCGGTTATGCCGACACCCGGTCAGGAAGAATTCCTTATGAAGAACCGCAGCAAACTGTTGGCAAAACTGTGGTATGGTCTGGGAGAGAACTACGGTCTGCTTCTGGAGAAGAAGGGATTTGGCTGGAGAATGAAGCGGCTGATTCATCTGGGTAGATTCAAGATGCATGTGAATCAATATGATGATGAGGAAAAAATGTAGCGGTTATGACTCGTATTCATAAAAAGAAAAAAGAAATGGTGAGAGACTATATCCTGCTGATCGCAGGTACAGGTCTCATTGCGCTGGCAGTGCAGGTTGTATTTGATCCGATGGGGATGGTAAACGGTGGTTTCAGTGGACTGGGCATTATTATTCGACGAATGACACTGGAACTGGTTCCGGGAGGAATTCCTTTGTGGTTTACAAATATTGCGTTGAATCTGCCGGCGTTTCTTGTTGCATGGTTTGTCATGGGCAGACTGTTTGTGCGGCGGACAGCGTTTGCTGCGCTGCTGTTGTCTGTGTGGCTGGCAGTCATTCCATCTGTGGACCTGGCGAAGGGAGATTATCTGCTCGCGGCTTTGTATGGCGGGCTGATCAGTGGAACGGGTATTGCGATGGTGTTTCGGACCGGCAATGCGACCGGGGGCACAGATCTGGTTGCATCACTGCTGCACCGGAAATTCCGCAATTATTCCATTGCACAGATATTGTTCGTGCTGGACGGAGCAGTCATTGTAGCCGGATATTATTTGCTGGGCGCAAGACCTGCGCTGTATGCGATCATATCTGTAGCGATCGCGACCAAAGTATCCGATACCATATTGGACGGCATGAATTATTCCAAGATGATATTTGTGGTGTCTGATCGTTCGAGCGAGATCGCGGAGCATGTGCTGTATGAGATGAACCGTGGCTGTACAGCGATTCCGGCACAGGGCATGTATTCGGACGAGATGCGCAAGATGCTGTTTTGTGTGGTTGGTAAAAAAGAGGTTTTGGACTTTAAAGATTGTGTAAAGGAACTCGATCCACATGCATTTGTCATTGTGACGGATGCAAATGAAGTGCTTGGGGAGGGTTTTTTAGAATATTAGCATAAAAAATATAGCATTTCCTCTTTCTTTTTTTGATGATTTGCATTAAAATGAGATACACAAAGTCTTCCTTGCTCAAAATTTTACATTTTTTTATTGTGAAAAATGTCTAACAGAGCAGATGACATGAAGGACGGGAGGAGCCGATATGATATCAAATCAGATCTTGCAAAATACAATCGACGGATTGAAAGGTATTACGAGGAATGATCTGTGTGTCATTGACACAGAGGGAACAGTTCTTGCTTCGACATTTCCGGAGGCGAATGATTATATTGAGCCGGCGCGTGCGTTTATGGAATCACCGGCGGATTCACAGGTCGTGCAGGGATGCCAGTTTTTCAAAGTATTCGATGAGCACCAGTTAGAGTATGTGCTCTTAGCCTGTGGTGATACCGAAGAAGCATATATGTTTGGAAAGATTGCGACATTCCAGATCCAGAATCTGCTTGTTGCATACAAGGAGCGTTTTGATAAGGATAACTTTATCAAAAACCTGCTGCTGGATAATCTGCTGCTGGTTGATATCTACAATCGTGCCAAAAAGCTCCATATCGAGATTGACGTTCCGCGTGCTGTGTTTATCATTGAGACCAACCGTGAAAAGGATGGAAATGAGCTGGAGCGCGTGCGCAGCATTTTCCATGGCAAGAACCATGATTTTGTGACAGCCGTGGATGAGAAAAATATTATCGTTGTACGTGAACTGTTAGAGGGCGAAGGCTACGCAGAACTGAATAAGTCTGCGGAGGCGATCCGTTCCCTGTTTGTAGGCAGTGGCAATCCGGACGTACATATTGCGTATGGTTCGATTGTAAAGGAGATCAAGGAAGTGTCGCGTTCTTACAAGGAAGCGCGTATGGCGCTTGATGTCGGCAAGATCTTTTTTGAGGATAAGGATATTATCGCGTATGCGGCACTTGGCATCGGACGACTCATCTACCAGCTTCCGATTCCGCTGTGCAAGATGTTTATCAAGGAGATCTTCGGGGGCAGATCACCGGATGATTTCGATGAAGAGACACTTATGACGATCAATAAATTTTTTGAGAATAACCTGAATGTATCCGAGACTTCGCGTCAGCTATACATTCATCGTAATACACTGGTTTATCGATTGGATAAACTGCAGAAAAGTACCGGTTTGGATCTGCGTATATTCGAGGATGCTATCACGTTTAAGATTGCGCTGATGGTTGTTCAGTATATGAAATATATGGAATCCATGGATTATTGACCGGTCAGTTAGGAGGTTCTATGATTCAGCTGGAACATGTGAGTAAATCTTTCTCACAGGGTATACCCGCATTGAATGATGTATCGCTCCATATCTCAGAGGGCGAATTTGTATTTATTGTAGGAGACAGTGGCTCCGGAAAGTCCACGCTTATAAAGCTGCTGCTCAAGGAGCTTGAGCCGACATCCGGAGATATCACGATTAACGGAACGAATATCCGCAAGCTGCCGCATCGCAAGGTACCGTACTTTCGGAGAAACGTCGGATGCGTCTTTCAGGATTTCCGCCTGCTCAAAGACCGCAATGTATATGACAATGTAGCATTTGCACAGCGCGTGGTCGGGGCATCGAATCGCAGCATTCGTCAGAAGGTGCCGATGATGCTGTCGATGGTAGGGCTTGCGGCAAAGTACCGTTCGTTCCCCAGACAGCTGTCTGGTGGAGAGCAGCAGCGTGTAGCGATCGCGCGTGCACTTGTCAACAATCCCCGCATTCTGCTCGCAGATGAGCCGACGGGAAATCTCGACAACAATAATGCGTGGGAGATCATGAATCTGCTGGAGATGATCAATTCACGCGGCACGACAGTGGTCGTGGTCACGCATAACATGGAGATCGTGCGCGCCATGGGCAAACGTGTCATTACGATTCAGAAAGGAACTGTCGTATCAGATTCGCTGACAGACAGTGTGGGTGGTGATGACTATGAGAATTAGTACATTTTTCTATTCGCTCAAACAGGGCATCAAAAACATATGGAGAAACAAAATGTTTTCACTGGCTTCTATCGCTACGATGGCAGCCTGTATTTTCTTGTTTGGACTGTTTTTCTCGATTGTGACCAATTTTCAGGCAATGGTCAAGAATGCAGAGGAGGGCGTAGCAGTCACGGTACTGTTCAAGGATGATGTGACACCCCAGCAGATTGCGGAGATCGGTGACAAGATCAAGGAACGCCCCGAAGTAGCAGCATACAATTTTAAATCTGCAGATGATGCATGGAAAGAGTTTTCACAGGTCTATTTTGAGGGTCATGAAGATCTCGCAGAAGGATTTGGCGATGACAATCCGCTGCAGAAGTCCGAGAGTTATGAGATCTATCTGAATGACGTGTCGATGCAGGATTCGCTCGTTACCTATCTGGAGAGCCTTCAGGGTGTGCGCGAGGTACGCCGTTCGGAGATCGTAGCGAATACGTTATCGGATTTTAATAAACTGATCGGCTATGTATCTGCGGGTATTATTCTGATTCTGCTCTGTGTGGCGATCTTTTTGATCAGCAATACGGTGACGGTCGGTATCGCGGTCCGCAAGGAGGAGATCGGTATTATGAAGCTGATCGGAGCGACGGACTTTTTTGTACGTGCGCCCTTCGTTGTGGAGGGAATTCTGATCGGTCTGATCGGGTCAGTGCTGCCGTTGCTGCTGTTATATTTCATGTATAGCAGGCTGATTGTGTATATTATGGATAAGTTTAATTTCCTGAGCAGTATGTTGAGCTTTTTACCGGTGGGCACGGTGTTTGCCACATTGGCACCGGTCGGTCTGATCCTGGGTGTCGGCATCGGTTTCGTAGGAAGTTTTACGACGATTCGAAAGCATTTGAAGGTGTAGGTTTTTATATATGGATGAGAAAGAACAACTGCAGCTGTCTGAAGCACAACAGGCAGAGGCGGAGGCATTGCGTGAGGAGATGCACCGGATAGAGACGGAGAAAAAGGGCGCTTTTTATAAGGGGCTCACAGTCGGTGGATTGACCGTGCTTGCCCTGTGTCTGATCGTATTTCTCGTTATTCCGATGGCGAGACTCAGCAAGGCCAGAAAAGATCTGACGGATATGGCGCAGACGACTGCGGAGGGGGATAGCACGGAACTGCTGACCTCTGCGGTCCAGAGCAAGATTGAGCGGCTGGTGGCAGCGATTCATACTTATTATTACGAAGATGTAGACGAGGACCAGCTCGTACAGGGGCTGTACAAGGGATTGTTCGAAGGGATTGGCGATAAATATTCGGCATATTATACGCCGGAGGAATATGAGAGCATGATGATCTCTGCGACTGCTTCACTCAGTGGAATCGGTGCTGTATTACAACAGAACCCGGACACCATGCAGGTGACGGTCAACCATGTCTATGAAGGCAGCCCGGCAGAAAAGGCCGGCATCAAAAACGGGGATCTCCTAGTACAGGTCGATGACATCATGGCGACTTCCATGGAGTTGACGGAACTGGTGACGCATGTCCGTGGAGAAAAGGGAACGACCGTGCATCTGAAGCTGTACCGCAAAGGCAATCCGGGATATCTGGAACTGGACGTGACACGTGACGTCGTAGATGTACCTACCGTGAGTGGTCAGATGTTAGATGGTGGCATCGGATATATCATGATCGCAGAGTTTGGGGAAAAGACAGCGACAGAATTCGCAGATACAGTCAAAGAACTGGAAGGAAAGGGTATGACGTCCATGATCGTCGATCTCCGTGACAATCCGGGAGGCATGATCACTTCTGTGACGGATATTTTAGACCAGATTCTGCCGGAAGGCGTGACTGTGTGGACAGAAGATAAAAACGGCAAGCGGACGGAATACAAGTCGGACGCAGCATGCATGGATTACCCGATGGCAGTGCTGATCAATGGAAACAGTGCGAGTGCATCTGAGATTTTTGCGGGTGCGATCCGTGATTATAAATACGGTACCCTGATCGGTACGACATCATTTGGCAAAGGCATTGTGCAGAGCATTCGTAAAATGGCAGACGGCAGTGCATTTAAGCTGACAACGGCGAAATATTATACACCGAACGGAGAGAATATCCATGGTGAGGGCATTGATCCGGATATCGAACTGGAATATGAATATCTCGATCCGGATGCGACAACGTATGATATGATGCAGGATAATCAGATCCTAAAGGCAATAGAAGTATTACAGGATCAGAAATAGTATAAAACGTCAAAATATCAAAACAGAAAGTAGGTGACATTTGTGGTAGAATTAGACCAGTACCGGTTTTTATTAAATACGTGGAAAGAACCACTGATGGAAGTGAGGGATGCACTTTGACTTAGCAAATAAGTCAAAGCGTATTGAAGAACTGGAGCGGGAGATGGAAGCGCCTGATTTCTGGAATCAGACGGAAGTATCCCAGCAGAAGATGAAAACGTTAAAGAGCCTCAAAGACGACATTGAGACGTACCAGAATCTGGAGACACAGTATGATGATATCGAGACATTGATCATGATGGCTGAGGAGGAGAATGACACTTCACTCATTCCCGAGATCGAGGAAGCGGTCGCAACATATGAAAAGACCTATGATGCGATCCGTATCAAGACGCTGCTCTCTGGTGAGTTTGACGCGGATGCGGCGATCGTATCGCTCAATGCCGGCGCCGGTGGTACGGAGTCATGTGACTGGGCATCGATGTTGTACCGTATGTACACGAGATGGGCAAATGACAAGGGATTCTCTGTAGAAGTGCTGGATTTCCATGAGGGTGACGAGGCTGGCATCAAGTCGGTGACTTTCCAGGTCAACGGCGAGAATGCCTACGGCTATCTGAAGTCAGAGAAGGGTGTACACCGTCTGGTGCGCATCTCACCGTTCAATGCTGCCGGAAAACGTCAGACTTCCTTCGTCTCCTGTGATGTCATGCCAGATATCGAGGAGGACATCGATATTGAGGTGCGGGATGAGGATATCCGTATCGATACGTATCGTTCGAGCGGAGCCGGTGGACAGCACATTAATAAGACATCCTCTGCGATCCGCATTACGCATTTTCCGACTGGTATTGTTGTGACGTGTCAGAATGAGCGTTCGCAGCATATGAATAAGGATAAGGCGATGCAGATGCTGAAGGCAAAGCTGCTCATGCTGCGCCGGCAGGAGAATGAGGAGAAAGAGGCTGAGATCCGTGGAGAAGTCACGGAGATTGGCTGGGGAAATCAGATCCGCTCCTATGTCATGCAGCCGTATACAATGGTCAAGGATCGTCGTACCGGTTATGAGACTGGCAATGTAGATGCGGTGCTGGATGGAGATCTGGATCCGTTTATCAATGCATATTTAAAATGGCTTTCGCAAGGGGCTGTTATGGCGCAAGACGAATAAGGTCTTGCGTCATTTGCGTTCTTGTGGTATTATCTTTCAGGTGAGTACAAATGTATTTGCGTGACAAACACAGGAGCGTATGATGACAGAAAAGACAAACTATTATGTGCTAAAGGAAAAGGCAGTGCCTGAAGTCCTGCTTCGTGTCGTGGAGGCAAAACGTTTGCTGGAGTCCGGGCGTGTGGCTTCTGTACAGGAAGCGACAGAGCGCGTGGATATCAGCCGCAGTTCTTATTACAAGTACAAAGAAGATATTTTTCCTTTTCACGATAATGCGAAGGGACGGACAATCACGATGGTCATTCAGCTGGATGACGAGCCGGGGCTGTTATCCGCAATCTTGAAAACGATTGCGGAGTCGCGTGCCAATATTCTGACGATCCATCAGAGTATTCCGGTCAATGGGATTGCATCGCTGACGCTGAGTGTGGATATTCTGCCGGAGACAACCGATGCGAACCGTATCATGGAGCGTATCGAGCAGCAGGATGGTGTGCACTACTTAAAAATACTTGCGAGGGAGTAAAAGACAAATGGTAAAAGTAGCAGTTATGGGATACGGAACGATCGGTTCCGGTGTGGTAGAGATTTTAGAGAAGAACAGAGCACGGATCAAAAAGACTTCCGGAGAGGATCTCGAGGTAAAATATGTGCTGGATCTGCGAGAGTTTGAAGGTGATCCGATCCAGAGCAAGATCGTGCATGATTATCAGGTGATCGCACAGGATCCGGAGATCAGCGTAGTCGTTGAGACGATGGGAGGCGTAGAGCCTGCATATACATTTGTAAAGGCGATGCTCACGGCAGGAAAGCATGTGACGACTTCGAATAAAGCATTGGTCGCTGATAAGGGAGCGGAACTGATCGCACTCGCAGCAGAGAAAAATGTAAACTTCTTATTCGAAGCGAGTGTGGGTGGTGGTATTCCGATCATCCGTCCGTTGATGAGCTCCATCACAGGAGACGAGATTGTTGAGATCAGTGGTATCGTCAATGGTACGACAAACTATATGCTGACTAAGATGACGAATGAAGGACTGGCATTTGATGACGTGTTAAAAGAGGCGCAGGCAAAGGGTTATGCGGAGAAAGATCCGACTGCCGATGTCGAGGGCTATGATGCATGCCGCAAGATTGCGATTCTCACATCACTCGTATGTGGACAGCAGGTAAATTATGAGGATATCCACACTGAGGGTATCACCAAGATCACACCGACCGACATCATGTATGCAAAAGAGATGGGTCGTGCGATCAAGCTGCTTGCGATGAGCAGACAGACAGCTGGTGGATATGTTGCGATGGTTGCACCGTTCCTCATTCCGAAGGAGCATCCGCTCTATAATGTCAATGATGTATTCAATGCCATTTTCGTCAAAGGAAATATGCTCGGAGATTCGATGTTCTATGGCAGCGGCGCAGGCAAACTGCCGACCGCGAGTGCCGTAGTCGGAGATATCGTGGATATCGTAAAGCATATGCATACACATATTATCTTAAACTGGGATGCAAAGCCGGTCAAACTGGCTGATTACAAGACAAACGAGACCCGCTTCTTTGTGCGTACCAAGGCATCTAAGGAAGAAGTCTCACGTACATTCGGCAGTGTGGAATTTGTAGATATCGAGGAACTGGCAGACGAGATCGGATTTGTCACAGAGACGATGTCCGAGGCTGCCTATGAGGAGAAGGCTGCGCAGCTTTCGAGTGTGCTGCAGATGATCCGGTTTAATTAAAATGAATCGTGAAAAAATGCCGTGGATGACCCGCGGCATTTTTTATGCATATTTTTATGCAACGTAATCGACATTGGAGCCAATCAGATCGATTGCTTGAAGCGCCTTCTGGTTTTTCTGGTACGGATTTTCCTTTGTGTAGGCGATTGCTGTGCGCGTCTCGCCACCGGACACATAGGTCGTACCGCACTCCGGGCAGACCGCGGTTTTCAGGGACACGCTCACAGAGCGAACCTCGCCGTCTCCATTTGCAGCCTTTTCATAAGCGTTGCTCACATGCTGCAGCTCGTGGGCGCGTACCGTGCCGGCAGAAGCCTGCGGTGAGATATGTCCGGGTGCCTTGAAGGAGACATCACCTTCATCCGAACCATCCTGATATTTACGTGTTTTACAGGTCTGACATTCTGCGGGAGAGGATTTGCGTCCTCTCTTGACCGTGTCATCCTTGGGATTTCCGGTTTTTCTGTGCGGCTTATCGGTCTGTGTGCCGTCTGTATTCGTCTGGCTGGTCTGCCGGTTTGTATTATTATGAATGCCGTAGGACTGGTAAGGGCTGGAATAACCATAGCCGTAACCAGTTCCGTAGCTGCCGATCGAGAGATAATCTGACATAAGCGTACCTCCTTTTTATATAGCCACCTATAAGTATCATACCACGTGACGTGCGATAGTTCAACATGCTTGCCATGAAGTTGGTGCCTGGGGTATAATAAGCGAATAGGTCACAGGCATTATGGAGCATGGTTGCCACATGATATATATGCTGGATGTGAGCATAGTTTCACGATCGCCTGATGATGGAAACAGAATGAGAGGAAGGAAACAAGAGTCATGGATATTATTGCTACGATCGCAGCAGAACTTGGTGTACGCAAAAACCAGGTGGACGCTGCCGTTAAACTGATAGATGAAGGAAATACGATTCCGTTTATCGCCCGCTACCGGAAGGAAGCAACAGGGGCGCTAAACGATGAGCAGCTGAGAAATCTGTTCGAGCGACTGAACTATCTGCGCAATCTCGAGGAGAAGAAGCAGCAGGTACTCGCTACGATCGAGGAGCAGGGCAAGCTGACACCGGAGCTGCGCCAGCAGATTTTAGATGCACAGACACTCGTTGTCGTGGAGGATCTGTACCGACCGTACCGCCCGAAGCGCCGTACCCGTGCGACAGTGGCGAAAGAGAGAGGCTTAGAGCCACTCGCGAACATATTATTATTACAGATGACGAAAAAACCGATGTTAGAAGAAGCAGCGGCCTTTATCAATGAAGAAAAAGAAGTGGCGAGCGCAGAGGATGCACTTGCCGGGGCGCGTGATATCGTGGCAGAGATGATCTCGGAAGAAGCTGATTACCGTATCCGGATCCGTGAGCTGACGACGAAAAAGGGTATTCTGCATTCGTCAGCGAAAGATGCGGCAGCAAAAAGTGTCTACGAGATGTACTATGATTTCACGGAGCCGGTCGCAAAACTCGCCGGGCACCGTGTACTCGCGCTGAACCGTGGCGAGGCAGAAAAGGTACTCAGCGTCAAGATCGAGGCACCGCAGGAGGATATTCTGCGATTTCTCGAAAAACAGGTGATCACAAGAGATAATCCAAACACCAGACCGGTATTGCAGGAGACGATCGCTGACAGCTATGACCGTCTGATTGCACCTGCGATCGAGCGGGAGATCCGCGCGGATCTGACGGAAAAGGCAGAGGACGGAGCGATCAGTGTATTTGGCAAGAATCTCGGACAGCTGCTGATGCAGCCGCCGATCGCCGGCAAGGTCGTGCTCGGCTGGGATCCGGCATTTCGTACCGGATGTAAGCTCGCGATTGTCGATGCGACCGGAAAGGTGCTCGATACAAAGGTGATCTATCCGACTGCGCCGCAGAACAAGGTCGAGGAATCGAAAAAGATCTTAAAGCAGCTCATCGATAAATATGATGTATCGCTGATCTCGGTCGGAAATGGCACGGCATCCCGTGAGTCCGAGCAGATCATTGTCGATCTTTTGAAAGAACTGGATAAGCCGGTGCAGTATGTGATTGTCAATGAGGCAGGTGCATCTGTGTACTCTGCGAGCAAGCTGGCGACCGAGGAATTTCCGAATTTTGATGTAGGACAGCGGAGCGCGGCATCGATTGCGAGACGTCTGCAGGATCCGCTGGCAGAGCTGGTGAAGATCGATCCGAAGGCGATCGGCGTCGGACAGTATCAGCATGACATGAACCAGAAGAAGCTTGGCGAAGCGCTTGGAGGTGTCGTTGAGGACTGCGTAAACCGCGTTGGAGTGGATCTGAATACCGCCAGCGCATCACTGTTAGAATACATCTCCGGTATCAGCAAGGCAGTCGCGAAAAATATCGTTGCTTACCGCGAGGAAAACGGCAGATTCATGAGCCGCAATGAACTGAAAAAGGTGCCCAAGCTCGGCCCGAAGGCATTTGAACAGTGCGCGGGCTTCCTACGGATCAGAAACGGTAAAAACCCGCTCGATGCAACGAGTGTCCATCCGGAGAGCTACGCGGCAACGACGCAGTTGTTAGAGAAGCTGGGATACGGCAAAAATGACTGGCAGCCCGGTCAGCTCGCTGGATTGTCTAAAAAAGTGGCAGATAAGAAAAAGCTGGCACAGGAGCTGGAGATCGGTGAACTGACCTTAAACGATATCTTATCCGAACTGGAAAAACCGGGCAGGGATCCGAGAGAGGATATGCCGCGCCCGATTCTGCGCAGTGATGTACTGGAGATGAAGGATCTGACACCGGGCATGGTATTAAAGGGCACGGTGCGCAACGTGATCGACTTCGGTGCGTTTGTGGATATCGGTGTGCACCAGGACGGACTTGTACATATTTCGCAGATTTGCGACCGCTTTATCAAACATCCGTTAGAGGCTGTCTCAGTCGGTGATATTGTAGATGTAAAAGTACTCGATGTAGATCTGGAAAAGAAGCGGATTGCGTTGACGATGAAGGGAATTTAGAGTACACTTTACATATAAACAAAGAAAGGATGCAGCTATGGAAGACGGATGGCTGCAACAGGAAAAAAGGCTATGGCAAACAGATTTGTGTTAAACGAGACCTCTTATCACGGAGCAGGAGCGATCGAGGCGATTGCTGACGAGGCAAAAGGCAGAGCGTTCAAGAAAGCATTTGTATGCTCAGATCCGGATCTGGTAAAATTCGGCGTGACCCAGAAGGTGCTGGATGTACTGGAGAAAGCAGGACTCGACTATGAATTATATTCCAATATCAAGCCGAACCCGACAATCGAGAACGTACAGTCAGGTGTAGCAGCATTTCAGGCAGCAGGTGCTGATTATATTATCGCCATCGGTGGCGGATCATCCATGGATACTGCAAAGGGTGTCGGTATCATTATCGCAAACCCTGATTTTGCAGATGTACGCAGCCTCGAGGGTGTCGCTCCTACTACCAAGAAGAGTGTACCGATCTTCGCCGTACCGACCACAGCAGGTACAGCAGCAGAGGTTACGATCAACTATGTCATCACAGACGTGGAGAAGAACCGCAAGATGGTATGTGTAGACCCGAAAGATATTCCGGTTGTAGCATTCGTTGATCCGGATATGATGTCATCTATGCCGAAGGGTCTGACTGCAGCGACAGGTATGGATGCACTGACACATGCGATTGAGGGATATATTACCGCAGGTGCATGGGAACTGTCTGATATGTTCCATCTCAAGGCAATCGAGATCATCTCAAAGAGCCTGCGCGGAGCAGTAGAGAACACCAAGGAAGGACGCGAGGGAATGGCTCTGGGACAGTATGTTGCAGGTATGGGCTTCTCAAACGTAGGACTCGGTATTGTGCATTCGATGGCACATCCTCTGGGAGCACTCTATGATACACCACACGGAGTAGCAAATGCGATCATCTTACCGACCGTTATGGAGTATAATGCAGAAGCTACCGGCGAGAAGTATCGTGAGATCGCACGCGCAATGGGCGTAGAGGGCGTAGATGCCATGAGCCAGGAAGAGTATCGCAAGGCTGCTGTCGATGCTGTCAAGAAGCTGTCAGCAGATGTCGGAATCCCGGCAGATCTGAGTGAGATCGTCAAGAGAGAGGATATTCCGTTCCTTGCACAGTCTGCATATGATGATGCATGCCGTCCGGGCAATCCGAAGGAGACCAGTGTAGAGGATATTACCAAGCTGTACGAGAGCCTGCTGTAGTTTTACAGGACAGAATCAGGTGTCATATAGATAACAGGCAGTCTGGTGACTACATAGAATGAAATGGGAAAGAGGGTGAGCATCCCTCTTTCCTTTTTTTTTCAGAAATGTTATACTTACCGTAAGTATGTATGTAATTAAAGGAGCAAGTACATGAAAAAAATAGAACTGGACGTAACCATGACGTTCGAAGATATGTATCGATTTAATCTGTATCATGTGTATCACAATTCGCAGGGTGTATTGTCCATAGTGATAGCTGTGTTGTTAGTGCTGGTGAGTGTGCTGAGCTGGGGAGATGTCAATGTGGCATATAATGTGCTGTATCTGCTTGCATCTGTACTGATTGTGTTATATATACCGTTCAGTCTCCGGGGCAAAGTAAAAAAACAGATGAAAAACAGCGAGGTCTATCAACAGCCGATTCATTATACGTTTGATGAGACCGGCATCACGACATGTTTTGGTGACCAGAGTGTGACGATGCCGTGGAAACAGTTATACAAGATTGTGAGCACGAAGCATATGGTGCTCTTATATGGAGGCCGTATCCGCGCAAATGTGATCCCGCGCGATCAGCTGGCAGATCAGTATGAGGCACTCTATGAACTGGCAAAGGCGCAGGTAGACAGCTACCGGTTTAAGATGAAGAAAGTATAGAGGACGAGGCAGACGATATGGTATATGAGACAAATTCACCGGAGGAGACGTTTGCCCTGGCAAAGCAGCTGGGAGAAGCTGTGGAGCCCGGGACGGTATTTACACTGACCGGAGATCTCGGGGTAGGAAAGACGGTATTTGCACAGGGACTGGCCGAGGGACTGGGTATCACAGAACCGATCAACAGCCCGACATTTACGATCGTACAGGTGTATGACGAAGGCAGATTGCCATTTTATCATTTTGACGTGTACCGGATCGGTGATGTGGAAGAGATGGACGAGATCGGCTATGAGGACTATTTTTATGGGGATGGTGTATGCCTCATTGAATGGGCAGAGCTGATTGAGGAGATCCTGCCGCAGCATAGAACACAGATATTGATTGAAAAAGATCTGGAACAGGGATTTGACTATCGCAGGATTATTTTAGAGGAAAAGGAAGGATAACAGGATGAAGCTATTAGCACTTGACAGTTCCGGACTGGTGGCAAGCGTCGCTGTTGTGGAGGATGATAACCTGATCGGTGAATACACCGTGAATTATAAAAAGACGCATTCGCAGACGTTGCTGCCGATGCTGGATACGGTTGCGCAGATGATAGATCTCGATCTGCAGTCTGTGGACGCGATTGCGATTGCAAAAGGACCGGGATCATTTACAGGACTCCGGATCGGCTCTGCAACGGCAAAAGGGCTCGGACTGGCGCTCGGTAAACCACTTGTGGAGGTGCCTACGGTTGATGGGCTGGCCTATAATCTGTGGGGAGCGGCAGATGTGGTATGTCCGCTTATGGATGCGAGGAGAAACCAGACATATACAGGTCTCTATGAATTTACTGATGGACAGATGCATGTGATCCAGCCACAGTGTGCGGTTGATATTGCACAGATTACGGAGCAGATCAATGCGCTTGGTCGTGCCGTTGTCTTTCTGGGAGACGGTGTACCGGTCTTTGCTTCGTATCTGCAGGAGCATGTGGCTGTGCCGTATTCGTTTGCACCGGCACATCTGAACAAACAGCGTGCAGGTGCAGTGGCAGCATTGGCGCTGACCTATCTGCGTGAGGGACGGATTGTATCCGCACAGGATCATCAGCCGGATTATCTGCGTTTATCACAGGCAGAGCGTGAGCGTCAGGAAAAGGAAAAACGTCTGCCGGGAGATATGGGTGTATGATTATTCGTAAGATGCAGGAAGAGGATGTCGCGGCAGTGGCAGCACTGGAGGCACAGATTTTTCCGATGCCATGGTCTGCCGGAGGATTTGCAGATACATTGCCGCGGGAAGATGTCCTGTTTTTGGTGGCTTATGAACAGGATGAACTGCTCGGATATGTGGGTATTTATTGCACACTGGATGAGGGAGAGATCACGAATGTTGCGGTCGCACCGGCTGCCAGAAGAAGGGGGATTGCGCGGGCACTCCTGACCGAATTGAAGCGGCAGCTGGCATGCAGGAATGTTAGGCGGATTGTACTCGAGGTGCGTGTGTCGAACGCTCCGGCGATCCGTCTGTATGAACAGATGGGTTTTTGTACGCTGGGAACGCGTAAGAATTTTTATGAAAAACCGACAGAAGATGCTTATATTATGGCATGCCAGCAGTAACCAATAGTTTCCTGTAGAGGGGAATCTCAGTTTTCCTTATAATGATTTTGGAATCATGAAATTATGGGATACAATAGGAGGACTGGCAATGAAGGAACACGGGAAAATGAAATGTAACTGTTGCGGAAAACAGCTCCGGCAGAGCGATGGGCACTACGAGGACTATCTGCACATCGTAAAGCGTTGGGGATATTTATCAGATCGGGATGGGACAACGGAGGAGATGAATATATGCCCGGAATGTCTGCGTGCATGGACGAGGGGCTTTGTGATTGCTCCGGACTGTTACCCGACAACGGAATTATTATAGAGAGGGATCGTAGTAGAAATGTTAGATGTATGCTTGCTTGGAACCGGTGGAATGATGCCTTTGCCTTATCGATGGCTGACTGCGCTTATGACGAGATATAACGGCAGCAGTCTGCTCATTGATTGTGGCGAGGGTACACAGGTGGCGATGAAAAAAGCAGGACTCAGTGCCAAGCCGATTGATATCATGTGTTTTACACATTATCATGCGGATCATATCAGTGGTCTGCCTGGCATGCTGCTCACGATGGGAAATGCAGAACGGACAGAACCGCTCACGATGATTGGCCCCAAGGGTCTGGAACGGGTTGTGAATGCACTGCGTACCATTGCTCCGGAATTGCCGTTTGAGATCCGCTATCTGGAGATTGAGGGTGCATCGCAGCATTTTTCTATTCATGGATATGAGATTGATGCGTTCCGCGTCAATCATAATGTCCTGTGTTACGGATATACCATCGAGATCAAGCGGGCCGGGAAATTTCAGCTGGAGCAGGCACTGAAGCTTCCGATTCCGCGAAACTACTGGGGATGCCTGCAGCGCGGAGAGACAGTAGAGTATGAAGGCGTGACATATACGCCGGATCAGGTGATGGGAGCGCAGCGGAAGGGTATCAAGCTGACGTATTGTACGGATACACGGCCGACAAAGTCACTGGTGGAGGCGGCTGACCATGCAGATCTTTTGATTTGCGAGGGAATGTACGCAGAAGCAGAAAAATTAGAAAAGGCAAAACAATACAAGCATATGACGTTTTACGAGGCGGCGCGTGTGGCCAGGGATGCACAGGTAGAGCAGATGTGGCTGACACATTTCAGTCCGTCACTGGTACACGCGGAAGATTATATGGATAAGGTGAGAAGTATTTTCCCGGCAGCTTCGCTCGGAAAAGATGGCAGATCAATAGAACTCGTTTTTGAGGAGGATGAAGCATGAAGAAGAGACGAATAGGTGTGGTTCTGGTATGTATCGTTGCTGTATTGATCGTAGGCGCGTTTGCGTTTGTTGCTTATCGCACGCCAAAGTCAGCATCGGATGCGACGCAGGTCACGGAAAAAGATGAATTGATGTACAAAAATATTTCTGCGGACTATCCAAAGACTCCGCGTGAGGTACTGAAACTGTATAATCGTTATCTGCTGCTGCTGTATGGCTCACAGGGAGACGAACTGAGCGATGATGAGGTGCGCACACTAGGTACCAAGATGCGCGAGCTCTACGATGACGAATTGCTCGAGATGAACCCGGAAGATACACAGCTGCTCAGCCTGCAGCAGGAACTGGCCACATTCCGTAAAGATGAGAAAGTGATGATTCAGGCGAATGTATGCAGCTCTAATGAAGTGGAATATATAGACATCGAGGAGGCTTCCGGTGCGCGCGCCCAGGCATCATATTTTATAAAAAAAGGGAGCCAGGAATTTTCGCGCACCTATCAGCAGTATCTGATGCGCAAGGATGCGCAGGGTGAGTGGAAGATACTCGGCTTTGAAAAAGTAAATGGAGGAGAAGACTAATCCATGACAGATAAGAAAACAGGTGTAAGAATACTGGCGATCGAGAGCTCCTGTGACGAGACGGCGGCAGCCGTTGTTGTTGACGGCAGAGATGTGCGGTCAAACGTGATCTCCTCACAGATCGCATTACATACATTGTATGGTGGAGTGGTACCAGAGATTGCATCGAGAAAACATATTGAGAAAATTAATCAGGTGATCACGCAGGCACTGGACGATGCACATATGACACTGGATGATATGGATGCAGTCGCGGTGACTTATGGCCCGGGACTGGTAGGTGCGCTGCTGGTCGGTGTCGCAGAGGCAAAAGCAATCGCATATGCCAGACAGCTGCCGCTGATCGGAGTCCATCATATAGAAGGGCATATCAGTGCCAACTATATAGAGAATAAGGAGCTGGAACCGCCGTTTTTGTGTCTGGTTGTATCCGGTGGACATACACATCTGGTCAAAGTCGTTGATTATGGACAGTATGAGATACTTGGCAGAACACGGGATGATGCAGCCGGAGAGGCATTTGATAAAGTGGCACGTGCGATCGGGCTTGGATATCCGGGTGGACCGAAGATCGAAAAGGTATCACATGAGGGCGACCCTGGGGCGATCCGTTTTCCGCAGCCGAAAGTGGCAGATGGTCCGTATGATTTCTCGTTCAGTGGACTAAAGTCTGCGGTATTAAACTATCTGAACGGTGCACAGATGAAAGGCGAGACGATTGTGCAGGCTGATGTGGCGGCATCTTTCCAACAGGCGGTGATTGATGTGCTGGTACAACATGCCATGCAGGCAATCGATGACTGTGGCATGGACAAATTCGCGATTGCAGGTGGAGTAGCATCAAATCAGACGCTGCGTGGTGCGATGGAAGAGGCATGCAGAAAAAAAGGAGTAGCATTTTATCATCCATCACCGATCTTTTGTACGGACAATGCAGCCATGATCGGAGCGGCTGCTTATTATGAGTATCTGGCAGGAAGACGAGATGGACTGGATCTCAATGCAATCCCGAATCTGAAGCTGGGGGAGCGTTAAATGGACCAGAAGCGGGAGAAAAGAAATTATGGAAACTATGGTGCCATTGTGCTGGCAGCAGGCAGTGGCAGCCGTATGCATATGGATACGCCCAAACAGTACTTAATGGTCGGAGACTATCCGCTCATGTACTATTCCCTGCACCAATTTCAGGAAAGTATGGTAGAAAAGATCGTTCTGGTTGTGACACCGGGGGAAGAAGAATTGTGCCGGACACAGATTGTAGAGCGCTATGGACTATCGAAGGTCTGTGCGATTGTGCCCGGAGGCAGCGAGCGCTATCTGTCGGTACAGGCAGGCTTGCACGCGCTGACGGGTGTGGACTATGTGCTGATCCATGACAGTGTGCGTCCGTGCGTTGACCAGGAGATACTGGGACGAGTGATGGAGGCGGTAGCACAAGACGAGGCATGTGTGGTAGGCATGCCGGTAAAGGACACGATCAAAGTAGCGGCAGAACATGGATGGACGAAGGAGACCCCGGATCGCAGCAGACTCTGGCAGGTACAGACCCCGCAGGCATTTGCCTATGATCTGATAAGTGATGCCTATGACCGGGTGATAGCGGCAGGGGAACAATCTGTGACGGATGATACGCAGGTGTTGGAGCTTGCATATGGCAGACAGAGCCGTCTGATCGAGGGCTCTTACCGCAATATTAAGGTTACGACACCAGAGGATTTGGAGATTGTAAAAATTTTTTTAAAAAATATCAAATAATGTATTGACATATCACTAATAGGATGATATTATAATACTCGCTGATCGCGAGAACAGCAACACGGAGAGGTATCGAAGTGGTCATAACGAGGCGGTCTTGAAAACCGTTTGTCCGCAAGGGCGCGTGGGTTCGAATCCCACCCTCTCCGCTTCATGAAAAATCAGTTTGCTATGCAGACTGCATTTTTTTTGCCAATCTACAGATGCTTATCTGGATGATTCGGGCAGAGCCTGGAGAAGTACCCAAGCTGGCCGAAGGGACACCCCTGGAAAGGGTGCAGGTCGTTAACAGCGGCGCGGGGGTTCAAATCCCCCCTTCTCCGTTTTGATTTTACATAAACCGACATGGAATAAGAATTTGAAAAAATTGAAAAAACATGTTGACAAATGGAAAATCACATGGTAATATAAAC
>JBNMKT010000027.1:0-19281 GCA_050874485.1 bacterium
CCACAGAGCCCTACGTCTTTGAGGGAAATGTCGATGAAGACGGCGAGAATTCTGCCTATCAGCTACACATTGTCCGCGCGACGAGCACAAGCGATGAGAATCCAATCCGTGACGAGATTCTTGCCCTGAACGATATTCTCGCAGGCTACGACATCTCATGTATGGATCTGACAAGCTGCTCACCGAAGGCTGCCAAGACAAAAAATGCCTGTGGCGAGGCCGTCGGCTATCTGGCAAAATCAGAGGAGCTCATGAGCAAAATGCGCAGTACACGGCTGTTTCCAATAAAAAATATTGCAGAAAATACGAAAGTACCCCGAAAAATACTTGAAAGGCATCGTAAATATATAATAGCTGCAGTGGAAATCTTATGCAATGATTTTCCGCTGTTACAGGAATATATCCGATAATTCCGGTTTCTGCCGGATTTCAAAATTATAATAATTAGAAAGGAGACGGAACGATGAAAGCCGTGATTGTTGATCTAAAAGGCAGCAATGCTGTTATACTTCGTGATGATGGCCGGTTTGAAAAAATTAAAAATAAAAATTATTCCATCGGACAGGAAATCACGCTTCAATCGCAGATGCTTCATTTCCCGAAACAGGCTGTTGTCGCCGCTTCCGCTGCTCTGGTGATCGCCACATGCGGTGGTATCGGTACTTATACCTGGAGTAATCCGATCTCTTATGTCAGCCTGGATATCAATCCATCGATTGCATATTCACTCAATGAATTTAACAGAGTCATCGCCGTGAACGGTATGAACGAGGAAGGCGCTGCCATCGTAGATGCGATCGGTTCTTCCTTAAAAAATACCGATATTACGACTGCACTCACAATCACTGTGGAACAGTTATCAAACGACGCATATATCGATGCCGAGGACACAAATTACATGATCATCGGTGTCTATTCGGACAAGGATAAGAAAGCATCCGATCTGATGAATACGGTAGATGCGTTTTCGGCATCTACCGTCGACACCTGTTCTATCACTACTGTTCATGTATCCAAGGAAACAAAAGAGACCGCTGATGCATATGGCATCACAGCCGGCAAAATGGAACTGATCAATGAGATCACCAATGTAGCTTCTGATCCACAGGATGTTGATCCTGTTGCACTGGCAGATCTGAGTGTTGCTCAGCTCGAACAGACAAAAGCTGCCGCTGCTACCGGCGCATCCGTATCCAGTGCAGTCGCATCCGCAACACCTGATGCATCGCACGATTCCGATAATCAGACAGATGTCGCTCCAGCCAGTGTCGAAGATGACCCGAACGCAGTCGTATCAGACAATAAGCCCAAGGAATCCGTTGACAGCAGTTCTGCTAAGAAAGATGCGGATACGGATAATACCACTGCCGATCAACCGTCGGATAGCAGTTCTTCTGTACAGCCGGCAGCTTCAACGGATAACGATGCTGCTTCGGTAACTGGTTCTGCCACAAGCAATACCAATACGAATACATCCGACACAAACAGTACCGATAATAATGGAAATGGATCATCCGCCAAGAAAGACGATACAAAGGATGACAAAAAAGACAACACCACAGACGGATCTTCCTCAAAAGGCGAGACCGTATCCTCTGAAAAGAAGGATGACAGCAGTTCTTCTACCAAAAAGGATGAGACCACATCCTCTGAGAAGAAGGACGAGATCACCGAGGATGACAGTTCCCAGACGAACACAGCTCCACCGGATATGATCCCGGACGAGGATGATGACCCCACTGTGTGGATCGTCGACAGATTCAATGAAGGCAATATGCTTAGCTAAGCTATTTCCCACATATAAGAGCACTTTGCACGATTGATGCAAGGTGCTTTTTTCATGTAATATCATTGCACTTCTACAGAAAAAATGGTAGGATAGTCTACAGAGATTGATATAAAAATAACAATATCATTATACAACAAGGAGGATGTCTCATGAGTTTTCAGGATGAATACAAACAGAAGCTTGTGACTGCCGATGAGGCAGTAAAAGTCGTCAAATCCGGCGACTGGGTAGATTACGGATGGTGTAACGGCACACCCGATGCACTCGACAAGGCTCTTGCCAAGCGCACAGATGAATTAAAGGACGTGAAGCTGCGCGGCGGTATCTTATTAAAACCGTTAGCTGTATTTGAGCGCGAGGATGCCGGAGAGCATTTTTGCTGGAACTCCTGGCATATGTCAGGTATCGAGCGCAAACTGATCTCCCGTGGCTGTGCATACTACTCACCGATCCGTTATTCAGAGCTGCCCCGCTACTATCGCGATGGTAACTGTTCGGATGTCGTGATGGTGGTCTGCGCACCGATGGATAATCACGGTTATTTCAATTTCGGACCGAATGCCTCCCATCTGGCTGCTGCATGTGAAATGGCAAAGACTGTCATTGTCGAAGTAAATGAAAATATGCCCCGTTGTCTCGGTGGTTTTGAGAACAACGTACATATCAGCGATGTAGACTATATCGTTGAAGGCGAGAATCCTCCGATCGGTGAGCTCGGCGCAGGCGGTCCCGCAACCGATGTAGATAAGGCTGTTGCCAAACTGATCGTAGATCAGATTCCCAACGGTGCATGTCTCCAGCTCGGTATCGGCGGTATGCCTAATGCAGTCGGCTCCATGATCGCAGAATCCGATCTGAAGGATCTCGGTGTCCACACGGAAATGTATGTAGATGCGTTTGTAGATATTGCCAAGGCTGGCAAGATCAACGGATCAAAGAAGAGTATCGACCGCTACCGTCAGACCTATGGATTTGGCTGCGGTACCAAAAAGATGTATGACTATCTCGATGAGAACCCGGAGATGATGAGTGCCCCGGTTAGCTACACGAACGATATCCGTTCCATCGCAGCTCTGGACAACTTTATCTCCATCAATAACTGTGTCGATATCGACTTATTCGGACAGATCAGTTCCGAATCATCAGGCACCAAGCAGATCAGCGGTGCCGGTGGACAGCTCGACTTCGTACTGGGCGCCTATCTGTCAAACGGCGGTAAGAGCTTTATCTGCTGCTCCTCTACCTTTACCGACAAGAAGGGCGAGATGCACTCCCGTATCCGTCCGACACTGGCAAACGGTTCCATCGTCACTGACACGCGTGCTAATACACACTATGTCGTGACCGAGTATGGTATGGTCAATGTCAAGGGTATGTCTACCTGGCAGAAGGCAGAAGCCCTGATCTCTATCGCTCATCCGGATTTCCGTGATGAACTGATCGCAGAGGCAGAGAAGATGCATATCTGGAGACGCTCCAATAAATAATTGAATTTAAAAAAGCTCTGTGCATGTCGGCACAGAGCTTTTTTGATGCTCACAGACCACTTTTTACTTTGTCATAATTATTTGCAGCATTCCACAGCAGCCACTCATCCACACCTGCGTCCTTTGCACCGCGGATCTGATCCGCCAGCTGCTGTCCGCCATACGGAATATGTCCATCGACCCATGTCGCTGTAAATGCCTGCAGCCATGGCCGCTGTCTGGCGATATGTACCTGCGGCTCTGCTGCGCGCGCTTCATCCAGCCGCTGCTCTCCATCAGCTACAGATGCATAGATCAGATCATAAGGCGCTGCATCCGGCACCGGAATCCCATACGCATTATTTACATAATGTGATGGATAGACCATCGGACAGATATAATCGCAGTGCTTTGCCATCTCGACATAATCCTGTCCGATCAATTGTCCATCCGTCTCATTGCAGATAATCGTCCCAAACACATCAGCAGATACAAAAACACCCATCGGAGCAAGCGTCTCATACGCTTTTGTCAGGAACCCGGTGATCGCGTCCTGGCGCGTCTTCCCTTTGGCTTCTGCTCCAAAATCCGCATCCGCAATCCCCTGTGCAGTCGAAAAACGGATATAATCATACTGGATCTCATCAAAACCCAACGCAACTGCCTCTTTACTCAGATCGATCAGGTAGTCCCACACCTCTTCCCGGTACGGATTGACCCACGCGAGGTCATTATTATCATGAAAGACGCTGCCATCCGGATTTTTGACGGCATACTCCGGTTTTTGCTCCGCGAGAATCGGATCTTTAAATGCCACAATCCGCGCGATGAGGTAGATATCCTTTTCCTTCAGCTGCTGAATCAGTCCCGGCATATCCGATACATAGCGGGTCTGTGCTCCGATCTCCTCCGCAAGCGGCAGTCCCATGGAATATGTGACTTCCCCCGAATCATTTTTGATATCGATCACCATCGCATTGAGCGATGTATCCTCCACCAGATTCGTGAGTTCCGGCATCGTGTTCTGCGTGCCGGCGACTGCCCCGGTGATAAATATACCCTTCGCTTCACGCGGCTGCCGCGGGTCCTGCGCCAGATAATCCTCCAGCTGCTGTGCCGGATCTGCTTCTTCCACGGCTTCGGAAGTATCCTGTTCTTCCTGCGGCTCCTCGTCTGCGGCTTCATCCTCCTGCTGCGTCTCGTCGACTATTGGCTCTGTTTCATCCGGTGCTTCCGCCGGATCAGTCTGCGATGCTGGCAGATCTGACGACTCCACCTCATCTGCAGGAGCCATCACTTTTATGGCCGGTTCTTTGGTTGATTCCCAGAACTTCGGAATCACACCCCGGTGTATGAGCACGATGATAAACGCTACGACGACCACAGCCGATGATATCAACTGTATCCACTGTCTGTACCCTTTTTTCATATCTGCATCTCCTAAAGCTGGCTATGTGTTCAGCTATTTCATCAATAAATATGCAAAATATCCAATATAAGCAGCAAGCATCACGATGCCGCCGGTTCTGGTCAGTTTCTTTTTCGGATATACACAGATCCACAGCAATATTACTGCACCGAGCGCTGCCAGTGTGTCTACCAGAAATGCCGGATGGAACGGCACCGGTATAATGAGCGCGGTCGTACCGATGACAAATAAAATATTGAAGATATTGCTGCCGACGATATTACCGATCGCCAGATCTGCTTTGCCTTTTCGGGCTGCGACTACCGACGTACATAACTCCGGCAGGCTCGTTCCGAGTGCCACGATCGTCAATCCGATAAAACGCTCACTCAGACCGATCTGTCTGGCAATCTCTGTCGCTGCGTCCACACTCACATCCGCTCCCCAGACGATGAGTCCTGCCCCGAGCACGATAAATATCAGCAGCTTCCAGATCGGTGCATCCGGCTGGTCTTCATCCTCCTGCCTGCCTTTTTTGGCTATCACAAACAGATATGCGAGGTAAGCCACAAATAGTACCCACAAAATCACTCCATCGAGATGTCCGACCATGCCGTCTGCCATACCCATCATGAGCAATGCGACTGTCACAACAGCCACAAATGGGATCTCATAGCGGATCGTTGTCCGTTGCACCTCAACTGCGACGATGACTGCTGTCACACCCAGAATCACCAATACATTCAGGATGTTACTGCCAATGACATTGCCGACCGTGATGTCCGCTGTACCCTTCATGGCTGCCGTAATGCTCACGGCTGCCTCCGGTGCGCTCGTTCCCATCGCCACGATCGTGAGACCGATCACGAGCTGCGGAATACCGAATTTGGCGGCAATTCCTGCTGCGCCCTCAACAAAGATGTCTGCGCCCTTGATCAACATGACAAAGCCGATCACGAGCAACACTAACTCCACTAATAAATGCATGTTCATATCCTCTGCTTTCTGTACTATTTTATATATAATTGCGAAACTCCTGCAAGAAGCCGCAGCTCCCGCAAGCATATCTGTTTTGCTTTCATTGCACGAATCATTCCGATGAGCCTCCTCAAAACAAAATTGTGTCAGCAAAGGCTTCCACAATTTGGAGTCTCCTCTCCATCGTGCAAAGGCAGCAAAATCAGACACGCCTTTGCTCGCGCTGCTACGTTCATGAAATATTCATAACGTAAATGTCTGCGACACGGCAGTTCCCGTCAGATGCGACTTTTGACCGACGGAGTGCGAGCGATTAGAGAGCCAATCGCATACCATAGCTGAAAGCTGCCGGCTATGTGTGCGAGAGAACCGAAGGACACATCGAGCCAAAGCTGAAGGAACAGCGAGACACCGTCGGGCAACCAGAGCAGCCTGATCGGGATACTGCCGCGATCGCAGACTGTTCACAATAGCATTTATAAATTTCGCAAACAGGTCATGACTGATTTCACTGCTCCGCAACAAGGTTGCGCATCCACACACCCTTTTTGACGAGTATGTATCCGATGACTGCCTTGACCAGCTCCATCCCCTGCACGATCATGTACATCGGCACGACGGAGATATCCGTGAACCGCGACAATACGAAGGCGAGCGGCACGACAACACACCACATATACACACTGTCAAAGATAAACGTAATACCTGTGCGCCCACCAGAACGCAAGGTAAAATAGGATGCATTTGTAAACGCACAAAACGGCATGATAAATGCCATCACCCACAGGAATCGTGTCGCCAGATGCTGTACAACCGGTGTCGTATTATACATCTTCGGGAAAAACGGCGCAACCAGTGCGAGCACGGCACCGATACCGATACACATCACCGTTGAGAAAAAGATCAGCTTCGTATCTGTATCCTTTGCCTCTTCCATCTTTCCTGCACCGAGCATCTGACCGATGATGATCGCCACTGCATTTCCCATCGCGAGAAACGCAATGTTAAATACATTGTTGAGCGTATTGGATATATTCATCCCGGCAATGACCTCTAGACCACGCAGTGAATAACTCTGCGTCTGCATCGTCACACCCAGTGACCACAAAAACTCATTGACCAGCAACGGCAATCCCTTTGTGATCGACTGCTGCCAGAGCATCGGTGAGATCGCTCCCCGTGCAAACAGCCCGGTGATAAATCCATACTGCGCACGCCGTTTCCACGTCCAGATCAACAAAAATCCACACTCTACAAAACGCGACATCACCGTAGCAATCGCGGCTCCTTCTACGCCGAGCGCCGGCGCTCCGAATTTACCAAAGATCAGAATATAGTTAAATACCAGATCCACAACCACCGCAGCGAGACTGGCGATCATCGGTGATACGGTCTGCGAACATTCGCGCAGTGTACTCGCCACGCACTGTGAGATCGCAAATGGCACGATGCCGATCAACATGACATACAGATAGCCTTTCGCGTATCCAAGCGTATCCGCGATGCTCAATGACGCGTCACCCTCATGCAAAAACATGCTGATCAACGGATCGCTCCAAAACCATAACACAAAAATGCCAACCGCAGCGAGTACCAGCCCTATGATAAATTTAATACGAAAAATGTCCTGCACACCTTTTTCATCTTTTTTACCGAAATACTGTACAGTAAAAATGCCCGCTCCCGCCATACCGCCAAACAGACTTAAGTTTACAATAAAAATCAACTGATTGACGATCGATACACCTGACATCTGGTCGGTTCCTACGCTGCCGACCATCAGATTGTCAAGCAGACCCACCACATTCGTGAGCCCATTCTGTAACATAATCGGGACTGCTACCGCAAGTACCATCGCATAAAATGCACGATCCCCGATATATTTTTCTCTCAATTTCATAATCTATCCCCTTAGATATACCACTTCGCTACTATACTTCACGATCTCAGTGACAGGCTGCGTCTGTCGCACACTGACCGGTTTCCGATAAAATTGCCAAGTAGCTACATTCTATATGGAAAATGAGAAAATGACAAGAGTGAAAACGCCCATTTTTCCTTATCGCACTTCATTTTTTTGTCTGCTGAGTATAAATACCATGTAACAGGCAATCTTTGTGTTGTCCGGCGGTGGGTGCAATAGTCGCATCTGATGGGAACTACTGCAACTGCCGCCGGCAGCCATATGACACCGACAGAATACCGCATCCACAAAAGGACTCAAATGCAATAATTCATCACATTTGAGTCCCTCTTATGAATACATATTCTATTCTGCCCGTAGTGTTCTCATGGAATTTAAGATCGCCAGTACAGATACCCCGACATCTGCAAACACAGCAGCCCACATATTCGCATATCCGGTCGCTCCGAGTATGAGCACCAATGCCTTGACTGCCAATGCAAATACAATGTTTTGCTTAACGATACGCAGTGTTTTGCGGGCGATCGCTACAATAGAAGCGATCTTACGCACATCATCATCCATCAAAACGACATCCGCCGCCTCGATCGCTGCATCACTTCCCATGCTGCCCATCGCAATACCGACATCGGCACGTGTGAGCACCGGCGCATCGTTGATACCATCACCGACAAATGCCAGCTTGCCCTTTTCAGGCAATGCACCTAGCAGCTTCTCTACCTGTGATACCTTATCTGCCGGAAGCAGTTCATAATGTACCTCATCAATACCTAATTCCTTTGCGACTGCCTCTGCCGCCTCCTTGCGGTCACCGGTCAGCATGACTGTCTTTCTCACACCGACATGCTTCATCGCAGCCAGCGCTTCACGTGCGCCCTCTTTGACCGTATCAGAGATCACAATCGTTCCCGCGAAGCTGCCCTCACATGCCACATATACAACCGTACCCGCACTCTTTGACTCGGTGAATGCAAGATTCAATGAATGCATGAGCTTGGCATTGCCGACATAGACCTCTCTGCCGTCAATAAATGTATGGATGCCGTGACCGGAGATCTCCTCGGTGCGCTCTACACGCTCCATCGCCAGCGGCCTGCCATATGCCTCTCTGATCGAAGCCGCGATCGGATGTGTGGAATAACCCTCAGCCAGTGCAGCCAGCTCGAGCAATTCCTGCGCCTCCATCTGAACAGGTGCCACTTCATTTACCTTAAACTCACCTTTTGTGAGTGTTCCTGTCTTGTCAAACACAATCGTATCCAGTTCTGCGACAGCCTCTAAATAGTTGCTGCCCTTGACGAGCACACCCTTTCTGGAGGCGGCTCCGATACCACCGAAAAATCCAAGCGGAACTGAGATAACGAGTGCACACGGACATGAGATAACGAGGAATGTACATGCACGATAGATCCATGTTCCAAACAATGCCCCGAGGCTGCCTGCTCCGGTCAGTGAAAGTACTACCGGCGGTATGATCGCCAGAACAACTGCTCCGATCGTGACAACCGGTGTGTAGTATTTTGCGAATCGCGTAATAAAATTCTCGACCTGTGCCTTTTTGCTGGACGCATTTTCCACAAGTTCTAAAATACGTGCCACAGTAGAATCGTCGAATTCTTTTGTAGTACGGACTTTGAGCGTACCGCTTCCATTCACACAGCCACTGATGATATCATCCCCGACAGTCGCTCTGCGCGGAACCGACTCACCGGTCAGCGCTGCTGTATCGACCATCGAATCGCCCTCTACGACTACACCGTCCAGCGGTACACGCTCGCCGGGCTTGATCACAATGATCGTTCCGATCTCAACATCATCCGGATCTACCTGAGTCAGCACACCATCTTCTTCAATATTGGCATATTCCGGACAGATGTCCATCATATCAGAGATAGACTGTCTGGACTTTCCGACTGCATAGCCCTGAAACAGTTCACCAACCTGATAAAACAGCATAACGGCAACTGCTTCCGAATACTCACCGACACCAAACGCTCCAAAGGTAGCGACCATCATCAGAAAGTTTTCATCAAAAATCTGTCCATTGCGGATATTCCGTGCTGCCTTAAACAAAATATCATAGCCAATAATCAGGTACGGCACCAGACAGATCACCGCCAGCAGCACATGCGGCTGAATCCGGTCTGACAGACCTGTATGTTCTCCGACCATAATCGCTACCAGCATGATAAATGCAATCACGATGCGCACGACCATCTGTTTTTGTTTCTTCGTCATAATCTATACCTCGAAACCTATTTCCGTTTCTTTCTATCATTTATCTCAGGATTTTTGTATCCGGCTCTACTTTAGCACATACAGCCACTACTTCGTCCATAATCGCATCAAAGCGTTCATCATCCGCATCGATCGTCATCTTCTGAGTCATGAAGCTGACAGATGCATCATTGACACCATCGATCTTTTTGATCGCATCCTCCATCTTTGCTGCGCAATTTGCACAATCCAGATCCTCAAGTTTAAATTTCTTCTTCATAATAATATCCTCCTGCTTTTTGTTATTTATTCCTCTATATGTTCGCGTCCCTGATCTATGATCAGACGCACATGATCATCTGCCAGCGCATAGAACACGGATTTGCCTTCGCGCCTGCCAGTCACGAGCTTTGCCTGCTTTAGGATCTTCAGCTGATGTGAGATCGCTGACTGGGTCATCTGTAGCGCCTCCGCCAGATCACACACACACAACTCTGATTGGAACAATACATATAGGATGCGAATACGCGTAGAATCACCAAATACCTTGAACAATTCTGCCAGGTCGTACAATTCATCCTCATCCGGAAGTCCTGCACGCACCTTATCCAGACGATCCGTGTGTACACAAGTATCTTCGCAAGTCTCTACGTCATTGATTGCCATTCGCGTTCTCCTTTCATGGCTGACCGGTATCTATACCGTCCGATGTATTCATGTTTACATATGAGCAACTGTTCATATGTTCATATTAGCATCATGCTTAAGGAATGTCAATACTTAGATGCTGCTATTTTCTATTTTTATCAAATGCACATGATGGTCTCTTTGCTGAATTTAGTATTTACGACCACCTGAAATCATGTTAAAATAAGGAAGTATTTTTTGCGTTACAACGATAAAGCATACATTTATGATTGAGGAGGTTATGAACATGAACACAACAAACTTTCTGATCATCGCAGCGATCGTTATCTATCTGCTCGCGATGCTCGCAGTCGGTTTTTACTTTAGTAAACAGACTTCCAGTTCAGAGGACTTCTACCTCGGCGGCCGAAAAATGGGTCCGCTCGTCACAGCCATGAGTGCAGAGGCAAGTGACATGAGCAGCTGGCTTCTGATGGGTCTGCCCGGTGTCGCCTATCTGTCCGGTGTCGCCGATGCAGCTTGGACTGCAATCGGCCTGGGTGTCGGAACATGGCTCAACTGGTATTTTGTATCCCGCAGACTGCGCCGCTATTCACAAAATATCGGTGCGATCACTGTCCCGGACTTTTTCTCCAAGCGTTACCACGACAAAAGCAATACATTGAATGCGCTGGCTGCATTAGTCATCATCATCTTCTTTATTCCGTATACTGCATCCGGATTCGCCGCATGCGGCAAGCTGTTCAACAGCTTGTTCGGTGTCGATTATACAACTGCTATGATCGTGGCGGCGCTTGTCATCGTCGGATATACGATCATGGGTGGTTTTGGTGCCGTATCCACGACGGATCTGATCCAGAGTGTCGTCATGACGATCGCCCTGATCTCCGTACTGACCTATGGCATCTCGAATGCCGGCGGCTGGGATGCTGTCGTGGATAATGCACGTTCTCTCCCCGGATATCTGTCAATGACAGCTTCACATGATGTCGCGACTGGTGGTTCTGTATCCTATAGTGTACTGTCCATCGCTTCCTGTATGGCATGGGGCTTCGGATATTTCGGTATGCCCCATATCCTGCTCCGCTTCATGGCGATCGAGGACGAGAAAAAGCTCGTATTGTCCCGCCGCATCGCTACAGTCTGGGTATTTATTGCTATGGCTGTCGCTATCACGATCGGTATCGTCGGTCTGGGCATGACCAAGGCCGGTTCGCTCGAATTCCTCGAGGGCAGCGCCAGCGAGACGATCATCGTGCGCATCGCCGGATTGATCAGTGAACATGGTATTCTGACCGCAATCCTCGCAGGTGTGATCCTCGCAGGTATTCTCGCCGCTACGATGTCTACCGCAGACAGCCAGATGCTCGCTGCAGCATCCAGCGTCTCACAGAATGTCGTGCAGGACTTTTTACATATTAAGTTAAACGAAAAACAGAGCTTGCTCGTCGCGCGTATCACAATCGCTGTGATTGCTATTCTCGGTATTTTCCTTGCAAGAGATCCGAACTCTTCTGTGTTCGGTATCGTATCATTTGCATGGGCCGGATTTGGCGGCGCATTCGGAGCCGTGATGCTGTGTTCACTGTTCTGGAAACGCTCCAATAAATGGGGTGCGCTCGCGGGTATGTTCTCCGGTGGCGCGACTGTATTCATCTGGAAATACCTCGTCCGCCCGATCGGTGGCGTATGGAACATCTACGAACTGCTGCCTGCATTCTTCGTATCATTGCTGTTTATCATCGTTGTCAGCCTGCTGACAGCAGCACCCGATGAGGAGCAGATCAAGGAATTTGAGGCTGCGAAATCATAACTGATTTACCATATAAAAAGGTACTGACATCCTGCACGGATGTCAGTACCTTTTTTGTTGTTATATCTTATTTCTTCTTATTTCTGTTTTCTCGCATTTGCAAGATATTTTTTCATAGAATCAAATACCATCTCACGTGAGTATACGCGCTTTGCGGTATCCTTCTGCGGTGTACGGAAGCCCTGCACACGCTTCAAAGCCACACGGTGTGACCAATCCATCTCACGGATAGAACGCTCCAGATTCTCCTTGGAGAACCGTGCACGCTCGTCCGCAAGTGCCACGCTCGCTGCCTGTGTCTTTTCCTGTAC
Source organism: bacterium (assembly GCA_050874485.1). Taxonomy (GTDB): domain Bacteria; phylum Bacillota; class Clostridia; order Lachnospirales; family Lachnospiraceae; genus W0P33-017. The sequence continues at coordinate 12,555 of JBNMKT010000027.1, forward strand.
GGAATTCACAAACAGATCCATATGCTGGTTCAGCGCAGTCTCCAGTGCCACTACGTTATGCTCAAAATGCGTCAATGCAGATACCGTAAGTGTCGCATCCGCTGCCACTATTGCCATGAAAAGCAATGATAAAAACTCCATCCATAACGGTGAGATCCACGAAGTCATATTTTTAGTAAACGGTGCGATACCATACACCACGATCAGTCCTGCGACACCAAATCCGCATGACGCCGGGAAACACACACGCCCGTGGATATTTAACGGCACATCACTGTAATCCCACCAATATGCATGAAACAGTTTTTCGAGTACATAGGATGTCACATATTCAAGCACGATGCTCCCGAAAAAGGCAACCAGAAATATCTGCCACCAGGTGAGCTCCGGCACCTCATGCACCTGCAGCTGATCCACGATAAACGTAATCGATGCAGCTCCCACACCGTAGATCGGACACAATGGCCCGTATAGAAAACCTCTGTTTTGCCATTTTCCGGTCTTAATCGTACAAAATGTGGATTCGTAGATCCATCCCATACAACTGAATAATACAAAATATACAAAATACTTACTAATCCACATAATTTTCCCCTTTGTATTTATGAATAACTGTGTTTTTTCGCTCGTCTATACAGTAATGTCTCTGCCAGCGAGACATATTTATCTGCGAGACACAAGATCCAGGCTTCTCTGCTGCCCGGCAGATGTGTGAGCGTGAGCGGCCACATATGCGACCGGATCATCTGCTGTACCCTCGCATCGACATGGAAATAGCGAATAGCATTCTCGCAGGATGTATCCGGATGATGATACCCATGCAGCCGGTGCGACTTATCGCTTACATGCCAGTCGTACAGATAAAAATCATGCAGATATGCACCTAAAATCAGAACCCGCTCATCCGCACCCAGATGGAATCTGCGATTGAGCAGAAAACATAACGCTGTCACACGCTCTACATGATCGTAGGTCGTGATCGCGCCATGCTGGATATAGCGGCGCATCTCCTGTATTTTTTCATGTGTGCGGTACGCACGCAAGAAATGATCTAATTCTGTCTGTTCTTCGTCTGTCAGTTTCATGTGAACTTCACCTGCCTTATAATCTAACCTTTCACATGTCTTTTTCATCATACATAATTCTAAGTGGCAAGTCAATCAATATAACATTCCATAGTGCGCCCCTACTGGCTTATCACATAACAGTTGCGCCATATCTTCATCATATAGATATGCATACCATCCGCACGCAATTTAATATTTCCTCAAAAATTCCACCATAGACTGTATGGATTCCTCACTCTCCTTTAAATAAGGGAAAAACACACTGAACGCGTGGGTCAGCTGTGGACTTTTATGGAAATTCTGCAGACGATAGGGCACACGATTGTCTGCGAGTGCCCGCGTGAAGCGGAGTGTATACCGCTGCAAATGATCCTTTTTACTCGTGACCAGATAACACGGAGGCAGGGAGCCGACGACTGCCGGATGCTCCGGATTCACGTAAGGCGCAAAGGCACCCTTTTTATAATTTTTCCCATAAAGGTACTTCGGCAGGAATAAACCGATCTTATCAAATCCCGTCGTATAGAACATCCCGCTGATCAGTCCGAGTGCCCGAAGCGGCAGCTGTGGCGGCGTGATCTGCGCGGCATCCGCCAGCTCCCGGTTGTTTTGCATCGCAGCCAGATACGTCAGCAGACAGGCGCCACCACTGTCTGCGACTGCGTAGACATGCTCCGCATCTCCCTGATCGTCTGACAGGCGCTCCCTGATCGCCTCCATCGCCAGTGCAAGATCCGAAAGCTGATCGAAGATCGTACAGTCCGGCACCAGCCGATACTCGAGGCTGTATACCAGAAATCCCTGTTCACTGAGTCTGGCACAATAAAACCGGTTAAATTCCTTGCTGCCAAGCAGCAGACCGCCGCCGTGAATATTCACGATCACCGGCAAAACCTCCTGTTCCCTTCCCTTTGGACGAAAGATGTCCATGCGATGGGCGTCGCACGCATCCTCACTGTAGCGGATATCCTTTGTCTCACAGACATCCTCCGGAAATGTCAGTTCCTTATCCCGCGCGGCAGAAGAACGTTCAAAATCTGCGCGCTGCTTGTAAAAAATCTTTTTCATCATTGCTTTTTATCTCCCAGCCTTTCCAACTCGTGATTGACCTTTTTCCGTTTTTATACTTTGATCTGATACCAGAATCCCAGCCATATTATAGCGGAAAAAAGTGTGATAAGCAACTGGTGCTTTACCCTGGTCTTTGGACTATGATCTATGATATTCTTTATATCTCCTGTAAAAAGTCGATGTACTGATATTCAGCCGCTCTGCTGCCTCTCTGCCGCTTAGAGTTCCTGCTTCATATGCCTCAAAAATCTCCTGCATTTCCACCGGATCAATCTTGATCCGCGATCTCCCGGTATAATTTCCCTGTTTTGCAGACTCTCTGATTCCCTCCCTGCGCCTGTCATCCATATACTTTTTTTCGCATCGATACAATGCCAGAAACAGTTCATAATAAGATTTGCGGTTGCTGTCTGAGATGGCGAACGCGTCCGTGTGAATCTCCCCACCAGCACAAATTACTTCCAACACCTTCCGGCTGATTATAGAACTTCGATTTCCCAGCTCTGCGATAGATGAAATACGCAGAATTTTCCTTTTCTTTGCTCTGCATACAAAAAATCCGTCCCCGGAATAACGTGTATCAGTACGAATCAGCCACTCGAGACGATTGAGATACTCCATATTACATGCCTTTAACAGATCCCAGAGATCCTCGCGATTCTCTCCCGGAGTCCGCTCACTGATAAAAACAGGAACTATATTTTCACGCACATAGACCTCTTTTTTCAAACTCAGATCCAGTCCAGGAATCCCCTGATAAATTTTCACATTTAACAACTCTATCACACTATAATCCGGTCGAAATTCATAGCGGTAGCTTTCGTCCTCGCGCTCAATATATCGTATATCCGCAACATGATAGGTAAAACCATATTCATCATTCAGACAAATGATGCCATCTGTTATCACTTCTCTCATTGAATTATCCTCTCTGAATCAATCTGTCATACGATGCTTTTATTATTTTTTCATAACGTGCCTGTATCATATGCATATAAAACATTTTTTGTATGTCGGAAATAAGAGGGGTGTATTCAATCAGTTTCTGTATATTTTCCATTTCAATCCTCTGATATACATTGCGCAAGGCTTGATTACACTCTGGAAACTCTAAACTGTATATCACCTCGTAATATGAGCTTTTTTTCCCATTCAGTTTCACCTGTGAAGTGGGAAATGTAAATATCCTTTTATCTGTTTCTTCCTGCGATGCCATAACATGCCTCATCTCATCTTCATCCACCAGCGCAGGATACAGCGAAGATCCATTATCAAATACCGGAGCCATTGAATAATGATTGTTTTCCTTAATAAATCCCCAGTTCGATCCATGACGGTCAAAATTTCCAAGCAAAGCATCTATGATATATATTTCCCAGAATGCAGAAATGGTTTGACTTACATTGGTTAATTTTGAATTATCACGCAACATCTGCATAATATCTTCATAATCATATTGATATGCTTCCTTATCTTGATCTAATGTACTTTCCCCAACTTCATTAAACGGAACAAACTGCTTTCCAGCCACATTAAAATCTTTGCATGCGACTACCTGCTCATGATTCCAATACCCCAGAAATGTCTTGTGTGCAGAAAACTCACACAATTCAAAAACATGCGAACCTAAATACTCCGAAATATGATTATTCCGTCTCCCAAAAGCTGTCTGTTTCTGAAACTTTAACATATAATCATCACCATTCCATATGATTCCCAGCTTCCGCTCAGATCCACCATAGTATTTTCCGCTTAACTTACAATCTGAAAAGTCAATCGCCTGCATCCTCTATCTCCTTTGACCCGTTGCGAATATTTTCACTAAATGTACTAGATTAAGTATAAAAAGATCGCCGATTTGTGTCAATAGAATTTCGCTTTCATTTTGAAAAAGGCAGTCATCAACCAGAATGACTGCCCTCGTTTTCTATATGCAATTATTCTACATCAATGCTCATACCATCCGAGCACACCGGGATATAAGTTGATATTGATCTGCTTGACCTCCTGATACTCTTCGAGTCCGTGCACACCGAGTTCTCTGCCGATACCGCTCATCTTGTAGCCGCCCCACGGTGCCTCGTTAAATGCCGGATTGTAGCAGTTGATCCAGGTGATACCCGCACGGATTTCTTTGATCACACGCAGCGCACGTGATCCGTCTCCGGTAAATACGGCTCCTGCCAGACCATACGGTGTATCGTTTGCCATATCGATGGCTTCTTTTTCGGTCTTAAACGTCTGTACGGTTACGACTGGTCCGAAGATCTCCTCTTTGACGATCGTCATATCAGATGTACAATTATCAAATACGGTCGGGCGCAGGAAATATCCCTTTGCACATTCACCCTCGGTATAACGCTCTCCACCACAAGCGAGTGTCGCACCCTCTGCCTTTCCTTTCTCAATATATGCCAGTACTTTGTTCATATGGCTCTCACTGACCATCGCACCCATATCCGGATCATCCAGCGGATTGCCGATCGTGATCGCATTTGCACGCTCTACCAGCCGTTTTACAAATGCATCATGGATACTCTCCTCGACGAGAATCCGGCTGCCTGCAGAACAGATCTCGCCCTGATTGAGGAAGATGCCGACCATCGCCCACTCTACGGCTCCCTCGAGATCCGCATCGGCGAAAATGACGTTCGGCGATTTGCCACCGAGCTCAAGACCGATCTTTTTCACATTGGTCGCTGCCTGACGCATGATGGACTGGCCGACCTCTGTACTTCCGGTAAATGTGATCATATCTACATCCGGGTTGGCAGCAAGTTCATCACCGATGACTCCGCCGGGTCCCATCACGAGGTTTACAGAGCCTTTCGGCATGCCACACTCCTCAAAGATCTCAAATAAACGGATGCAGGATAACACACAAACGGTCGCCGGCTTGAATACGACACTGTTTCCTGCTGCCAGTGACGGAGCCAGCTTCCAGACTCCCATCAGCAACGGATAGTTCCACGGTGTGATCTCCGCACATACACCGACCGGTTCATGTACGGTATAGCTGTGCATCTCGCCAAATCCGGTATTGACATCATAGCAGCCACCATGCGGTGTCTTGATCAGACTCGCATAGTAGCGGAAGCAGTGTACCGCATCATCCACATCACAGGCAGCCTCACGTAACGGCTTTCCCATGTCGACTGCATCGAGTCTGGCGAGTTCATCCCCATATTCCTCGATCTTGTCAGCAATCTTTAAGAGCATGTCTCCACGTGCCTGTGAATCCATGTCTCGCCACTCTCTCGTCTCATAAAAGGAGCGCTTTGCCGCTGCGACTGCAGTACGCACATCCGCGATTCCTGCCTCCGCGATCTCTGCGATCACTTCTCCGTTGGACGGATTGACCGATGTAAATGTCTTTCCCTCGCAGCCGTCTACCCATGCACCATCTATAAATAATTTCTTTTTGATCATATGCCCTGTCTCCTTCTTTGATTATTTCTCCGATTCTTTTCGTTTATTTTCCTATTTTTCCATTAATCTGCCATACATCGAAGGTCTGCGGTCACGATAGACACCCCACTGTCTGCGCTTGACATCAATCGCATCCAGATCAAATGTATGCACCAGCACCATCTCAGACTCACGGTCTGCCTCCTCCACGATCTCACCGGTCTCATCAGCGATAAAGGAAGATCCATAGAATGTCATCTCTGAGTCTCCCTGTCTCTCATAGCCGACACGGTTGGATGCAACCACCGGCATGATATTGGCTGCCGCATGACCCTGCATCGCGTGCTGCCAGTGCGGTTTCGAATCTATATCGAGTGTCGGCTCAGAACCGATCGCCGTCGGGTATAACAGGATCTCTGCCCCCATGAGTGCCAGACAGCGCGCGGTCTCAGGAAACCACTGATCCCAGCAGATGCCGATACCGATCTTACCGTATTTTGTATCCCACACCTTAAATCCGGTGTCCCCGGGTGAGAAATAGAATTTCTCGGCATAGGGTGCCCCATCCGGAATATGTGTCTTGCGATATACACCGAGCAGTGTGCCATCCGCGTCAATCACTGCAATACTGTTGTACATCATGTTCCCGGCGCGCTCAAAAAAGCTGATCGGAAGCACCACCGACAGTTCCTTTGCGACCTCCTTAAAATGGGCAACCGCAGGATTTTTATCCACTGGCATGGACAGCTCCATGTACTCAAAATCATGTTTCTGGCAAAAATACGGTGTCTCAAACAACTCCTGCAGCAAAATGATATTTGCGCCTTTGGCCGCTGCCTCGCGCACCAATTTGTCTGCCTTTTCCAATGTAGCTTCTCTGTCCCAGCTGCAAGCCATCTGTGTCGCAGCTACTGTTACGTTTCTCATAATGATTCCTCCTGTTATTTAAACCATTGCCCGTTTGCCGGTCATATGTGTAATCTTCATCTCATAAACGTTTAAAATATTCCACTCTCTATCGATCTCTGCATCGATGCCATCTGCATAAGCACTGCAAAAATGCATGCCAATCCGATGAATGACATCTCGCTTCTTCTCATCATCAGTCACCGGATAGATCTCACCAAACACAATCACGCTGCGATAATCCGTCGTATATTTTTCCGGTATGAGCGTATCGG
>JBNMKT010000028.1:0-18437 GCA_050874485.1 bacterium
AGCAAGGATGTTGTTCTTGCTGTAGTTGACCATCTCTTCTGCCATATCTGTATCACGGATACGTGACTCAGCGGCTGTGGTGTTCTCTACGACGTTATCCAGGTTAGAGATCGTATGCTCTAAACGGTTCTGGACTGCACCAAGTGCAGAACGCTGTGAAGATACCTTAGAAATTGCATCTGCGATCGCATCGATTGCATAAGTAGCTGCGGAACCATTGTTATCAGCCACATTAATACCTTTGATTCCAAGACCAGCTGCGTCCATAGACTCAATATTTACAGTAATCTTGTTCGTCATATCAGCATCAGCACCTACATGCAAGTTGAATGATAATGCATCCTTTACTTCTACAGATCCCTGTTTGATGGTAAACTTGCCCTTGCCATCATTGGTAACTTCTGCAGCTGTGTCTGTTCCAATGCTTGAAGCAGCCCTTAATTCCTCAGCCATCTTTGCATATGCCTGCTTTGCAGTGATTACATCACCGTCAGATCCATCAGATCCAATATTACCGATAACAGTTACTGCACCACCACCATTTACGTCAACAGTATCGCCATCTTTAATCTTAGAGAGAATCGTATCGACAGTTGCCTTAAATGTATCGGCATCTTCCTTATCATCACTGTCAACAATCGTATATGTTTTTGCATCAGCGCCAGTTCCAATCTTCACTGTACCTGTGGTCAATTTCTTAATATCATTGTAAACGGTCTTTGCATCTGAGGGTGTAGCATTTGTTGCAACAGTTGTCTTTCCGGATGCAGTAACACTGTCACCAGCCTTAAACTTAGGCTGCGTTGTGTCAAGTTTTTCTGCTGCCTTCGCAACAGTTTCTGCTGTTGCATTAGCTCCGCCAGCGGTAAATGCACTCACTTCACCTACATCAAGTGATTCTACAATAGTAATCCCTGCTGTCAAGTCCGTTGCTGCATCCGTAGTTGTTCCAGTCTGAGCAACCTTAGCCTGTGCCATTCCTGCTACTAACGTGCCTGTCTGCACCTGTTTGCCATCAGCAAGTGCACTCTTAATATAGTCATTTACCTTGTCCAGACCAATGGTTCCCTTTGTTGAATCTGTAGCATCTACTACAGCATCTGCACTACCAGCCGCAATAGTAAATTCTGTCTCACCAACCTTAAATTTTCCGCCTGCCTTAAATGTAATCTGGTCTAAACCAATTTTATCCGTAACTGTATAGGTGTTTCCATCATAAGTTACACTATCTCCAGCCTTTAATTTAGTCGTTCCATCGAACGGATCAGCATCTTTTGCAGCATACCCATCCGTCTTTGTATTCAACGTACTAGGATCTGCTACAGAACCCTTGCCAGTTGTTCCAATTGTGTACTCTTTACCAGCAATTGTTACTTTATCGCCATCCTTCAGTTCATTTGCAGTAAATGTAGATGTTCCGTTTCCGTTATCCACTAACTTTCCTGCAAGACCTGCATCATGAGCGTTTACGTTCTTTACAGAAGATGCTCCATCTGCATTACCCTTTAACAGATAGGTCTCATTGAACTTGGTTGTCTCGGATACACGATCGATCTCGGTTGTCAACTGATCAACTTCTGCCTGAATTGCATCACGATCTGCTTCGCTGTTGGTTCCGTTTGAAGCCTGGTTTGCCAGCTCGTTCATACGCTGTAACATAGAATGAACTTCTGTCAGGGCACCTTCTGCGGTCTGCACTGCAGATACACCGTCCTGTGCGTTTGTAGATGCACGATCGAGACCACGCATCTGTTTTCTCATTTTTTCAGAAATGGTTAATCCTGCTGCATCATCTGCTGCACGGTTGATTCTGTATCCTGAAGAAAGCTTCTCTGAAGACTTTGCCTGTGCGCTTGTGGTTACACCTAACATTCTGTTAGAGTTCATCGCTGTTAAATTGTGCTGTACTACCATAATATTACCTCCGTGTGTTTGTTTTTTGCGGGAATCCGTTCCCACATTGAATTGGTTAATTTTGTGTCATATAATAAAACAAAGAGCCTAGGATATCTTTGCATTATTACCGGATTGGTGTCACTGTGTGACCTGTTTTTTCTGATTCATCTGCCTTTTTTCACGCCGGATGATATCCACGATCTCCTTTTGTGCCTCAGGCGATATCTTTCGCTCCGGCCGGTACGATGTGGTATCGTTTCTTCCGTTTGCAGTGCTGCGTGCGATATTCATCTCCTTTGGCGCATCGACGAGCAAATGAATGTTGTTTGCCGAGCCACCTGAGAATACGACTCTGATATCTTCTCCGATGTCAATGAAATCGCCGGGATGAAGTGTCAGTTTTAACATAAAAGCCTCCTTGCTTTTTGTTGCCATGCATCCGTAAGAAACTGCTGGCGGCAGTCTCTATCGATCAGGCTATCCGCAACATTTTGTATAAAGTGTTGCATATAGTAAAAACATTCGCATAGGATCATGCGGGAAAGGACAACAAATGAGTACAACACAACCAATCAGAGACGGCGAAGACGTCCACAAACTCATCGACTATTATGAACAGGAGGAGCCAAATCTTAGAAATAAGACGCTGATTATATTCGCGCTGCACACGGCACTGAGAATCAGCGACATTCTGGCGCTGCGCTGGGAGAATGTCTACCATTTTAAAAAGAAACGCTATGTGGATCATCTGAGTGTCTATGAGAAAAAAACAGGAAAAATCAGCCGGCTTGCCTTTAATCAGCACGTTTTACAGGCTCTCGAGGAATACCGTAACAGCCGCAATCCACAGCCACAGGACTATATCTTTTCCAAAATGAATGACCCGTCTCATCCACTGTGTCGTTCGCAGGCATACCGGATTGTGAAAAAAGCTGCAGAAGCGACTCTGACTGAGTCACACATCAGCTGTCATTCCCTGCGCAAGACCTTTGGGTATCATGCGTGGAAACAGGGTATCTCTCCGGTACTGATCATGGATGTATATAATCATTCATCTTTTGTGATCACACGGCGATACCTCGGCATCGACCAGGATGACCGCGATGCACTGTTTAAAGATATGGATTTCTAATCATTTGCAATCATAAGCTATATAAATTCATGGGACATAAAAAAGATTTCAAAAAATTGTTTTCAATTTTTTGATTTTAGGGGTTAAGATTTGTGAGAAACGACCGAAATACAAAGTGTACAAAGGAAAATGCAACACTTTATACAATGTGTTGCATTTTCTTTTTTTATACATATTATAGATACAATTTTGAAAATTTCGTGAAGTTCATAGTTAGTTGTGGGTAAGAAAGTTTAGCGTTTTCAAATGTGTTTTTTTGCGCAAACACGCTTGAATCGGTGCATATCATGTGCTATAGTGCAAGGAAACATTATCGACGGTCTGTTTATTTTGAGGGGGCATTTTTATGACTGAAACAACAAATTATGAAAAAAGCGCGACCAAAGTCGCGCTCGTTACGATTGTATGGAATATTATTTTATCCATCGGAAAATTGCTCGCCGGAATCCTGGCACATTCCGGTGCGATGATCTCCGATGCGGTTCACTCCGCCTCCGATGTGTTCAGTTCGATCATTGTCATCATTGGTGTGCGTATCGCCAGCCGTGACTCTGACAAGGATCATCCTTACGGACACGAACGTCTGGAGTGTGTCGCTTCGGTCATTCTCGCAACGGTGCTGTGCATCACCGGTATCGGTATCGGCATCAATGCCTGCAAAGATATACTCGGCGGTCACTATCATGACCTGGCTGTTCCCGGTGTTCTGGCTCTGATCGCTGCACTGGTATCGATCATCGTCAAGGAGGGCATGTTCTGGTATACACGGCATTATGCCAAAAAGCTGGATTCCGGTGCGCTGATGGCCGACGCCTGGCACCATCGGTCAGATGCACTCTCATCTGTCGGTGCACTGATCGGTATCGGCGGTGCCCGTCTCGGCTGTCCGATCCTCGATTCCGTTGCCAGCGTTGTGATCTGCATCTTCATCGTCAAGGCTGCCTACGACATCTTCATGGATGCGATTAATAAAATGGTCGATAAAGCCTGTGATGAGGCAACCGAAGAAATGATGCGTGACTGTGTCATGAGTGTTCCCGGTGTCGAAGGCATCGATCTTCTGATGACACGTGTCTTTGGCAATAAGGTCTATGTCGATATAGAGATCCGTGCCAATGGTCAGGAGACGCTCAGTGAATCCCACGATATTGCCGAGGCTGTCCACAACCGGATCGAATCTACATTTCCGAAAGTAAAACATATTATGGTACACGTAAATCCTGCCTGAGAAGGCAGGATTTATTTGTTTTTCTTATTCCTATTTTTCTTGTTTATTCTTATTTTTATGAGATCTGTCTGGTCTGTGAGCTGTTCTCAAACTGACTCTCATACAGGTCTGCATAGAAACCACCCATTGCGATCAATTCGTCATGTGTGCCCTGCTCAATAATATCTCCATCCTTCATCACGAGAATCAGATCCGCATTTTTGATCGTTGACAGACGGTGTGCAATGACAAAACTCGTTCTGCCTTTCATCAGATTATCCATCGCCTTCTGAATCCGCTGTTCAGTACGTGTATCGACGGAACTGGTCGCTTCATCGAGAATCATGATCGGATTGTCTGCCAGTATCGCACGTGCGATCGTGAGCAGCTGTTTCTGACCCTGTGAGACATTGCTGGCTTCTTCATTGAGTTCCATCTGATATCCACCGGGTAACGTCTGGATGAAGTGATGCGCATGCGCTGCCTTGGCTGCTGCGATGACTTCCTCATCGGTCGCATCGAGTCTGCCATAGCGGATATTCTCCATGATCGTTCCCTTGAACAGCCAGGTATCCTGCAATACCATACCGAACTGCCGACGCAGGTCGTCCCTGTTGAAATACCGGATATCATGTCCGTCCACACAGATAGAACCTTTATTTACATTATAAAAACGCATGAGCAGCTTGACCATCGTCGTTTTTCCGGCTCCGGTCGGGCCGACGATCGCAACCGTCTGTCCTGCTTTTACATCACTGCTGAAGTCGTGGATAATAATCTTATCCGGATCGTAACCAAACTGCACATGTGAGAATGATACATCTCCCTTCGCCTGGTCAATCTGTACCGGATGCTCTGCCACGCTGCTCTCCTCCTCTTCGTCAAGGAATTCAAACACACGCTCTGCCGCTGCCGCCATCGACTGCAGCATGTTGGAAATCTGCGCGAGCTGATTGATCGGCTGCGTAAAGTTGCGCACATACTGAATAAATGCCTGAATATCTCCGACTTCTATGACGCGTTTTGCAGCGAGGAAACTACCGGATACTGCCACAGCCACATATCCGAGATTGCCTACAAACACCATGATTGGCTGCATCATACCAGAGAAAAACTGTGATTTCCATGCAGATTCATACAGCTTTGCATTCGTCTCATCAAACGTATGAATCGACTGTTCCTCGCGGTTGAATGCTTTAATGACCTGATAACCGCTGTAGATCTCCTCGACCTGTCCGTTTACTTCACCAAGATATTTCTGATGATTTTTGAAGTGCTTCTGTGAGAACTTCATGACAAACATCATCAGCAGCATCGAAACCGGAAGGATCACAATCGCAATCAGGGTCATGAGCGGACTGATCGTCAGCATCATAATGAGCACACCAATGATCGTTGCCACAGATGTGATGAGCTGCGTCACGGACTGGTTCAGACTCTGTCCCATCGTATCTACATCATTCGTGATGCGCGAGAGCACTTCTCCGACGGTACGTGACTCAAAATATTTCATCGGCATCCGGTTAATCTTCTCTGAGATCTCCCGGCGCATACGGAATGTCATCTTCTGTGAGATACCTGTCATGATCCATCCCTGTACAAACGAGAACAATGCACTGCAAATGTAGATACCTAACAGGCCGATCAATATTTTGCCGATCTTTGTGAAATCAATGCCACTGCCTCCGGACAGTTTGCTCATAAGTCCGTTGAACAGTTCTGTGGTCGCCCGGCTGAGTATCTTCGGTCCGATCACGTTGAATACGGTACTAGCGATTGCAAATATCAGAACTACGATCAGCGCCGGCTTGTAACTGCCCATATATGCCAGGATCTTGCCGATCGTTCCCTTAAAATCCTTTGCTTTTTCTACCGGTGCACCGGGTCCGTGCCCCATCGGGCCTCTACGCGGACGGTTTCCTGTCTGTGCCATCAGTGGACACCCCCTTTCAGTTCTTCCTCGGAGAGCTGCGAATTGGCGATCTCCTGATATGCCTCGCAGGTTTCCAGCAATTCACGATGCGTTCCTTTTCCGACGATACGTCCCTCCTCCAACACGAGGATCTGATCCGCATGCAGGATCGTATTGATACGCTGTGCCACGATAATGACGGTGGCATCTGCTGTCTTTTCTGCCAATGCACGGCGAAGTGCCGCATCCGTCTTATAATCCAGTGCAGAAAAACTATCATCAAAGATCAGCACCTTTGGATGCTTGGCGATCGCACGCGCGATAGACAGACGCTGCTTCTGTCCGCCGGATACGTTCGTACCACCCTGTGAGATCTCGCTGTGATAACGGTTCGGTTTTTCCTCTATAAACTCAGTTGCCTGTGCAATCTGTGCAGCTTCTGCCATCTGCTCATCGGTGATATCATCTCCACCGAACTTCAGATTGGAGGCGATATCTCCGGAAAACAGCACACCCTTCTGCGGTACCACGCCAAGGAGACTGCGTAGCTTTTTCTGCGATAATTCCCGGATATCGACACCGTCCATCGTGATGACTCCGTCTGTCACATCGTAAAATCTGGGGATCAGATTCACTAATGTACTCTTGCCACAGCCGGTACTACCAATAATCGCCGTCGTCTTACCCGGCTCAGCGACAAAGGACAGATGTGATAGTGCATCCTCATCGGCACCTTCATAACGGAAAGATACATCTGAGAATTCCACGCGTCCCTTCCAATCACTACGTTCCTCATCACGCACATGCGCTGCATCCCGGATAGAGCCCCTGGTTCGGACTACTTCATCGATACGATCCGCAGCGACGCCTGCACGCGGCAGCATGACGGAAACCATCGTGATCATAAGGAAGGACATGATAATCTGCATTGTATAGGAGATAAATGCAATCATATCTCCGACCTGGAGATTACCCATATCGATACCTTTTCCACCCATCCATACGATCAGCACAGTGACACCATTCATGAGCATCATCATCGCCGGCATCATCAGTGTCATGACACGGTTCGTAAATAACTGTGTGCCCATCAGGTCGCGGTTTGCCTTATCAAACCGCTCTTCTTCAAATTTTTCTCTTGAAAATGCGCGGATAACAGGCAGTCCCGTCAATATCTCACGCGATACGAGGTTCAGCCGGTCTACCAGCTTCTGCATCATCTTGAACTTTGGCAATGTCACACCCATCAACACGAGCACCAATCCACTGATGATGATGACTGCCAGCACGATGATCCAGCCCATACCGGTTTTTGTCGTCACAACCTTAAGAATCGCACCGATACCGAGCACCGGCGCATAGAGCACCATACGCAGCAGCATGACAGTAACCATCTGAATCTGCTGGATATCATTGGTGCTTCGTGTAATCAGTGAAGCAGTAGAGAACTGATTCATTTCCACACTGGAAAAACTGAGTACATTCTTGAATACACTGCTGCGCAGCTCCATTCCGATCTTCGCCGCAGTCTTCGCTGACAAATATCCGCAAAGTACAGCAGCCGCCAGCATGAGCAGTGACAACGCCATCATCTTTGCCCCTGTAGTGAGCAGGTACTGCCGCTGCAATGCATTCAGATCAATGCCGCATGCCTCATATTCCTCAGTGACACTCTGTACTGCGATCTGTTCCATGATCGAATCACTCATATCACCGTACTGTGACAGCATCTGCTGCATGGCAGCCGGATCCTGACTCATCGCCTGCATCATAGAGGCATCCATACCGGTCTGCTCCTGCAATTCATCCATATGTGAAGCCGCATACAACAGCACCAGCGGCTGCTGCAGCTGTTCACCCAGCTCATCCCGCTGTTCTTTTGTGATTGACTGCAATTCATAATTGCCGGTCGACTCATTGAGCACATAGGCATCCGCAAATGCCGCCTTGCCGTCCTCTGACAGCATGCCCTGCAAGGCTTTTCCGGTCGACTCCCTCATCTGTGTCATGACACAGTCTTCAATACCATACTGCTGCAATCCCACATCCACAATATCTGATGTATACGTCGGCAGTGCCAGATCACAGTATGCCTGTGTGATCAACAGCAGGATAATCGCACATACCGCCGCCTTATGCTTGAGCAGATTTCCAAAAATGTGTTTCATGTTCTATCCTTTCCAAATATCCAATCGTTGCATAGTATTGTATTTTACCGCTTACATTTTTTTTGTCAACATTGTAAATATTAATTTTTTATAAATCGAACTTGTGTTCTGTATATTTTTATGTTATAGTCCATATATATCACATGAACATTTGTTCGGCAAGAGGTGATTTTTATGGAACTTTGTTTACAATCAGATCTCATGGAAAAACTGGCGATCCTCACAGATGCTGCCAAATATGATGTAGCGTGTACATCCAGCGGCGTTGATCGCCGCGGCAGGGGGCATGGTATGGGTAATTCTGTCGCGGCAGGTATCTGTCACAGCTTTTCCGGTGACGGCCGCTGTATTTCCCTGTTGAAAATACTCATGACCAATCACTGCGTCTACAACTGCAGCTATTGTCAGAACAACTGTAACAATGATCTGCCCCGCGCTACATTTACCCCAGAAGAGATCTGCACACTGGTGATACAGTTTTACCGCCGCAATTATATAGAAGGTCTGTTTCTCAGTTCCGGAATCATTGATAACCCGACTCATACGATGGAGCTGCTGTTCCAGACCTTATATCTGTTACGCACCAGATACGAATTTAATGGTTACATCCACGTAAAGGCGATCCCCGGCGCTGACCCACGCCTGATTGAGCTGACCGGATATCTCGCAGACCGCATGAGTATCAATCTGGAACTTCCGACCGCCGAAGGGCTGCGCACACTCGCCCCGTGCAAGAGCCGCCAGACGATCCTTCGCCCGATGCGGCAGATCCAGAATGGGATCCATCAGTCACGACTGCTGGAATCTCATGATCTGATACCGCAGAGGGATGCCTACGGCATGCCGCTGCCGGAAGTCGTCCATCTCCCCAGCCGTGACCCCTATCAAAAACGGTTTGTACCAGCCGGCCAGAGTACACAGATGATCATCGGTGCGACCCCGGAGAGTGATTATCAGATTATAAAGGTAGCAGAAAGCCTGTATGACCGTTTTGACCTGAAACGGGTATTTTACTCAGCATTTGTCAATGTCACCGGCAGCACCACGCTGCCTGCGACCACCGATGGGCCACCTCTGCTGCGTGAACACAGGCTGTATCAGGCTGACTGGCTGCTACGCTACTATCATTTTCGGGCTGATGAACTGCTCAGTGAATCCCAGCCGGATTTCAACATCTATCTCGATCCGAAATGTGACTGGGCGCTGCGGCATCTGGAGCACTTTCCGGTCGAGATCAACCGTGCATCGTATCAGACGCTTTTGCGCGTGCCAGGCATCGGCTATCTGTCAGCCAGGCGCATCGTAGCTGCCAGACGCACGAATCGTCTGGATTTTGCTGATCTCAAACGCATCGGTGTCGTGTTAAGACGCGCGATCTACTTTATTACATGTAATGGACGTACCATGTATCCGATCCGGATGGATCAGGATTATATCACGAGACAGCTGCTCTCTGACCGATCGCAGATCCCGCGCGAAGTACGTCAGGCAGGCTATCAGCAGTTGTCGCTGTTTGACGACCGGTTGTTTTCATCTTCTGCGATATGACTTCATGAAAGGAATTTCTATATTATGTACACTTATCTCTGTGAAAATTCAATTAACGGCATCCTCACCGGTATCTATGATGCCTATGCTGACCGCCATCCGCTTCGTGACACCCATCTGAGTGTGAGTGAGGGCATGTCTTTTTCACTGTTTACGCAATATATCGATGTGCTGCCGGATGCAGTCAAAGCTTCCAAAGTTGCGAACACGCTCAAATCGCGTTTCGGTCAGGACTTCTACGAGACCATCTATCAGGCTGCCATGGCTGGTGATGTACCAGGAAAGAGTACGATGGATAAGGCTGATGCCATCTTTGAGACTGTCGCACTGGCGCTGGCCTCCGGCGATGGCACCAAAACACTGCTATCCCTCGGAGAGCCCTGCGTCTACCGCGTATTTGAATTATGTCGTGCGACCGGCCGCGAGGCAATGCATTTACTCGGATTTGTCCGGTTTCAGGAGCTGGAAAGCGGCATCCTGTTTTCACACATCCATCCGAAGCACCATGTATTGCCGATCCTCGGTGAGCATTTTTCCGATCGCCTGCCAGAGGAAAATTTTATGATCTACGATGAGACAAGACAGCTTGCGTTGCTCCATCCCGCAGGCGAACATTTCTTTCTCGCAGATGCCGATACGTTGGATCAGGAGATGATCCGCCATTTTTCCGCAGAAGAAACACATTTTCAGCAGCTATGGATCACCTTTTTCCACAATATCACGATCGATGCCCGCAAAAATCCGCATTTACAATCACAGATGATCCCGAAACGATTCCAACACGATGCGATTGAATTTCAGGTATAGAATCCTCTGAAATGCGTTTTTGTTAGCACTCACTTAAAAAGAGTGCTAATTTTTTATTGACATTTCACTTTTACCGCGTTACACTATGTTCTAGCGGAGGCAGTTTTGCCTGTCAGACACCTGTTAGACTTAAAAACGAAAATCGATAAGGAGTGATAGAAATGAGTAACAAACACGGAAGTCTTTCCATTAATAGTGACAACATTTTCCCGATTATTAAAAAATGGCTGTATTCTGACCAGGATATTTTTTATCGTGAGCTCGTCAGCAATGGCTGCGATGCGATCACAAAGCTGAAAAAGCTGGACATGATGGGCGAATACGAATTGCCCGCAGACTACAAGCCGCAGTTACAGATCGTCGTTGATCCGGATAACAAAAAAGTAACGATCACCGATAACGGTCTCGGAATGACTGCAGACGAAGTAGAAGAATACATTAATCAGATCGCATTTTCCGGTGCGACCGATTTCATTACCAAATATAAAGATAAGGCAAACGAGGATCAGATCATCGGTCATTTCGGTCTGGGCTTCTACTCTGCTTTCATGGTAGCTGATGAAGTGCATATCGATACACTTTCTTACCAGAAGGGCGCTACTGCTGTTCACTGGGAATGCGATGGCGGCACCGAATTCGATATGAAGGATGGTATCAAAGAAGAAGTCGGTACAACGATCACATTGTTCCTGAACGAGGATTGTCTGGAATATGCCAATGAATATCGTGCCAGAGAGGTATTGGAGAAGTACTGTTCTTTCATGCCTACCCCGATCTATCTGAGCAAAGCCAATGCTCCGGAAGAGTATGAGACCATCGATCCTGCAGACAAGCTCGATACAGATACTGTCATTGAGACGATCGTAGAAGAAGCCAAGACAGAAGAAAAAGAAAATGAAAACGGTGAGAAGGAAGTCGTAGAAGTATCTCCCGCTACCGAAAAGCTCAAGATCGTAAAGCGTCCGGTCGCTCTGAATGATACAACACCGTTATGGACAAAGAACCCGAACGACTGCACCGAGGAAGAATACAAGGAATTCTACCGCAATGTCTTCCATGATTATAAAGAGCCGTTGTTCTGGATTCACCTGAATATGGATTATCCGTTTAATCTGAAAGGTATCTTATACTTCCCGAAGATCAATACCGAGTACGATTCTATCGAGGGTACGATCAAGCTGTACAACAACCAGGTATTCATCGCGGATAATATTAAGGAAGTCATCCCTGAGTTCCTGATGCTGCTCAAGGGTGTCATCGACTGCCCGGATCTGCCGCTGAACGTGTCGAGAAGTGCACTGCAGAATGATGGATTTGTCAAGAAGATCTCTGAGTACATCACGAAGAAAGTCGCTGACAAGCTCATCGGTATGTGCAAGACCGAAAAAGAAAATTATGAGAAATACTGGGATGACATCAGTCCCTTCATCAAATTCGGCTGCTTAAAAGATGAGAAGTTCTGTGATAAGATGAATGATTATATCTTATTTAAGAATATCGATGACAAGTATCTGACTCTGCCTGAGATCTTAAAACCGGTCGAGAAGGACACGGAAAAAGATGAAACAAAGGATACAGACAACGACACCGATGCAGCTAAGAGCGATTCTGATGCTGACGAGAGCAAAGAAGGCGAATATAAGGATGAGCGTTCTGTGATCTACTATGTCACAGACAAGAATCAGCAGAGCCAGTATATCAACCTGTTCCGTGAGCAGGGCATGGATGCCGTGATTCTGGATCACAACATTGACAGTTCGTTCATTACTCAGCTGGAGCGACGCAATGACAACTACAAATTCATGCGTATCGATGCGGATGTGACCGGCACTCTGACTGAGGAGACAAATGAAGATGAACTAAAAGATGCAACTGAGAGCTTAAAAGAGATCTTTGCAAAGGCATTGAACAATGACAAGCTCACGATTCAGGTTCAGAAACTGAAAAATGCAGATACACCTTCCATCATCACTCTATCAGAGGAAGGCCGCAGAATGCAGGATATGATGAAGATGTATGCAATGGGTGGTATGGGTATGGATCCGTCCATGTTCGGTGGTGACTATACATTGACTCTGAATTATAATCATCCGCTCGTACAGTATATTCTGAACAATAAGGATTCCGAGAATGTTCCGATGTTCTGTGAACAGCTCTATGATCTGGCTATGATCAGCAATCAGCCGCTGTCCCCGGAGGCTATGACAAAATTCATGAAGCGCTCCAATGACATCATGTTACAGCTTACAAAATAATTCTATATGAGCAGATATGAAAAAAGGAAGAATCGCAACACGGGCGGTTCTTCCTTTTTTATATTCAGGATGCAGGGGTATCCTCCGACACCCAGTCTACTTCACTGAAATATTTGTCATAAATCTCATAAAACTGCGCAAAAGAATATTGCTCCAGATCCTGTATCGATAGCTGATTCCACACTTTTTCATTCAGCTTGGATGTTGTCTGTGCGACAAACGGATCATACTGGGCATCAAACGCATCCTGTCTGCGCTGTTCAATAATATCCTGCTTGTGCTGCTGTGTCAGTTCTTCATCATATTTGTTATCACAATAGAAGATATAATAACCATCCGGCGTCTGTACCGGCTGTGAATACGTCCCATCCTCCATCGCAAAAGCGACTGCCTCTGCCTCCTCCGGCAGCATACCCCGCTCTACCGTGAGCGAGATCTCATCCGCTTCATTATAATTAGCTGCCACTGTCGAGAATTCCGTCTCCTCCTGCAGCTCACTATATGCCTGCTGCGCCTGTGCCTCATCCTTCACGTAGATCTGCCGGATCTCCATCACACGTGCTTCATCGTCACTGACTTCCTGATTGACATCCGCAATCAGTGCCGCATACAATTTATCCGCCAACGCATATTTGCCGTATAGATCAACGACTTCATCCTGTGACAAACCAAGGGCACCCACCTCTGCTTCGGAAAGATTCTGATAACAATCCTCCCCGGCCCACTGCACCAGCTCCTTCTGTGAATCATTCAGTGTGATTCCCTTTTCATCTGCCAATGCATCCATGGTATAGACTTTTGCGGCTTCATCGATACAGATCTTTTTCACAAACTGTCCAAATTTTTTCTGTACTTTCAGATCCTCATTTTTCACAAGGTTGATCCCATAGCTGTCTCCGTACAGATTGATATTATTTATGAGCAACAGCTTCATAACCGGCAGTTTGCAGGATTTTCCGCTGACCAAGAATACCTCGTTTTCAGACATTCCACGGCTGATCGTGACCTTCTCGCCTCCGATCTGACATCCACTGCTCATCACTGCCAGTGAAACAGCCAGTGCTGCTGCCGCCAGACGATAAACTTTTGTTTTCATCTCATTCTCCTGTTTTGATCATTTCGTATGTGCACGCAGAATACTACGCGCCACAGACAGACCATTTGCCGATGCCTGCTGCAGCCCACGTGTCACAGACGCACCATCTCCGATTGCACGCAATCCGTGAAGATTCGTCTCAAAATCGCTGTTTACGACTACTTTATTTGAGTAAAACTTGACTTCTACACCATACATCAGCGTCTCCTCGCTGGCGATACCGGGAGTCACCTTATCCAGTGCCTCGATCATTTCTTCAATATCGACCATGATCCGGTGCGGGAATACAAGGGACAGATCTCCCGGTACCGCATCCTTCAGTGTCGGAACCAGATTATTACGGCACAGACGTTCCTCTGTCGTTCTGCGTCCTCTCTTGAAGTCACCGTAAGTCTGTACCATGATCTTGCCATCACAGAGCATATTCGATAACTGTGCAATCTGCTTGCCATATTCGATCGGGGTCTTGAACGGCTTCGTGAAATTTTTCGATACAAGCAATGCAAAATTCGTATTGTTGGTCTTCATATCCTGTGATTTGTACGCATGACCATTGACTACTGCCAGCCCATTATCATAATATTCCGTTGCCACCTCACCAGATGGATTCGTACAGAACGTGCGCACCTTATCATCAAATGTCGGTGTATGATATACCAGTTTTGCCTCATACAGATTCTTATTCAGCATATCCATGACTTCGTCACGAACCTCTACACGCACACCGATATCGACGGTTCCGACCTCTGTCTCCACACCGATTTTCTTGCAAAGATGTGAGAACCAGTCTGCGCCCTCACGTCCGACCGCAGATACAATCTCATCCGCCTCATAGCGCTCACCCTTGTCAGTCACTACACCAATCGCAGTTCCATCCTCTACAATGATCTCCTCCACCATCGTATTGAATTTCATCTCTACACCCTGTTCGAGCAGATGCGCCTGCAGCTTGGCATAGATCTTGTATCCTTCCTCTGTCCCCAGATGGCGGATCGGACACTCGATCAGTTTCAGGTTCGCATTGATCGCTTTTCGACGAATCTCACGGATCTCCTTTTCTTTATCCACGCCATACACACTCGTATCTGCACCAAACTTCAGATAGATCTCATCCGACTCATGAATCAGTCTCGAAGCCACATCGTAACCGAGGATCTCCGGTAACGTACCACCGACATCCGGTGAAAGTGACAGCTTGCCATCCGAAAATGCTCCGGCTCCTGCGAATCCAGTCGTGATACTGCACGGTGTACAGCCTACACATACCTTGGTCTTTCGCTTCGGACACGCACGATCTTCGATTCTGCGCCCTTTCTCGATCAGCAGTACCTTCATCTCCGGCCGGTTGTGTATCAATTCACAAGCGCAAAAGATCCCAGAAGGGCCTGCACCGATAATAATCACATCATATTTGCTCATACTCATTCCTCTTTTTTCATTTTTTCAAAACAAACGCTAGGCCTCTACAATCAGGTAGCGGTCTCCCTCAAGCGCAAATACCTCGGGTTGTTCGAGCAGTTCACTCTCAGACATCCCGCACAGATCCACGCCTTCCTCCTCAAAATACTGTTTTACTTCTTTTTTATTTTTACATACGATCGCCATGCAATCTTCAAGAAAATACTCTGCCTCCTCCAGTGTCTCAGCTACCGGCTCCGGAAAAAGCTGTAACTGCTGATCCAAAAAAGACTGCAGATCCTGTTCGCTGTATGAACTCATCCTCGTTTTCTCCTTTTGTAATTTGCGCAAAATACGCTTCTATTCTCCTATTATCTTAACGGATATACCGGAAAATGGCAATGAAATTCTAACACATCTCCCGCAGCTCGTGATAGAGCCTGGCAACCGGCAGACCAACTACATTCTGATAATCTCCCTCGATGCCGCTGATATAAATAGCTGCGTCACTCTGAATTCCATAGGCACCTGCCTTGTCCATGCCATCGGAATGTGCCACATAGAAAGCGATCTCCTCCTCGCTCATCGGATAAAAATGCACTCTGGTACACTCCGCGAACGTTCGGATCTCATCTGCCACATCCACACGACCAGCCACCCGGCAGATCGCTACACCCGTGTAGACCTCATGTGAGCGCCCGGATAACATGCGAATCATGCGCTCCATGTCAGCACGGTCTTTGGGTTTGCCGAGAATCTCTCCCCCGCAGACAACGATCGTGTCCGCACCAATGATGGTCACATCTTCTCCTCTGTGATGCGCTGCGATCTCGCCCGCCTTGGCTGCTGCGAGATTTTCTACGATCTCCTGCGGTGTATCACCCACCTGTCGTTCCTCTCCAGTCGCCGGTTCAATCGTAAATGTGATACCAAGCCTGCCGAGCAGTTCTCTCCTGCGCGGTGACTGCGATGCTAATATATAATTCATGCTGATTCTCCTTATGACTTTTTGCTTCTCTCATGCCTGTATGATCTGCTCCAGCCGGAACGAATAGATCAGTTTTTCCCTGACCGGTTTGCCAGTCGCAGCAGTCAATGCACGTGCGTACAGATCCATCTGTGTCTGGTAACGGTCTAAGAGCTGTGATGGTTCACGCACCGCATCGGTCTTATAATCGAGCAGTACCAATCCGTCATCCTCCTCAAAATACAAATCGATAATACCCTGTACCAATACAAGCTGCCTGCTGC
Organism: bacterium; assembly: GCA_050874485.1. Taxonomy (GTDB): domain Bacteria; phylum Bacillota; class Clostridia; order Lachnospirales; family Lachnospiraceae; genus W0P33-017. The sequence continues at coordinate 16,671 of JBNMKT010000028.1, forward strand.
AAAGCTGCGGATCTGTCTCACATGCCGGAAGTCCCATGACAAACGGCTGCTCTCTGTACAATGCGCCGTCCGTATGCGCTTGCATAATTCTGCCTGCAAGATCTGTCTGCAGAAAATGTGCGATCCGCCGGACATTGATCAGTCCCGCTGCCTCTGCCTGCAGCCGTCCATTCTCGCAGAGTGCATCCCGCTGTCTCTCTACTTCTGCCAGCAAAACTGTCTCTGTGGACGCATCTGCCACACCGCATGCACCGCCAAGTGCACCATAGTCCAGACATTCCATCATCCGGTGCATGGCTGTACCACGCAATGCTCCCCGGTTCGGTCTATCTGCCGCATCCATATGTGTATTTTCCTCTGCTGCGCGCATAAAACGCGGCACATACAGCTCCTGATCTGTCTCCTTTTCACTCTGTGCATACCAGGCAAGTGCCTCTTCATCCCCCGGCTCCAGAATCATATTCCGGTGTTTGATCTCGGATACCGACACCTTTGTGCGCAGTGTGACTTCATCCTCATATGGATATCTGCTATGCAGACGCTCATCGATGGCCTCATACACCTCAGGATCTACGTCCTCCAGCTGCTCGAGCAGCTGCTCCTTTTGTATATACTGTTCTGCCGCATGAAGCTGCTCATGCATGACAAAATCACTGTTCTCATACGTCTCGATTGATACATGCTCCGGATGCCGATAGGCTCCCGGCATGATCCAGTCGAGATAGCAGCCGGCCTCCCTCCGGTCCAGAAAAGATGCTTCCGATTCTGACTGCAGCTCATACCGGAGTAATGTATGTTCCAGCCCCTTTAATGTTCCCGTCAATATGAGCTGCTCCTTGGCGCGCGTGAGCGCTACATACAACACACGCAGTTCCTCTCCGATATTATCCCCGGCAATGTGTGCTGCGATCATTTCCTTTAACAGGGTCGTGCGCTTTCTATGGCGTTTCCCCTGTGCACAGGTCAGTCCGATCCCATAGGTACTGTCGAGGATCATCGTATCCTCGCTATCCTTTTTATTGAATCTCCGGCCGAGCCCACTGACAAATACGATCGGAAACTCCAGTCCTTTACTCTTGTGGATACTCATGATACGCACGACATTCTCATGCTCTCCAGTCACATCCGCCTCTCCGTAATCTACCTCGTATTTTTGCAGTTGCTCCATATAACGTATGAAGGAAAACAGCCCCTGATAGCTCATACGCTCAAAGCCCGCCGCATGCTGCAACAGCATCTCTACATTTGCCAGCCGCCGTTCCCCCGCGGGTAATGCACGCACCAGATTCAGATAATTACTCTCACGCAATATCTGATCCAACAGATCATGTACACTCAGATGCCTTGCCAGCTCACGGTAGCTTTCCAACTGCTCCACAAAGCGGTGGCACCTGTCCTGCAGCTCCGGATCCGTGCCCTCCGCAGCATATGCTGTGACATGGTCATAGAAAAATGCATATTCACCCACGAGCCGTATCTGTGCCAGCTGAGCATCCGTGAACCGGAAAAACAGGCTGCGCATCACAGCTGCCAATGGAATGTCCTGCAGCGGATTGTCGATGACATGGCACAGTCCCAGCACAGTCTGTACCTCCGAAGTGCCAAAATACCCGGTCTGCGACATCTGGTGGGATGGGATTCCACGCGCCGCCAACTGCTCCGCGAGTTCATCCCCCCAGGAGCCGGGCGACCGCAGCAGAATCACAATATCCGAATACTGTACCGGTCGCAGGCCACCCTCGCCATCTGAGATCTGCTGCGATGACA
>JBNMKT010000029.1:0-17857 GCA_050874485.1 bacterium
ATGGGAGCAAAGGCAGGTGTATTGTTCAAGACTGCCGTATCACTCGAAGAGACCGGAAAGATACAGACGATTGCACTGGATAAGACCGGTACGATCACCCGCGGAGAACCGCGTGTCACAGATCTTGTCCCGATGCCGGGACTGGATGCGGAGCAGTTGCTGCAAAAGGCAGCATCCATGGAACAGAACAGTGAACATCCCCTTGCACGTGCGATACTGGATGCTGCATCTGAAAAGAAGCTGCAACTGTGCCCGGTGGAGGACTTTACGGCAGTTGTCGGAGGTGGTCTGCGGGCTGTGATGAATGGCCAGCCCGTCAGTGGTGGCAGCCGCAGTTTTATGGGGGAACATTATGAACTGTCACAGGAATTGTGTGAGCAGGCTGACCGCTGTGCGGCAGAGGGCAAGACACCACTCTTTTTTGCAGAAGGCGAACGGCTGCTGGGTATGATTGCAGTGGCGGATGTGATCAAAGAGGATTCACATGGAGCGATTATGCAGTTGCAGAATATGGGTATCCACGTTGTCATGCTCACGGGTGACAATGCACGCACGGCAGCAGCGATCGGAGCACAGGCGGGGGTAGACGAAGTCATCTCGGATGTGCTGCCGGAAGGAAAAGAAGCGGTCGTCAGACGCCTGGCAGAGGGTGGCAAGGTAGCGATGGTCGGTGACGGTATCAACGATGCACCGGCGCTCACACGTGCTGATATCGGTATTGCGATCGGAGCCGGAACGGATGTGGCGATCGATGCGGCAGATGTGGTATTGATGAAAAGCAGCTTGATGGATGTGGCTGCTGCGGTACGTCTGAGTCGTCAGACATTAAAGAATATCCATGAAAATCTGTTCTGGGCATTTATTTATAATGTAATAGGTATTCCGCTCGCTGCCGGAGTGTGGTATCCTATATTCGGATGGAAACTCAATCCGATGTTCGGCGCGGCGGCAATGAGCCTGTCGAGCTTCTGCGTAGTGACGAATGCGCTGCGACTCAATCTGTTTGATGTACACAGTACAAAAAAAGATAAGAAGATCAGCCGGAAACATGCGGATCAGACGATAGACCAGAATACAAATCTGGATAAAAATATGAATGCAAATCCGGGTGAAAACAAAATTACAAAACAAAAAAAGGAGAATCAGACAATGACAAAGACAATGCATATTGAAGGAATGATGTGTGGACACTGTGAGGCAAGAGTGAAAAAGACGTTAGAGGCACTCGAGGGTGTATCCGAGGCAGTTGTGAGCCATGAGGCAGGTACCGCGGTTGTGACGCTGCAGGCAGATGTGGCGGATGAGGTATTGAAGACGGCTGTTGAGGAACAGGATTACAAAGTGACTGGTATTGAATAATACGTCAGACAAAAATATCGAAACAGGTGTGGAATACAGGATGGAAACCAGAGAGATATTGGAGAGGCTGTGTGATGGCAGTCTCTCTATTGATGAAGCGGAGCTGCATCTGAAGCAGCAGCCGTTTGAACAAATGGGTGACTTTGCAAAGCTGGACATGCACAGGAAGGTGCGGTCCGGCTTTCCTGAGGTTGTATTTTGTTCTGGAAAAGCAAATGCGCATCTGCTCGCTATCTATGAGCGTCTGTATGAGACAGATGGGCGGGTATTTGGGACACGTGCGAGTGTGGAGCAGTATGAATATATGCGCGGTGATCTGCCGCAGCTGCAATATGACCCGATCTCGCACATTCTGAAGATCGATCCGGAGAAAACAGACGAAGAACAGCGGGTCGGTTCGATTGCAGTGTGTACGGCAGGTACGGCAGATGTGCCGGTCGCGGAGGAAGCGGCACAGACCTGTGAATATTTTGGATCGCATGTGGAGCGTATCTATGATGTAGGTGTGGCAGGCATCCACCGGCTGTTTGCCAATATGGAGCCTATTTACCGTGCCAACTGCGTGATCGCGGTAGCCGGAATGGAAGGTGCGTTGGCGAGTGTGCTGGGTGGACTGGTGGACAAGCCGGTGATCGCAGTACCGACTTCGGTCGGCTATGGGGCGAGTTTTCATGGATTGTCCGCATTGCTCACAATGATCAATTCATGTGCAAACGGCATCGGTGTCGTCAATATAGATAATGGTTATGGCGCGGCATATCTGGCAACACAGATCAATCGTTTAGGAGTGAAACAGAATGACAGATAAACGTATTTTATATTTGGAATGTGCATCCGGTATCAGCGGAGATATGACAGTCGCTGCACTGCTGGATCTGGGGGCAGATGAGAAGAAACTCAGGCAGGCATTGGATTCGTTGCAGCTGGATGGTGCACAGGTGCATATATCCAGAGTGAAAAAATCCGGATTAGATGCGTGTGATTTTGCGGTGGAGCTGGATCAGGAACATGAAAATCATGATCACGACATGGAATATCTGCATGGACATGATCATACATATGCTATGCAAATGCATAATCATGACCATGAGCATGATTATACGCATGAGCACGATCACATACATGAGCATGACCACACGCACGAACATGATCGCCATGACGGGCATGTACATCATCACGATCATCATCACGAACACCGTGGCATGAAGGAGATCACACAGATCATAGAGCGGGCAGATCTGACGGATGGCGCACGTGTGCTGGCACTGCGCATTTTTGATATTCTGGCAGATGCTGAGGCAAAGGCTCACGGCGTACCACGTGACGAGGTACATTTTCATGAAGTCGGAGCGGTCGATTCGATCATAGATATTGTGGCAGCAGCCGTCTGTCTGGATGATCTGGCTCCGTCGCATATTATTTGTTCACCGTTGGCTGAGGGCTGTGGTACTGTGCGATGCCAGCACGGTGTGCTGCCGATACCGGTTCCGGCTGTGACGAATATCGTGACTGCTCATGGACTGACCGTTCATCCGACGCAGGTCAGGGGAGAACTCGTGACTCCGACCGGTGCAGCGATAGCGGCTGCAGTGCGGGCATACCCGTTCGACAGATTGGACGAGCACGAGACAGGTAGCAACGGCACAGACAGTTACATAGACAGTTACATAGACAGTTACATAATAGAAGGCGTAGGAATCGGTGCGGGAAAACGTGACTATGCGACCGCCGGTATTTTGCGTGCGATGTGGGTCAGACCGTGTGACAGGGCACAGTCTGAGCAGGGGCAGATCGTGAAGCTGGAGGCCAATATAGATGATGTGACTGGCGAACAACTGGGTTATTGCATGGATTGCCTGATGCAGGCAGGGGCACGGGATGTGAGCTTTGTCCCGATCTATATGAAGAAGAACCGGCCGGCATATGAACTGCATGTGATCTGTGATCCCAAGGACACCGGACGGATGGAGGAGATTATCTTCCGCGAGACGACAACGATCGGAATCAGACGATGCCTGATGGAGCGTAGCGTGATGCAGCGTGAACTACAGACTGTGGAGACCGAATACGGAATGGCACAGGTAAAAGTGTGCACATATGGGGATATCAGAAAGGTCTATCCGGAGTACGAGAGTGTTGTGGAGTTATGCCAAAAATCGAAACAGGATTTTCGTAATGTTTACCAAGCTGTCTGCGCTAAATTTGAATAAAAATACATTGAAATTGTATAGTTTTACTGAAAAAAATTTTACAGACACAATGATATGTAAAAATCTCTCTTTTTGTGCTATAATATAGTTCGTTTTTATTCATGATAATAGAATGTTCGCGAAGCGTGCATTCTATTGTTTTAACAAGCACGGAAAAGGGGGATTTTTTCATGTCCAATATGCGGTTGTCGGATTTGCTCGATGCAGAAAGTATGCAGGTTATGCAGCGTGGTTTTTCCAGAGTGACCGGGATGGCAGCAGCTATCATAGACGAAAACGGTGTGCTGCTCTCCAGAGCTGACATGCGTGCACGTTTTTGCTTTGAACTGACGCGCAGCTGTGCGGCAGGGGAAAAGCGCTGCAGTGAATGTGACCGTGCGGGTGCCAAGCGGGCGATGCGGAGTGGAAAGCCGGAAGTATATACCTGTCATACGGGAGTGTGTGATATCGCGGCACCGATTATCGTGGATGGACGGTTTATGGGAGCTTTTGTTGGCGGACAGGTGATCGTGGAGGAACCGGATGAAAAACAGATCCGTGCGATTGCCACAGAGCTTGGGATCGATCCGGATACTTATGTGGAGGCGCTTCATGAGCTTCCGGTGCGCAGTGCACAGGAAGTGGCAGATGCAGCCATATACATGGGTGCGATGGCAGATATGCTGGGTGTGATGGCTGCCAACCAATATGAGATATTGAAAAAGAACCGTGAGATGGAGAACATGGCCAAGACGAAGACGGAGTTTTTATCCACGGTGAATCTCAATCTCTACAAGCCGTTGCAGGAGATGCTGTTTCTGGCAAACAGTATCAACCGTATGGAGCTGCCAGAGGAGGCGGCAAAGAAGCTGCGGACATTGGAAAAACAAAATCAGAAGGTGATCAATGCACTGGCAGATGCGATGGCATTCTCGGAGATGACGAGGACGGATTCTGATATTGTGGAGACACAGTATGATCTGGTCAAGCTGTGTGAGGGATTGGAGCTGACTTATACCGGCAAGCTGCTGAACCGGCCGGTGGAGTTCGTGTTGGAGATCGATGAAGATGTACCGACCGATCTGTTTGGAGATGTGACACGTATCCGGCAGATTCTGGTGAATCTGTTGAATAATGCTGTGCAGTATACACAGCAGGGGACGATCCGGCTGCATATTTCCAAAAAGAAGACGACATATGGCCTGATTCTTAATTTTGAGATCTCGGACACCGGTATCGGCATGCGTCCGGATCAGGTGGCATCGATTCAGGAGATGTTTGACAAGGTGCATGACAGTCAGACGATTAACGAGGATGTGCTGGCGTTTGGTCTGGGTATGACCAGCCAGTTGGTAAACGCTGTATATGGCAGCGTGAGTATAGAGAGTGTTTATGGAAGTGGTTCACGGTTTTTGGTGTCGATTCCACAGATGGAGACCGAAGACTGACAATGGATGTTATATCAGGCAGGGGGATATATGCAGTTGGAGATGTATGAGGAACGGTTGCTGGAAGGTGCAAAGCTGCTTGCTCAGGCGAGATCTGTTACGGATGAGAAGAATAGGCAGGCAGTGGATGCCATGAGCGATTCATTGCGTTTGGGTGGACTGAAGCTGACACAACTTGAGAGCTGGATCGGTGGACGGATTCAATCGGTGCAGTATCTGGAGTCCGAGCGTACAGATGAATCGAGAATGATGCAATATGCATATCGTGAAGAACAGGGTGTGTCAGCGGAGTATGAATTGTATCCGATCAAAGGTCAGGATGCGTGGAGCGAAGAGGAGAGAAAGCGGATCGAGTTATTCGTGCTCATGCTCTATCAGGCAAATGAGCGGCAGAAGCTGGCTGCGGATGTGGATTATTACAGATATCATGATCCACAGACCAGACATACGAACATGACCTATTTTTCACAGTGCTGTGAAAAATATATTAAAAATCATACGATCGGGAACTATACAGCAATGGCGGTCAATCTGTCCGGATTTACGAATCTGAATCTGGAGATCGGCAGCAGTAATTGTGATACGGTGCTTGTAAAATATATGGACTGGCTCAAGCTGGGGCTCGATGCGGATGAAGTAGTGTCGAGAATCAGTGGGGATCAGTTTGCGCTGTTGATCCACCGGGATCACGAAGAACAGATTCTGGATAAGCTGCGGGCCAGTGAGATCTATTATGGCAAGCAGGAGACAGACCATGTATGCATCTCGGCGGAGGCAGGCATCTATCAGCTGACCGATGGTGTGGACAGCTATCATCATATTATACAGGCAGTCAGCAGTGCACTGAATGTGGCAAAAAGTTCCCTGCAGCTGCAGTTTTCCTACTATGACCCGATGACAGCGGATGCGAGCGAACGCAAAAAGTTTTATGAGGCTGAATTTGAGAAGGCCTTGGTCAATGAGGATATCCATGTGTATTTCCAGCCCAAGGTATCGCTCAAGGATTATGACCTCATCGGTGCGGAGGCTCTGTCACGCTGGATTGTGAATGGGGAGATCGTACCGCCGGATTCCTTTATCCCGATTCTGGAGGAGACGACACGTATCTGTGAGCTGGATTTTTATGTGCTGGAGCATGTATGCAAGAGTATTCAGAGCTGGATTGCGCATGGTGTAGAACCGGTAAAGGTGTCGGTCAATTTCTCACGCCGGCATTTGTCCAATGAGAATCTGGTACGCGATATCGTCCAGATGCTGGATAAATATGAAGTGCCGCATCAGTATATTGAGGTTGAATTGACAGAGACGACGATCGATGCGGATTTTGCAGCACTCAAGCAGATTGTGTATGGATTGCGCGGTTATGGTATCGAATCGTCAGTCGATGATTTTGGTATGGGATATTCTTCGTTGAGCCTGATCCGGGATGTACCGTTTAAGGTGTTGAAGATTGACAAGAGTTTTCTCGGTGATAAAAATATGGAGACGGACGAACGTCAGCGGTCTATGATGAAGCATGTCATCAGCATGGCGAATGATCTGGGTATGGAGTGTATCGCTGAAGGTGTGGAAAGCATGGAGCATGTCCAGCTGCTGAAAGAGAGCAAATGTTATATGGCACAGGGCTTTTTATTCAACCGGCCAATCCCGCAGGAGCAGTTTGAGGATATTCTCATGCAGACACAAAAAGAGCCAAGTGGTTTCGTGATGGCATAAGATCGTATGTATAAGTGTTTGCGAAACTATTTTAGTCAGGTTTTGGGGCATGCAAGTACATTGTTAAGAGGTCGCAGCTCCCGCAAGCATGTCTGTTTTGCTTTCGTTGCACGAACCATTCCGATGAGCCTCGAAAAAACCTAACTCGTGTTCAGCAAAGGCTTCCACGAGTTACGAGTCTCCTCTCCATCGTGCAAAGGCAGCAAAATCAGACACGCCTTTGCTTGCGCTGCTACTTCTACATCTGAGTGGATAGTGCTTGCATCTTCAATTTTTCTACTAGAATGTTTCGCAAACGATATATAACGCAGGGCTAACGGATGTGGGCACAGTGGTTTCTGTCAACTGAGACTTTTGCCCGGCGCAGTGCGAGCGATTCGTAAATGAACTTTATGTCATAACTGAAAGCCGTAGGCTATGTGTGTGAGCAAAGCGAAAGACACATCGAGCCAAGGCTGAAGAGGCAGCGAGACACCGTCGGGCAACTGGAGCAGTTTGATCAGAATACTACTGCGTCCACAGTCAGGTAGCCCGGATGATAAAAATAGTTTCGCAAACGTCTGGATCGTATATCATGAGAGAGGAGATCGGTGTGTGGATCGGCATACCGGTGCTCCTCTTAGTTTTATGTAATAGGTAAATCCTGTGAGCAGGATTCTTTTTTGAATGAAAATCGGAGGAAAAGACGTGAAAAAGACACAATTAAAAGGTATACTGACAGCGGTTCTTCTCATAGGGACGCTGACAATGGAATCCATGAGTGTATCGGCGGCAGCTGTGCAGACGGTTGTAGGGTCTGACACACAGCTGATGTCCCAGATCGGTGTACCATTTACCGATGTGACAGAGGATGATGCGAAAGCATTTGAGCGCAGTCTGGGATTCAAACTGAGCGAAACAGCCGGACAAAATGACCAGATAGAAAATCAGGCAGAAACATTGGCAGAGCTGGCAGCAAAGAAGGCAAAGGCAATGACCGGATTGTATGGTGCGACAAGTATCCAGTATGCGGTCATGCAAAAGGGTGAACTGCTGCTCAGTGATGCGTATGGAACAGACAATGCTGCGAAAAAGACAAGCGTGACGGCAGATTCGGTCTATGGGATTGATTCCATCAGCAAGATGTATGTCACAGCGGCTGTGCAGCAGTTGTGTGAGGCCGGAAAGCTGAATCTGGACCGGCCGGTCGTGGATTATATACCGGAATTTACCATGAAGGATGAGCGTTATAAGAATATCACTGTGCGCATGCTGCTCAATCATTCATCCGGGCTGATGGGTGGTAATCTGAATAATGCGATGCTGTTTGCTGATCCGGATACTTCTTATCATGACATGCTTCTTCAAAAACTGGCGGGTGAGACGCTGAAAGCAGATCCCGGAGCATACAGCGTGTATTGTAATGATGGATTTGAACTGGCAGAACTGGTCGTCGAGCATGTGACCGGACAGAGTTTCAGTGATTATCTGCAAGCGCATATTTTTACGCCACTTGGTCTGACACACACCTGTACGGCAGTACAGATGAGCGCGGATAAATCTGCTGCAGGTGTCTATACAAAAAAGGGTGGGATGCAGCTGCCGACGGAGTATGTGACTGCGATCGGTGCAGGTGGCGTGTATTCCAATGCAGAGGATCTGTGCCGTTTCGGGATGAATTTTACGGATCATTCCGGCAGACTGTTGTCGCAAAAATCGGTACAGGAGACATTTGTGCCGGAAGGCAGAAAAGGGCAGTGGTGTGAGGAAGACACCGGCTTGATCGATTTCGGTCTTGGATGGGATACGGTTGCGCTGTATCCGTTTGCAGATTGTGGCATACAGGCGGTTGAAAAGGGCGGTGATACGATGTACTATCATAGCATGCTGCTTGTATTTCCAGAACAGGATCTGGCGGTCGCAGTGCTCTCATCCGGTGGAGCGAGCACCTATAATGGTGCGTTCGGACAATACTTAGCAGAGCTGGTGCTGAGAGGGCAGCAGGTGTCAGGTGTGGAGAAACTGGCCGATGTACCGACGGCTTATAAGGCCGACCAGCAGACAGTGCCGGATGCGTATGAGCAATATGCGGGATATTATGTATCATTGATGGGTACCTATCGGATCAAAATGCAGGCAAAGGGCATGCAGGTGGTCAATCTGAACCGGCCAAATACAAAGATGACATTTATCTATAGTGGCAATGGACAATTTATATATCCGGATGGTTCGCAGATGCTCACATTTCTGGAGCAGAATGGAAATACCTACCTGATGTCAGGTACTTACGGTAAACTGCCGGGTATCAGCGCGATGTATTCCTATGCCTATACTGCTCAGAAGGTAGTCCCGCAGCAGTTGAAAAAATCTGTCAGACGGGCGTGGAAACAGCGTGACGGAAAGATCTATTTTAATTTGACAGAAAAGTGTTCTTCTGCCAGATATGTACAGGGCGGTGTGATGCTCGGATTCGATCTGTCGACAGGCTGTGAGGGATACGTGTATTATGACCGGATTGTGGATGCCAATACGGCAGAACAGTTTACTGATATGCCGATGAATGGTTCGCGGAGTGCGACAGATTTTGTGTTTGAAAAAGATAGCAAAGGCATCGAATACATGCATTATGCCGGCAGTACCATGATCAGTGAGGATGGGTTGAAGAAGCTGCCAGCGAAAAAGTCCTATACGGTGCAGATCAGCCGTAAAAATGGCTATGCAAAGTGGTTCCGGATCGGAACAAAGACGGCGGGTAGAAAGCTGCGTATCAGTCTGCAGGGGAATGCAGGTACGATGGTGGCCGTCTATGATTCAAACGGAGCTTGTCAGTATGACAGCTATGTGAACAGCAAACGTACCGTGACATTGCCAGAGGACGGTTATGTCGTGTTTGTCGGCGAACCGGGAGCCACGATCAAAGTAGCGATGCGATAGTATGCGCTCGGATGAGACAGGATCAAAAAATAATTGGAGGTCAGTATTATTATGAAGAAAAACTACCGGTTGCTGCCGTTATTCGCAGCAGTGCTATTGATGACAGGATGCGGCAGCAATAGTGGTGATTACAGTAAATACGTGACTTTGGGTGATTATCAGAACCTGAGTGTCACAAAGACAGTCGAGAAAGTCACGCAGGAGCGGCTGGATGAGTATGAGAAGGAACAGTTGGATGAATATACCGATTATGAGGCAGTCGACGGCCCGGTAAAGGAGGGGCAGATGGTCAGCGTCTCATTGCTGGCCAAGTCCGGTGATGAAGTGGTCTATGATTTTACGGATGACGGATATGATCTGGTCATCGGAGACGCAGAGTTCGGTGAGCAGGTGGATGAAGCACTGATCGGTGCTGTGGCTGCGGATGAACTGGATCTGGAAGTGTCTTACGGCAGTGATTTTGAAGATGCGATGCTCTCAGGAAAGGATATCACATACCATATTGTGGTAAACAGCATCTCAGATGTCATCTATCCGGAGCTGACAAACGAGTTTGTGAAGGAGAATTTCGGTGTGTCTTCGGTGGAAGAGTGGCATCAGTCGATGAAAGAGGAACTGCAGCAGTCCTATGAGGAGGATGCAGAGGAGACCGTGCGTGACGATCTGGTACAGGCGGCGATTGATGCCTGCGAGATCAGCGGTTATCCGAAGAGTCTGTATAAACAAAAAAAGCAGGAAGTCGAGAGCGGCTACCAGAGTTATGCGGATATGTTTAATTGTTCGCTAGACGAAGTCTATGATATGCTGGATGTAGATGAAGCGGCGCGTGAAAAGGAATATATCGATGCCGTGAATGAGACGATGGTGCTCGCCGAGATCCGCAGGCAGGAGAACCTGACGCTGTCTGATGATCAGATGCAGGAGCGTATGGAAGCCTATGCCACAGAAAATGAATACGATTCGGTGGCAGATCTGTTGACGGATTATGACGAGGACGGAGTGAAGGAGTATATTTTAGATGAGTATACAATCGACTATCTGGAGGAGCACGCGACGATAACTGAAAATTAGTATTGCTTTTTTCAAAATACATGGCAGTACGTGTATTGTTTTTTGTCCGGGAAAGGCTTACAATGATAGTCGGTTAGAAATAGAAAACTTATAAAATATTAATAAATGAAGGAGATAAAGAAATGTTTGGTTTTGGACAATTGATTCAGATTTTGAAGAAGAGCCCGAAGAAGATCGTGTTTACAGAGGGCAGTGATCCGCGTATTCTGGAGGCTGCATCCCGTCTGTTAGCCAGCAGCTTTTTAAGCCCGATCCTTGTTGGAAATGAGGAAGAGATCACGGCAGCAGCAGAGGATAGCGGATTCAATATCCGTGGTGCGAAGATTATCGATCCGGCAAAGTATGAGCGCATGGATGAGATGGTAGATCTGTTCTGTGAGCTGCGCAAGAGCAAGGGTGTGACACCTGAGCAGGCACGCAAAACACTGGCACAGGCTAATTATTTCGGAACAATGCTCGTAAAGATGGGAGAGGCAGACGCATTGCTTGGCGGTGCTACCTATTCTACAGCTGATACGGTTCGTCCTGCATTACAGCTGATCAAGACCAAGCCGGGCAACAGCATCGTATCCTCCTGCTTCATTCTTGTCAGACCGAGTGCTACCGGTGACAATGAAGTGCTGGCAATGGGTGACTGCGCGATCAATATCAAACCGACAGAGGATCAGCTGGTTGAGATCGCAACAGAGACGGCAGAGTGTGCAAAGATCTTCGGTATTGATCCGAAGGTAGCATTCTTAAGCTACTCTACACTGGGATCTGGTTCCGGTGAGGATGTAGATAAGATGCGTAACGCAGCAGAGAAAACCAAGGCAAAGGCACCGGAGCTTCCGATCGAGGGTGAGCTGCAGTTTGACGCTGCCGTATCACCGCGTGTTGCACGTACCAAATGTCCGGAGTCTACAGTAGCCGGACATGCCAATACCTTCATTTTCCCTGATATCAACGCAGGTAACATCGGTTACAAGATCGCACAGCGTATGGGTAATTTTGAGGCATATGGTCCGATTCTGTTAGGACTGAATGCACCGATCAATGACCTTTCACGCGGATGTAATGCATCTGAGGTATATTCTATGGCGATCATCACCGCTGCATTGGCATAATACGGAAATATTTATAGAAATAATTAAAAAATTCATGGGTTCTGACCCATGAATTTTTTTGTCCTCTTTTATATGTTTTATATGCCGAGAATTTTTGCACCGTTTTTATAGCAGATATCATCCATCTGATCCTGAGAGAGCGGCATACGTTTTAACTCATCCAGAGTATGTGCTGCACTGTCCCAGGGCGAATCTGTGCCAAATAGCAGATGATCGCTGCCGTGCTGCGCAACAATGCGTAGAAACTGCTCCTGTGTGATCACACCGAGCGAGAACGAGATATCAAAAAACACATCCGGATCGTCCAGCAGTTCTATGACATCATCCCATTGCTTCCATCCGCCGGTATGTGCGAGGATCATGTGCGTGGGATGGAGTGTATCGATGATCCGGCGGGACATCTGTGGTGTACAGTGTACCGGAGATGGATAACCGATATCGATGCCGGCATGAAGTGTGGTGTACAATCCGAGACTCTCTGCCGCATCAATGATGCGCAGGGTCGCGTCATCGTCTGCAAAATGAAGCTGGTAGTCGGGATGCAGCTTGATCCCTTTGAAGCCATTATCGGTGAGCCAGTGCAGCTCCTGCTTATAGTCCGGATAATCGGGGTGCATCGCACCAAAGGAATAGATTCCTGTATCGTGGGCAGTCTCGTTGGTCTGTAAGGCACGCCGGTTGATCTTTTCGACCTGTGCCGGATTCGTGGCGACCGGGAGTACGACAGAGACATCTACGCCATCGCGTGTCATGGCATCTCTCAATCCCTCATAAGTACCGTTGGTATGCGGAGAGATCCCGGCGCGGGTACCCAGCTGTTCGAGGGCAGAGGCTGCGATTTTGTCCGGAAAAGTATGTGTATGGAAATCAATTAACATGGTTCGTATCCTTTCTGTCTGCAATCGCAGAGCATTACTTGCTTATTACTTATCTGTCTCATAGTGTACCCCAAAATGAGTCGGGAAACAAGGAAGGTTAAAAAAATTAGAAAAAAGGTCTGGACAAATTAGAATCTTAATGTTATTATAATCACAACTTAAAAAAATTAAGCGAAACGAAGGCGTTTCAACCAAGGGGTTGTAGCGCCTTTTTTAGCGCAAAAGCCTCATGGTCGAAAGATACAGACCTCTGTTTCGTCAGAGAAAACAGATGAGGTGGAATTATGAGACAGCAATTAGACAGCGTAGACAGAAAAATCTTACATATTTTACAGCAGAATGCCAGAACATCCCTGAAGGATATCGCATCCCAGGTGTTTTTATCATCTCCTGCGACATCCGCGCGTATCGATAAGCTGGAGCGGGAGGGATACATCCTCGGATACCATACCTGTGTCAATAAAGAAAAAATGGGTAACCGCATTCGTGCCTTTATCAATGTGGAAGTACTTCCGGGTAAGAAAGATGCATTCTTAAATCTGGCGCGTGCATGCAACAATGTGATTGAGTGCAGTTGCATCACAGGTGATTATGCGATGCTGCTTGAGGTAGCGTATTCCAATACGAGAGATCTGGAGGCATTTGTCTCCCAAGTACAGAAGTTTGGAAAGACGCAGACGCAGATCGTATTCTCAACTGCGATCGAGCATCGTGAGATCTCTACGCTTGTCGGAGAACCCGCATAAGCATATCAAAGGATAGTGGAATGAACGATGAGCAGATCACGCTGCCGCAGGCATTTGTGGAGCGCATGAGAGAAAATCTGGGAACAGAGGCAGAAGCTTTTTTTGCCAGCTATGAATCGCCGCGTGCATATGGTCTGCGGCGCAATCCGTTAAAACAGACGGCGGAGCAGTTTGAACAGATGATGCCATGGCAGCTCACACCGGTGAGCTGGGCAGACGAGGGCTATTATTATTCGGATACCGACAGGCCGGGAAAACATGTCTATCATGAGATGGGATTGTACTATATCCAGGAGCCGAGTGCGATGTGTGTCGCACAGATCGCTGATCCCAGACCGGGCGAGGTCGTGCTCGATCTGTGCGCGGCACCGGGAGGCAAATCGACGCAGCTCGCCGGGCGCATGGCGGGCGAGGGTCTGCTTGTATGTAATGAGATCGTGCCGAACCGTGCGAAGATTCTGGCACAGAATATTGAGCGCATGGGGATCAGAAATGCAGTCGTGGTCAATCATTCACCACAGGAGCTGGAGTCCCGTTTTCCTGCATTTTTCGATCGGATCGTGGTAGATGCGCCGTGCTCCGGCGAAGGTATGTTTCACAAAGAGGAAGCTGCGTTGACGGAGTGGTCGATAGAAAATGTGCAGATGTGTGCAGCGCGCCAGCAGGAGATTCTCGCATGTGCAGTCAGCATGCTCCGTCCGGGTGGTGTGCTCGTCTATTCGACGTGCACGTTTGCTCCGGCAGAGGATGAGGACATGATCCGTTGGATATTAGAGACGTATCCGGATCTTGAACTGCAGCCGATCGATACGGTGACACTCGGTATCTCGGACGGTGCGATCGAGGGAACAGGCCGCATCTATCCGCACAGACAGCGTGGTGAGGGGCATTTTGTCGCACGATTAAGAAAAGATGGGACAGCGATACCGCGACAGCTGCTCATGCAGTTCGCAGAAGATGGATCTGGCAGACGGGATAAAAAAGGCCAGAAGAAAACAGCTAAAACTGCATCTGCAGATGCGTGGACAGCTTATGAGGCATTTGCAAAGCAGTATCTGTGCTGTGAACTGCCCGGGCGCAGGCAGATGTTTGGCGATCAGCTGTATCTCGTGCCGCAGGAGATGCCGGATCTACATGGCATGAAGGTGTTGCGGCCGGGACTTCATCTGGGAACCGACAAAAAGAACCGGTTTGAGCCGTCACATGCCTTGGCGCTGACGCTGCGTGCAGATCAGGTAAGACAGACCTGTGAGACGGATCAGCCGGAGCAGTATCTGCGTGGCATGACATTAAACTGCGATCCCTCACAGGAAGGCTGGATACTGGTCACTTATCAGGGTATGCCGCTTGGCTGGGGAAAAGCGAGCCGTGGCGTGGTGAAGAATCATTATCCGAAAGGACTTCGGATCAACTGGTAGATAGGGCAGTAAAAAGATTTACTCCCTAATATATAAGATCATAAGTAAAAGGGCAAGGTGTAAAACTTTTTTACGCTTTGCCCTGTTGTTTTTAGTCGGAGCCGTTCCGGGTTCCGTAAAACTTTCGGCTCCTCATCTGAACAATATCAGTATATGAGAGAAATGTGAACCGCATGTGTCTGAAATCTAAAGGATTTCTAAAAATTCGAGAAGAATTTCTAAACAAGTATGATACGGACATTCCATGCTTGAAAAGCATGGAACATGATATAACATAGGTATTAGACATTATATGGACGACGAATTATAATATTCATAATATAGAAACAGATACACACAATTGTGATTTGGGAGGATGAGATCAATGGCAAAAAGATTAGTCGCTTATTTTAGCGCAAGCGGAGTCACAAAGAAGACAGCAGAACAGGTAGCAAAGGCAGCAGGAGCTGATCTGTATGAGATCAAGCCCAAGACACCTTATACAAAGGCCGATCTGAACTGGATGGATAAAAAATCCAGGAGCAGTGTAGAGATGGCAGATAAGACATACAGACCCGAACTGGCAGATACAGATGCCCATATCGAGAATTATGATGAGATCCTGATTGGATTCCCGATCTGGTGGTATGTGGCACCGACGATCATCAATACATTTTTAGAGGCATATGATTTTTCGGGAAAGAAGATTACATTATTCGCAACATCCGGAGGCAGCGGTTTCGGAAATACAGTCAGAGAACTGCAGCCGTCAGCACCGGGAGCTGAGATCCGTGAGGGCAAATTATTGAATCATGCAGGCAGCGAAGTGATCGCAGATATGATTGCGAATCTGTAAACAGGGAGGAATGAAAAATGGGTAAGATTGTACAGACAGCAGGCAGAAATGCACTCGGAACATTTGCTCCCGAGTTTGCACATTTTAATGATGATGTGCTCTTTGGCGAGAACTGGAACGGACAGGATATCGATGTAAAGACGCGCAGTATCATCACAGTAGTAGCACTCATGTCACAGGGCATCACTGATTCATCTCTGAAATTTCATTTGCAGAATGCAAAGGATCATGGCGTGACACAGAAGGAGATCGCTGCGATCGTCACACATGTGGCATTTTATGCGGGCTGGCCGAAGGCATGGGCAGTATTTAATCTGGCAAAAGAGGTATGGAAGGATGCCGAGGGTGATCTGCCGTATGAGGACGAGGCAATGCGGGCACATGCCAAATCAATGGTATTCCCGATTGGAGCGCCTAATGATGCGTTTGCACAATATTTTATTGGACAGAGCTATCTGGCACCGGTATCGACCGAGCAGGTAGGCATCTTTAACGTGACTTTTGAACGGGGCTGCCGTAATAACTGGCACATTCATCATGCAAAGAGTGGTGGCGGACAGATCCTGGTCTGTGTCGCTGGACGTGGTTATTATCAGGAAGAAGGAAAAGCACCGGTTGAGATGAAACCGGGTGATTGTATCAATATTCCCGCAGAGGTCAAACACTGGCATGGAGCTGCCCCGGATAGCTGGTTCTCTCATCTGGCAGTCGAAGTACCCGGAGTCGAGACCTCGAATGAGTGGTGTGAACCGGTGACGGATGAGGAGTATGCGAAGGTAAAGTAAAAGGGAATCAATTCAATGGAACTGAGATTGCTGAGATATTTTCTGACGGTGGCAAAGGAACAGAACTTCACCAAGGCCGCAGAACAACTGCATATTACACAGCCGACACTCTCGAGGCAGATGACAGCCCTAGAGGAAGATCTGGGTGTCATGCTCTTTGTGCGTGGCGGCAGAAGCGTCACACTCACGGATGAGGGCATCTTGCTCAAACGACGCGCGCTGGAGATCCTGGAATTAGAAGAAAAGACGTTGGAAGAACTGGGAAGTGGAGAAAAGCCGGTGACAGGTACTGTGACGGTCGGCTGCGGAGAATTTGCCGCGGTCGAGACACTGGCGCAGATCTGTGACATGTATCGGAAAAAATATCCGGGTGTACAGATCCGCCTGCATACGGCAACGGCTGACAGTGTATATGAGATGATGAATCGCGGTCTGGTGGATATCGGTCTGTTCATGGAGCCGGTTGATACACAGGAGATGGATTATATCAGAATCGCTGACAGTGACAGTTGGGTCGTCGGGATGCGTCCGGATGACCCTCTGGCGAAGAAAAAACGGATCGAAAAAGCGGATTTGCTGGACAAACCGTTGATTCTGCCAGAGCGAGTGAATGTACAGAGCGAGTTTGCAAACTGGTTTGGCAGGGATTTTGACCGGCTGCAGGTGTCGTTTCTGAGCAATCTTGGCACTAATGCCGGGATCATGGCGATGTATGGGCTGGGTTATCCGGTATCGATCGCCGGTGCTGCCAGATATTGGCGTGATGATCTGATCGTACAGAGAGAATTGTATCCACAGATCACGGCGAGTACAGTCATCGCATGGCGCAGGAATATCCCATATTCGCAGGCAGTTAAAAGATTTATCGAAGAGATCCGGGCGTTTGAGCATATACAGACGGACCGGGCACCAATATAGGATTATAAAGATAGTCGGATCGCAGGACAAGTGATCCGGCTATTTTTCGATTGTCTGTACATTTTCCGCAGTAGCAGGTGTGTCAGTGGACTGATCGCAGCCGGTCAGAAGTAGTGAACTGCACAGCAGCATGGTGGACAGATACATGGACAGTACCTTTTTAGATGTATTTTTATTGGTGTCAGTTGTATTATTTGTATTCATATGTAAAATCTCCTTTGGTGTTTTTTGAAATATAACATGGGATTGTGATGAAAGTATGAACGGGTGAGAGTAAAAAAATAAAAATATAGAATGAAAAGACCGTTTTATTGTACTTGTAATGTGATATAATGAGCGCAAGTGAGAAAAATGCAAATTTATTTGCATTTGACGAACGGCGATATTATTGAGTGATGAAATCACGATATAATGAGTGCAAACGAGTCAACATGCTTGCATGATTGACGAGTGACAAATGTGGATCATGTGCCGA
>JBNMKT010000030.1:0-17727 GCA_050874485.1 bacterium
AATTAAGCTAACTTTGCCTTAGCTACTTCTGCTAATGCTGCAAAGCCCTCTGCATCGTTTACAGCCAGCTCTGCTAACATCTTACGGTTCATGTCAACACCAGCTAACTTTAAGCCGTGCATCATTCTGCTGTATGATAAACCATTCATACGTGCTGCAGCGTTGATACGAGCGATCCATAACTGACGGAACTGTCTCTTCTTCTGCTTACGTCCTGCGTATGAGCTGGTCAGTGCTCTCATAACTGACTGCTTAGCGATACGATACTGCTTAGAACGTGCTCCTCTGTATCCCTTAGCTAACTTCAAGGTACGATTATGTTTCTTCTTAGCGTTTAAACCACCTTTAACTCTTGCCATTTCTTATTTCCTCCTTCACAAACTCTTACAGATAAGGTAAGATCTTCTTCATTGTCTTTACATTTGTTGCATCTGTCATTGCAGCCTGTCTTAAATTTCTCTTACGCTTTGTAGATTTTTTGGTTAAGATATGGCTCTTGTAAGCTTTATTTCTCTTTAAGTTTCCGCTACCGGTTTTTGTAAAGCGCTTTGCAGCAGCTCTTTTTGTTTTGATCTTAGGCATAATAAATTCCTCCTTTAAATGTTCTTCTTATTTTTTCTCTCCAAGCACCATCGCGAGGCTTCTGCCCTCCTGCTTCGGCGCTTTCTCTACAACTGCGATATCAGCCAGCTGCTCTGCAATGTCGTCTAAGATATGACGGCTTTGCTGCATATGTGCCATCTCTCTGCCTCGGAAACGAAGTGTGATCTTCACCTTATTTCCTTTTCCGATGAACTTTCTGGCAGCATTGATCTTTGTATTCAGATCATTGGAATCAATATTCGGAGAAAGACGTACTTCTTTCAGTTCTACCGTCTTTTGTTTCTTTCTCGCATCTTTTTCCTTACGTGCAAGCTCATAACGATACTTACCGTAATCTACGATCTTGCATACGGGCGGTTTTGCCGTAGGCGCGATCTTCACCAGATCAAGCTCTGCTTCATCTGCCAGACGCATTGCCTCCTTGATCGGCATAACTCCTAACTGATCTCCGTTCTCTCCAATCACACGAACCTCTTTGTCTCTAATCTGTTCGTTAATCATTAATTCGCTAATGACACCACACCTCCATTTTTTATATTGGTTCTGACTCATACAACAGTCTCTCAAACAGCAGCCTTTACTCGAAAAAAAAAGCGGATACACAACTGCATCCACCTATCACATTCGACTTCTCATCTGCTGACCGGCTAATCATCATGCCAGCCAAAATCATCATCGAATACTTATAAACCCGAGTCACGCGATTGTGCTAAGGTGAGAGTGGATACTCTACTTGCTGTTTTCAACTCATTAAATGTACCATAGCGTCCGCCGCACGTCAAGTACTTTTTTTATTTTGCGGCTTCTTTTTTTCGATGTAATATGATACGGTATACAAGGACGCAGCCAGACAACCCCCAAAAAATTTATTTACGATAACAAGGAGGTCCACCCCATGGATACACGCATCATAGATCTGCATGTACATTCAAATGCTTCGGATGGAACATGCACCCCCACAGAACTTGTAACAGAAGCCAGGCACGCCGGACTCTCTGCCTTTGCACTGACCGACCACGACACAACAGACGGCATCGCCGAAGCCGAAGCAGCCGCGAAATCTGCCGGTATCGAGCTTATTCCGGGTGTCGAATTATCGACGGAATATGAAGGAACCGAGATACATGTACTCGGACTCTATATCGACATTCAAAATGAAGTATTGCAAAAACAGATGGCAGATTTCCGTGCATCCAGAGACAACCGCAATGTCTATATGTTAGAAAAACTGCGCGCCACAGGCTTTGATATCACACAGGAAGCACTGGAAGAGAAATTCCCCGATGCGGTCATCACGCGTGCCCACATTGCCAGATTTCTGCTGGACAAAGGCTATATTCCCGATATGAAGACTGCTTTTACAAAATATATCGGTGACGGCTGCCCCTGTTACGTCGGGCGTCCCAAAGTCACACCGATGCAGGCGGTAGACTATATTTTAGCGGCAGGCGGTGTACCCATTCTCGCTCATCCGGTCATGTATCATATGGAACGCTCCAAACTGCTGCGCATGATCGCCGAGATGAAAGCTCACGGTCTCGCCGGTATCGAGGCCATCTATTCCGAAAATACACCTGCTGATGAGCAGATCTATAAAGAACTTGCGCGCTCGGAAGGATTGCTCATATCCGGCGGCTCTGATTTTCACGGTACCAACAAACCGGATCTGTGGCTGGGCAAAGGCCGTGGAAAGCTCTACATTCCGTATTCATTGTTAGATCCGATCCGCGAAAAGCACGCGCAGATCCTCGCATCGCACAAATAAAGCGATTTTGATTCTATCGTCTATAGCGGGACAAACCGCTCGATCACTTCTGCGATCGCATCTCCATTATTATTGGCCTGTGTCACATAATCCGCGATGGGTTTGACATCCGGATTGGCGTTGCTCATTGCAACGCCAAGTCCGGCAGCTTCTATCATCTCACAGTCATTCATCTCATCTCCGATGGCGATCGTATCCGCCGGGTCTACACCCAGTTTTTCTGCCAGAAAATGAATCCCCATCTGCTTGGATACCCCATCCGGCACAATCTCTAAGTATTTCGGACTCGAAAAGATCATCCGGCATCTGCCGTGTGACCATGCCTCATGCTGCACGCGGAACTGTTCAAGCCTGTCATGCTCGTTTAAACTGATCACGATCATTTTGCTCGGATCTGTCGTCAGGTAATCCAATACATCTGCGCGCGGCATCGGAATCAGATTTGTATGGCTGACATACCAGTGGAGTTCTTCCGTGTCTGCCTTCGTCAGTATCTCTCCATTTTGATACGTATGGATATACAGCCCGGCCTCGTCTGCCAGCACAAACAACTGTTCCACGACCGGACGCTCGAGTGTCCGGTGCAGCAATACTTCCTGCCGGTAACAATCATAGACATGTGCCCCATTATAGGACACGATATAGCAGCCTTCTTCATTTAATCCCAGTGAATCGGATACTTTTTTTGCACTCTCAAACGGTCTGCCCGTCGCGATGACAAAGGAGTGCCCCGCTCTCGTTGCCCGGCGAATCGCCTCCCGGTTGCCTGCTGATATCTGCTTTTCATCATTGAGCAATGTACCATCGAGATCTGAAAATATAATCTTACTCATTTGTTCTATTCCTTATTTTCTATCATTCCCTATGACCTGCGTGGTATCTATTCCTTCGGTTCTGCCGGAATAAATACACGCTCCCTGAATACATCTTCCCGTGCGATCGTCTGTGCCACCGCCTCATCACAGAACTGCTGCTGCGAATTGACGAGCACTTTTCCACGCTTATCCTGCTTCACATAGGTGCCATCTGCCATCAAAAGATGTGCCTTTACATTATCCTCCAGTTCTACCTCAAGAATATGGCGCACCTGCTTTTGCAGTTCCGGATCAAGTACGGGGAAGATAATCTCCACACGGCGATCCAGATTTCTCGGCATCCAGTCAGCACTTCCCATATAATACTCTTCATTACCGTTATTATAAAAATAAAAAATACGGCTATGCTCCAGAAAATTGCCTACGATCGAACGCACACGGATATTTTCACTCACGCCGGGGATGCCGACCTTCAGACAACAGATGCCTCGCACGATCAGGTCAATCTGAACCCCGGCAGCAGATGCCTCATACAGTGCAGCGATGATCTGGCGGTCACACAGCGAGTTCATCTTGGCCTCGATACGTGCCTCTTTTCCATCAAGTGCATTGCGCGTCTCCCTGTGAATGAGCTTTAAGAACTTCTTGCGCAGCCAGATCGGTGCCACAACCAGATGATTCCAGCTCAGAGGCTCGGAATAGCCCGACAACATGTTAAATACAGCCGTTGCATCCTCACCGATCGCTTCCGAACATGTAAAAATACCGCAATCCGTATACAGCTTTGCTGTCGAATCATTATAGTTACCGGTGCCGAGATGGACATAGCGGCAGATGCCGTTTTCCTCCTTGCGCACAACGAGTGCGATCTTGCTGTGTGTCTTGAGCCCGACCAGTCCATAAATGACATGACAGCCTGCCTTCTCGAGTTTCTTCGCCCAGACAATATTGTTTTCCTCATCAAAACGGGCTTTCAACTCAACGAGAACCGTCACCTGCTTGCCATTCTCGGCTGCCTGCGCCAGCGAAGCAATAATCGGCGAATTGCCACTCACACGGTACAGTGTCTGCTTAATTGCCAGTACCTGTGGATCATTGGCAGCCTGTCGGATAAAATCCACAACCGGCTGGAATGTCTGGTACGGATGGTGCAGCAGAATATCTCCCTGCTTAATTGCATCAAAGATATTCGTCTCACCGACAAGCTGCGGTACCGGCTGCGGCTGGTACGGTGCATAACGCAGTTCATCCTTGCCGTCAAGACCATACAGCTTCATTAAAAAGGTCAGATCCAGCGGTCCGCTGAGTTTGAATACATCTTCTCCTGCCACATCCAGTTCATTTTTCAGAATCGAGAGCAGCTCCTTATCAATATCTCCATCCACCTCGAGACGGATGACCTCTCCCCATTGGCGCTTCTTTAACTGTTTTTCAATCTCTTTGAGCAGATCATTGGCCTCGTCCTCATCGATCGGCAGATCGGCATTCCGCATGATCCGGTAAGGGCTTGTACACAATACCTGATAA
Source organism: bacterium (assembly GCA_050874485.1). Classification (GTDB taxonomy): domain Bacteria; phylum Bacillota; class Clostridia; order Lachnospirales; family Lachnospiraceae; genus W0P33-017. Next base: position 4,711 of record JBNMKT010000030.1, read on the forward strand.
TTCGAAAACAGTCTGCCGATATTGTGTATGATCAGCTGCTCTAATAAAACAAATGCATACTCATCCTCTTTTTCAGTCGGCAGCGGAACGAGCCGCGGCAGTACGGACGGTACCTGGACAGTCGCGAATACATTCTCTTCCTCCTTGCGGATCAATGCACCGATATTGAGTGTCTTGTTGCGGATCAGTGGAAATGGCCTGGAGGCATCGACCGCCATCGGTGTCAGTACCGGATATACAATCTCCTCGAAATACTGCTCTGCCGATCTGCGCTGTGCCTCACTCAGATCCTCCATGCGGTCATAGACATAGATTCCGTGTGTCTTCAGCTGTGGCTGCAGCGAACGGTTATATGTCGAATACTGCAGCTCTACCAGTTGTCTGGTCTGCTGATTGATCTTCTCCAGCTGCTGCGTGGCAGTCATGCCGGCAATATCTGTCTTTTTATATTTGGCGTGCACCATATCCTTTAAGGACGCGACACGCACCATAAAAAATTCATCCAGATTTGATGATGTGATACTGACAAATTTTGTCCGCTCCAGCAGCGGAATCGTCTTGTCACGGGCTTCACTGAGTACACGGTGGTCGAATTTGAGCCAGCTTAATTCCCGGTTCTCATAATATTTTGCATTTGCATAATCAACTGTTTTTTCCTTGTCCATACATCCCCCATTCTGTTTCTGTGATCTGATCCTATTCAGAAACATGATAGTTCCGTTTTTCCTTTACAACCGGCTGCACGCTGAATACATCCTCAAACATGCCAGCCTTCGCATCAAACATCGTCTTTTCCAGCATCATTCCATCTGATGTCTCCACCGATATGATGAGCTGTTTTCCCTTTCTGACTGCGCGTACATTTTTAAACTTCTGCTTGTGGCTTCGATCCATCGCATTCGCTACGCGCAAAATCGCTGCACACTTTGCCACGACCAGATAGCTGTCCCGATCCAGCACATCACTGACCTGCTCATATGGTGCCAGCGGATACGTGTTGTACTTGACGATACTGGCGACAATCACGCGGTCCTGATGTGACAGTCCCATGATCTCCGATGCCAGGATGATGTCATACGCACACTGCGGTGCATTGGCAAAACTCACATACTTGCCACAATCATGCAGTATCGCAGCCGTCTGCAGAAGTAATCTCTCATGCTTACCCATTCCATGTGTTTTTTTCATTGCATCATAGATCAGGCTGCTCATCTCAACGAGTGCATCAATATGCGGTGAATAGCTCATGTATCGCTGTGACAGCGAGCGCGCCGCGGAGATCACATCTTTTTCAAAATCATGTACCGGTTTCATATAGCGGTGGCGCAGCGCATAGTCATAGACGATACCATCACTGATATCGATACCTGGTACCCATACGGCATCTGCCGATAACGTCTCCACAATCCTGCGGTATAATATAATCGACGGTATGAGCAGACGGTCGGAATCATCTGAGAGCCCAAGCGCCTCCGCGATCTGTTCGTTATCTTTTTTCTCCAGATGCTTGAGATATCCGGACAGTTTCTCCGCGTCTACGGTCATATTGTCCAGATTTTTATCCATACACCGCATGATCTCCGTGCTGTAATCACCGGTCAGTATGAGATATTTGATCGTGCGGTTCTGATAATACTGAGCCTTGAACACACCCATTTCCTTGTCGATCAGCTCCTTCATCTGCTTGCGCATATGCTCCGGCCGCATCGTGCCATTCGGAAATAACTGTGCGAGGCGCATCGTGCCAAGTACCAGATGCTGTGTCGTAAGCACGGCTCCGTGTACGAACAGGGTAATCTGCAGTTCACCGCCGCCGACATTGACAAATGCGGCACTCTCCTCGATCATCCGGTCAAATTCCGGTTTTGACGTCGCACACTTGTACGATAAAAAGCGATGCTCCGAATTGCGCAGCAGCTTCAGCCGGATACTGGTGCGCCGTTCAATCTGATCGAGCACAAACAAGCAGTTGGCTGCATGATACAATGCCGGACCTGCATATGCTTCATAGGCATCTACACGATAGCCCTCCATAATCCCGCAAAACTCAAGCAGTACATCACAGATATCATCTACCAGTTCATATCCGACCCCTCCGCCGTGAAACGCATCCTTGCCGAGTTCCACACGGCTGCGGATAAAATCTACCGTGCGGATCTTCTTTTTGTCCGAAATCTCAAATACTTTCAGGCTCACCTCATAGGAGCCCACATAAATTGCCGCAAATGTTGTCACACCCATAGATACCCTTCTCCCTCAAATCTTATGGTTCGTTAATAATTACCGAAAATCTTCAAATCCAATGTCTCCTCTTTTAATCCGCGCAGCGCATTCTGCACCGCAGCCTCCCTCAGATTGCCGTCAAAATCAATGAAAAACTGATATTCCCAGTTGCGTCCGGGAATCGGTCTGGATTCAATACTCGTCATATTAAGTCCGTTAAATATAAAATGGCTGAGCGCATGGTACAGTGCTCCGGATTCATGCTTCAGCTGTACGCAGATACTGATCTTGGACGCGCCTGCAATGTACTCATTTTTCCGGCTGACGATGATAAAACGCGTCTCGTTCATACTGTTATTCTGGATTCCTTCATCCAAAATATGCAGCCCGTACAGCTCACTCGTCAGATGGCTGGCGATCGCTGCCTGTGTGGGATCTGCATCATCGTATACTTTTTTTGCCGACATCGCTGTGTTTTTCTGCGGGATCGTCTCCCACTCGCGGTGCTGTTCCAAAAATCTCGAACACTGTGCCAATGCCTGCGGATGTGAATAGACGCATTTGATATCACTGCTTTTGGCACCCGGAAGGCCAAGCAGGCAATGATTGATCGGTATGGTCTGTTCTCCCACAATATAATAGCCGTATTCCCGCAGCAGATCGTAGTTCTCCGCTACGATGCCCGCCGATGAATTCTCAAACGGCAGCACCGCATAGTCGGCCTGCCCATGTCTGATCGCTTCCATCGCATCACGCCACGTATCTACATGGAATTTCTCTGTCTGTTCGCCAAAATAAGACAACAGTGCGAGGTGCGCATATGCACCCTCCACCCCCTGATAGACGACGCGTATCCCCTCTTTATTCAGCTCCGGGATCTCTGTCAGTCCGAGCTCCTCGGCGCGTCCCCGCTCCGTCAGCAGCTGATACTGCTTTTTCCGGCTCGTGGACATAATCTGCTCAAACAGCTCCCGTACACCATTTTTTGAAAACTCCGTATCGACCATCGCTGAGAGCGTATCGAGTTTGCTCTTTTCCCGCTCACGGTCCAGCACGGCTTTTCCGGTCGAGATCTTATACTCGGCTACCTCTGTCGTCAGCTCCATCCGCTGTTTGTACAGATCGATGATCTGCCGGTCAATGACATCGATATCTTTTCTGATTTCTGATAGATCCTTCATACTATAATAAACTCCTGCATTCTCTTTCGTTGTGTCCCGGTATGCTCCACGCCCTATACCAGATCAAACAGACTGATCTGGTTCGTCGCAGGCAGATCCCCGAACATACCCATATCTGCCATATTTTCTATGATTTTCTGTGATACCTTTGTGCGTTGCCTGAAGTCATCACGCGATAAAAACGGCCCGTCTTTTGCCGCCTCCACGACTGTATCCGCAGCCGTATCACCCATGCCGTCAATCGTATTGAGCGATGCCATCAGTTTGCCGTCGATGACCTGAAAATATCTCGCATCTGCCCGGTAGATATCGATCGGCAGAAATTCATAGCCTCTGGCATACATCTCCTGTACGATACGCATATCGCGGTAGGCATCCTGCTCGACCGGCGGCAGCTTCTTGTTCTCCTTCGCTGCCTCTGCACTGCGTCGCTCATAGTCCTGCATATAATAATTCAAGCGTTCTTTGCCCATGCACATGACTTCATAGTTGAATGCCTTGGCACGGATGGAGAAAAACGCTGCATAATACGCGAGCGGATAGAATACTTTACAATACGCGATACGCCACGCCATCATAACATAGGCTGCCGCATGTGCCTTCGGGAACATGTACTTGATCTTCTCACACGACCAGATATACCAGTCCGGCACATCGTGGTCTTTCATATCCTGCTTCCATTCTTCCCACTTATCGCATTTGCCCTTTGCGACCATGCCCTTTCGCACGGCCTCCATGATCTTGAACGACTCCTCGGACTCCACACCCATACCGATCAGATATGTCATGATATCATCACGCGTACAGATACACGTGGAGATCGTCGCCGTCCCTTCCTTGATCAATGTCTGTGCATTACCCAGCCATACATCCGTTCCGTGAGACAGTCCCGCGATACGCACCAGATCAGAAAACTCCTTGGGCTGCGTGTCAATTAACATGCCCATCGCAAAATCCGTACCAAACTCCGGGATACCCAGCGCACCGAGCTTGCAGCCGCTGATGTCATCCGGTGTGATCTGGAGTGCATTCGTATTCTGGAACAGCGACATCACACTCGCATCATCGAGCGGGATCTTCTGCGCATTGATACCGGTCAGATCCTCGAGCATACGGATCATCGTCGGATCATCGTGTCCTAAGATATCGAGTTTTAACAGGTTGTGGTCGATGGAATGATACTCAAAATGTGTCGTGATCGTATCCGTCGTCATATCATTTGCCGGATGCTGGATCGGTGTAAACGAATAGATCTCATCACCGACCGGTAGTACAACAATACCACCCGGATGCTGTCCGGTTGTCCGGCGCACGCCGACACATCCGGCGAGAATACGTTCGATCTCACAACTGCGCTTATGTACACCGCGCTCCTCAAAGTACTTTTTTACATAACCATAAGCAGTCTTATCTGCCAGTGTACCGATCGTACCGGCACGGAATGTCTGTCCCGCACCGAAGATAACCTCTGTATATTTATGTGCCTTACTCTGATAATCACCGGAGAAGTTCAGATCGATATCCGGCTCTTTATCTCCCTTAAATCCAAGGAATGTCTCGAATGGGATGTCAAATCCGTCTTTTTCAAGCGGCTCTCCACAGTTCGGACAGTACCGGTCCGGCATATCACAGCCACCGCGTCCTGCGAACGCCTTGACTTCTGGCGAATCAAAATCTACGAAGTGGCAGTTTTTGCAATAATAATGCGGGCTGAGCGGATTGACCTCCGTGATACCGGACATCGTCGCCACAAACGAGGAGCCGACCGATCCACGTGATCCGACCAGATACCCGTCCTCATTAGACTTCCATACCAGTTTCTGCGCGATAATATACATCACGGCATAACCGTTTCCGATAATCGAGTTCAGCTCACGCTCCAGCCGCTCCGATACGATCTCCGGCAGATCGGGTCCATACATCTCATGCGCCTTATTGTAACAGATGTCACGCAGCATCTGGTCTGAATTCTCGATCACCGGCGGACACTTATCCGGCCGCACCGGAGCGATCTTTTCACACATATCTGAGATCTTGTTTGTATTGGTAATGACGATCTCCTCTGCCTTTTCACTGCCGAGATACTGAAACTCCTCGAGCATCTCCTCGGTCGTGCGCAGATACAGCGGCGCCTGTTCATCCGCATCGGAAAAGCCTTTGCCAGCCATGATGATCCGGCGGTAGATCTCGTCCTCCGGATTCAGGAAATGGACATCACAGGTCGCTACGACCAGCTTGTGGAAGTCCTCTCCCAGCTGCACAATCTGCCGGTTCAGATCCTGGATATCCTCCACGGAATTGACCGGGCTCTTGGGATCCCGCAGCATAAATGCATTGTTTCCGACCGGCTGTATCTCCAGATAATCATAGAATTCCACCAGTCTTGCGATCTCCTGCGCTGGTCTGCCGTTTAACAATGCCTGATAGAGTTCCCCCGCCTCACACGCGGAGCCTAAGATCAGACCTTCCCTGTATTTTTGCAGTTCGCTCTTGGGAATACGGGGCCGCTTATGATAATAGGTCAGATGCGACAAGGAAACGAGCCGGTACAGGTTCACACGTCCGATATCATTTTTCGCCAGTATAATCGCATGATATGTCGGCATCTTCTGGATCGCCTCAGCCGTCGGAATACCTTTTTCGTTCAGTTCATCCAGCGTCGTGATATGTCTGCTCTCAAACATCTCGATAAATTTCACAAAAATCTCCGCCGTGCACGCAGCATCATCTACTGCGCGGTGATGATTCTCCAATGACACACCGACTGCTTTCGCAACGGTATCCAGCTTATACCGGTTGAGCTGTGGCAGCAGGAAACGCGCCATCGCGACTGTATCCGCCACGGTAAAATCACAGGCCAGATGCAGATCCTCACAATTTTTTTGTATAAAACTCATATCGAATTCCGCATTGTGTGCCACCATGACACACCCCTTGCAAAATTCCATAAATTCAGGCAGTATCTCAGAAATCAGCGGTGCATCGATCACCATGTCATCACGGATACCAGTCAGTTCCTCAATATCGAATGGAATCGGAATCTGCGGATTCACAAATGTTGAAAAACGCTCTGTGATCGCACCACCACGTACCTTTACGGCTCCGATCTCTATGATACGGTTTTTCTTTGGGCTAAAACCAGTTGTCTCGAGATCAAATACGACATAATCTCCCTGAAAATCCTGTCCCGCCGGGTTTTTTACAATGCGTTTCGTATCATCTACGAGGTAGGCCTCTACACCATAGATCAGCTTGAAATCAGCACCCTTTGGAATCGCATGATTGGCCACTGGGAACGCCTGCACCGCGCCATGATCTGTGATCGCAATGCTGTGATGTCCGAACGCGACCGCCTGCGCGATAATATCCCCGACATCGGATACACCGTCCATATCGCTCATCTTTGTATGACAGTGCAGCTCTACACGTTTGCGCACAGACTGATCCACACGTTTTGTTGTAAAATCCGGAATTTTCTTAATACCCATGACAGAAGCGACCGTCAGTTCATGGTCGAACCGGTCGAGAGATGCCACGCCTTTGATCTTGACAAATGCACCTTTTTTTAAAGATCCACGCAGCTCATCGAGATCTTCATTTCTCGTAAAGATCTTGATTACCATCGTATCGGTAAAATCCGTGACCGTGAGAAACAGGATCGTCTTTTCCCCACGGATCTCACGCTCATCGGTAGCCGTGATCTTTCCTCTGATCACGACATCTCCGATCTCCCCCTGTATCTGGCTGATCGGCATGTCTTCTTCGTCAAAATCACGTCCATACAGCACATCTGGATTGTCCGAGCGTTTGCGCGAAAAACCACCTCTGCCAAACGATCCGGACGCACCACCCTTTGATCCTCCGGCAGAAAATGTCTTCTGTGAAGGAGGCATCGGCCGCTCCTTTGCAGGTTTTGCCTCTTTTTCTGATGTATCTGCCTTTTTGGTCTGCTGCGAGGTGGCACCAGCCAGTTCCTGCGGTTCATCCTTCCACTCCATCAGACTGCCATCCTCGCGCACGTGCTTTTCAGCTAACGATGAATGCTGGACAATCCGCTGAATCGCCAGCTCCATCTGTTTATCTGACTCCTCCTTATGCCTGTTCGCCTTTGGCTGCTCATATTGAAGATCAATCACCAGCGTGATACCGCAGCGATCACAGACAATCTTCTCTAAAATATCGACCAGTTCCTCACCACGCTCCTGTGCAAGGACGGTACGCGGCATATGCAGCATCAGATGTGTCTCGTCGACAAACTCCATCGGTGCCGAACGATACAGGCTGTATAACACAGCGGAATAGTCCTTTAATTCCAGCCGGATACTGTCATCATAGACATCCAGCAGTGATTTTGCCGTATACTGTGCCGAGAGCTGATAGCGCTCCCTGATCTTTACCTTCAGATCCCTGCCTCCAAAAATCTGCTGATGGATGTCACGCTCCAGCTGAAAAATGTATTTTTTTGGAATTAATCTCGTACTGTACACATAGATCCGATAGATGTCCTTCGCACGATTGGTGCTGACTTTCTCGATCTGTACATTACTGAGCAGCTGTTTGATGTCCGATGCTACATCGAGCGTCGGAAACACCTCAAAAAACGCTTTCGCCACTATTTATTCACCCCAATGATCCAGTTCCTCTTTCAACGCACCCAGAAGTTCTGCCTCCGGCACTTTTTTAATGATCTCGCCGTGTTTCATCAGCAGTCCCTCACCGATGCCGCCTGCCACACCCAGATCAGCCTCTCTGGCCTCTCCGGGGCCATTTACCACGCAGCCCATCACAGCGACCTTGATATCCAGCGGATACTGCTCCACCAGGTTTTCGACTTTCCCGGCGAGTGAGATCAGGTCAATCTGTGTCCGTCCACAGGTTGGACAGGAAACGACTTCCACGCCTCCTTCCCGAAGGCCAAGTGTCTTTAAGATCAGCTTGGCACACTTGATCTCTTCAATCGGCGCTCCGGTCAGCGATACACGGATCGTATCACCGATTCCCTGACCTAAAATCAGGCCAAGACCAACGGATGATTTGATGGTTCCACGTGTCAGTGTACCTGCTTCTGTGATACCGACATGCAGCGGATGCTCCGTCTGCGTGGCAATCAGCTCATGTGCACGCACACACATCATCACATCGGATGATTTAATACTGATCACCAGATGATCATAACCCATATCTTCGATCAGATGCACTTTATCCAGCGCACTCTCGACCAGTCCCTCTGCCGTCACGCCGCCATATTTTTCCAATAACGGTTTTTCCAGTGACCCGCTGTTGACACCGACCCGGATGGGGATCTGACGCTCCCTCGCGCAGTCAACGACTGCCCGGACACGCTCAGCGCTGCCGATATTGCCCGGATTGATACGGATCTTATCCGCGCCATTCTCCATCGCAGCGATCGCCAGCCGGTAATCAAAGTGAATATCCGCTACGAGCGGAATATGAATCTGCTGCTTGATCTGTGCGAGTGCCTTTGCGGCATCCATATCCGGCACTGCACAGCGGATGATCTCGCAGCCCGCGCGCTCCAGCTCCAGAATCTGTGCCACCGTTGCTGCTACATCCTGTGTCTTTGTATTCGTCATAGACTGGATCAGGATCGGATGATCCCCACCAATGACACAATCACCGATCTGCACCGTTTTCGTATGCATTCTCTGTATGTTCCTTCCCATTTCTGTCACCTCTCCAGCTACATAAACAGCTTTCGTATGTCATTGCCCATCACAACGACCATCAATACCATTAATACAATCAGTCCGACATAATGCACCATGCCTTCCTTTTGCGGGTCCAGACGCTTGCCACGGATCGCTTCTATGATAAAAAATACCAGTCTGCCACCGTCTAATGCCGGCAGTGGAAGCAGATTCATAACACCCAGATTCGCAGACAGCAGAATCGCCATATTGATCATATTCAAAAAGACGTACAGCATGCCGTCTGCCTTGCTCTCGGTGTAAGTATCTCCGATCGTCTTTACGATACCTACCGGGCCTGACAGGTCATTCATATGCAGTTGACCGGTCACCAGTTTGCCGAGACTCTGCAGCGTCGTCGTGATCCAGTATTTCACCTCATAAAAACTATAACGGATCACGCGAAGCGGGCCGCTCTTTACTCTGCCGACACTGCCCTGGAAGCCGAACAGATAACGTCCACTCTCCTCGTCATATGTCGGAGTGACCGCAGCCGTGTGCCGCTCACCGTCATGCTCCCATGTCACATCGATGGTCTCTCCACTGTGGAAATAAGTATACACACTGATCTCACGGTAAAAATGAATCGGCTTGCGATCCAGCTTTACGATCGTATCACCACCGACAATCCCTGCCTCAGCAGCCGGTGAATCCGGTATCGTCTGCAGGATCGTAGGATCATCAATGCCCGCGACACCTAAAATAATAATTGACAGTATCCATGCCAGAATAAAGTTGAAAAACGGGCCGGCAAACACAATGGAGAATCTCTGCCACACATTCTTTTTGCCAAATGCCCTGCCAGAATCACTCTCCTCGTCCTCGCCCTCCATCATACAGGCTCCGCCAAACGGCAGCAGCTTGAGGGAGTAAAATGTCTCCCCCTTATGAAACCCGATAATGGTCGGCCCGAGTCCCAGACAGAACTCATTGACCTGCACACCATTGATCTTTGCGAGCAGGAAATGTCCCAGCTCATGAAACAATATAATCAAACTAAATAAGATAATCGCAATAATAATATTCAACTTACCACCTGCTCTCTATTCTTTCCCGCACTTCGGCCTCAGTCGCCAGAATCTGCTCCACACCCGGTGACTCGATATAAGTGCTATGCTGCATACATTCCTCTATGATCTCCGTAATCTGCAGATACGGGATCTTTTCCTGTAAAAACAAAGCAACTGCCGCCTCATTTGCAGCATTAAATACCGTTGGCATGTTGCCACCCTTTTTCATAGCCTGATATGCCAATGGCAGTCCACGAAATGTCTGGGTGTCCGGTGCCTCGAATGTGATCGATCCAAGTGCTGCAAAATCCAGCCGTTTGTCATCCAGCGGTCTGCGTCTCGGATAATAGAGCGCATACTGGATCGGCAGACGCATATCCGGAGTGCCAAGCTGTGCAATAATGCTGCCATCCTCGTACTGTACCATCGAGTGAATCACACTCTGCGGCTGTACAACTACCTGTATCTGCTCCGGTTCGACACCAAACAGCCACTTTGCCTCCATCACTTCCAGTCCTTTATTCACCAGTGTGGAGGAGTCGACTGTGATCTTTTTGCCCATCGCCCAGTTCGGATGCCTGAGTGCATCTTCCAAAGTCACCTTTTCCAGCTCTGCACGCGTCCTGCCACGGAACGGGCCACCGGATGCAGTCAGCAGGATCTTTTCTATTTTATTGACACGTTCTCCGTTTAATGACTGGAAAATAGCAGAATGCTCACTGTCTACCGGCAGGATCTGTACGTCATATTCCTTTGCCATCGGCATAATGAGATGTCCTGCGGTAACGAGTGTCTCCTTGTTTGCCAGCGCGATATTTTTACCAGACTGAATCGCCGCAATCGTAGGGCGCAGCCCCAGCATTCCGACAATCGCCGTTACCAGTATCTCGCTGTCCGGATCTGCCGCGATCTCGATCAGTCCTTCCATGCCATAATGCACCTTCACATTGAGATCTGCGACCCTTGTACGCAGGTCATGTGCATCCTTTTCCTCCCATACTGCCACATTTCTAGGCAGAAATTCACGGATCTGCTGTTCAAACAGATCAATATTATGTCCTGCCGCCATCGCTGTCACCTGCAGATCTCCCTGTGCGCGGACGACCTCCAGAGTCTGTGTTCCGATAGAACCGGTAGAACCGAGAAGCGCTATCTTTTTCATTGTCGTATTCCTCTTTCATTCAGTATCATTGCATGAAGTAATAAGCCAGAAAATAGATGACCGGAGCCGTAAAGATCACAGAATCAAACCGGTCGAGCACACCTCCGTGACCGGGAATCAGCTTTCCATAATCTTTGACGTCATAGTATCTTTTGATTGCAGAGGCAGTGAGATCACCGACCATGGAGATCAGCGCACCTGCTGCACTGATCAGTGTCAGCACCCATACCTGTGCATATGTAATATCCATCTGTTTTGCAAAAATATACGCATAAATATGTGTCAGCAGCATCGTACCGATCACACCGCCGACCGCTCCTTCCACTGATTTCTTCGGTGAGAGAACCGGCGACATCTTATGCTTTCCAAACAGCTTTCCCACACAGTAGGCACATGTATCACATCCCCATGAGGATAAGAAGATCAGCCATACCGTATAGGTTCCGTTCGGCAGCATTCGCGTCTGATACAGGAACGAGAACATAATACCGACATACAGGATACCAAATACCACCTGCATAACCTGATTGCTGTTATATTTCGGATAGGTACACACCATCAAAAACAGACAGGCCATCATGACGATCATCAGATACATCATCCAGTTGATCGGCCATGCACATTCCGTGGCAGCCGCCAGCAGCAGATAATATAAAACGACCAGCACATAACCAAGCCAGCCTAACGTCGTCTTATGGATCTGAAAGACACGATATAATTCCATCAGACCAATGAGTGACAATGCCAGTGAGACCGCCCATAAGACGTAACCGCCACTGATGATAAATACAAGTGCCAGAATCACAAGTACAATTCCGCTGATCAATCTGGTACGAAACATATATTATTCCTCCTTGATGCCCCCATAACGACGATCCCGGTTTTCGTAGGCATCGATCGCTTTTCTCAATTCTTTTTCGTCAAAATCCGGCCATGGCACATTTGTAAAGTAAAACTCACTGTATGCCAGCTGCCAGAGCAGATAATTGGATAGACGCTGCTCGCCACTGGTCCGGATCAGAAGATCCGGATCCGGCAGTTCCTTTGTATCCAGATAACTGCCAAACACTTCCTCCGTCAGGTCCTCCGGAGACAGCTTTTCGTCCTTTACATCTGCGCAGACGCTTCGCATGGCACGGAGCATCTCATCCCGGCTGCCATAATTAATCGCAATCGTCAGATTCAGGTCGTCATATACCGATGATACCCGCTCTGCTTCGAGGATCTGCTTCTGGAATTTGTCCGATAACCGGCTGATATCGCCAATGACACGGATATGCATTTTATTCTCATGTGCTGTCTGCACACATTTGTCGAGATAACCCGCCAGAAGCTTCATCAATGCTTTTACCTCTGATTCCGGTCTTGACCAGTTCTCTGTAGAAAATGCATACAGTGTCAGATACTTCACACCCATTTTCTTAGCTGCCAGACAGATATTCTCCACGTTCTTCGCCCCGGCTGTATGACCGGCATTTCGCGGCAGTCCCTTTCTTTTCGCCCATCTCCCGTTGCCATCCATGATGATGGCTATATGCTGCGGAACACTCATTTTTGTCCTCCTTGCTGTTTCTCCAAATGATGTGAAAAATGAGGCATTGCAAATGCAAGCCCCATTTTCTGTTCCGTTTGATTATACGGTAAGAATCTCTTTTGTCTTTTCCTCAACAGCTTTGTCTACATTTGCAATATACTTATCTGTGAGTTTCTGCAATGCATCCTCAAGATCCTTG
>JBNMKT010000031.1:0-17460 GCA_050874485.1 bacterium
AAACGGCAGAAGCGGTCGATCCGCCAGAAAAAGACCCGCAAGCAGAAACTAAAGACAGCACCGGGGCTGGAGAGCTGAAATAAAAAAGGAGACTGGATTCCAGTCTCCTTTTATCGTGCATTACTGACGAGAAGATTAGCCCTCGCTGATTGCACCTGTAGGGCATGCACCTGCGCATGTTCCGCAAGATACACATGTATCAGCGTTGATCTCGTACTTGCCATCACCAGCAGAGATTGCTCCTACGGGGCACTCACCTTCACATGTTCCACAAGATACACAAGAATCATTAATAACGTATGCCATTGGTTTATCCTCCTTATATAACATATACTTTTTCTGATTAGCTATTGCTATGAGGATATTTTAGTACAAAAATTGTGGAAAAACAAGCGAACCAGATCGAAAACTGTGCATAAAATCAGGTACTAAGATTAGTCATGTATAACTTTTAGAACTTTTCAGATACTAGACAAGTGAACAGAAAGTGTATATAATAAGTAACGGTAACTAACATGATAAAGGAGGAACAAAAAATGGCTGCAACAGTGACAAAAGACACTATGATCGGCGAATTACTTCAGATAGATGAAAGCATTGCTCCGGTATTACTCGGTATCGGAATGCATTGTCTCGGATGTCCGTCTTCTCAGATGGAGACCATCGAGCAGGCTGCAATGGTTCATGGACTGGAGCCGCAGGCATTGGTTGACCAGATCAACACATTTTTAAAGCACGAGAAATAGAATCAATAATGACAAAAAGAACCCTCCGGCAATGGATGTCTGATGACCATCCTGTTGCGGAGGGTTTTCTTGTTTTATGTTACTAGACCTGCGTCAGACGCTGTAGGGCATCGTGGGCTGCGATACATCTGAAATGCTCCTCAAAATAAGCCTCGGCTGAGTCAACATAACGGTTTTGCAGGGCATATTCAGATAAAATATTACACACTTTGTTGAATTCACTGGGAGTGTGCCCGCCTTTGTGCAGTACAAGATAGTAAACATGCTCAGGGACATCTAAAAACAGAGAATTATCCTCGTTATAATAGCCGTCCAGCACATGTGCGAGACGGACGAGATGATCCATCTCGCGGAAGGAGAACAGCTTTACAATATCCGTGTCTGCAGATGGGGGTGTCTGATCGCTCTCGGCCGGCGCAGCATCGGCTGTGTCTGCAGCGGCAGGTGAAGCAGGCTCACTGTCCGCAGATACTGCGGCAGAGTCCGTTGTGCGCAATGCAGCAGCCGCAGCACTGATCTTGTGAAACAGATCCATGATTGTATCTGCGCCTTCCAAAGTCGGGGAATCCTCCTCGTCATTGTCCGGATTGTCCGGATATTCGCCGTAATCACTGAAATTGGAAAAGCGTGTGTCCAGCTCCTCCGGATATTCTACTTTTGTGACGGTCAGTATGATCGAATCACCGGGCAGAGGAATCGCTTCAATCAGCAAGGGGATGTCTTCGGTATGGAAACCGAGTTCGCATGAAGCCTGCTGCATCATGTCCCGAAATAATCGTTTTGTCTTGTCATTGCCATACGCCAGTTCTGAGAGCTGCAGATGGCGGTCAGCCAGATCCTGGCCGGTCAGGGTGCACCGGATCTGGTTGTCATTGATTCGTTCTAATTTCATAATATCTATTCCTTATATGTTACATAAACGTGTTATATTCTCTGAAAAGTACAAAAAGTATATAAAAATTTTCTACAATCGTCAAGATGCTAAATGCCCGGAATCCGGCTGCAAATCTTAAAAAAGTATAAACTTTGCAAAATCGGTTGTCAAAACAGTCCCCCGTGTGGTATAAGAGACTTGGAAATGCTTTTTCACCGAGCGGATCGATTATAATCAGATCATAATCAGGTCACAATCATATAGCAGAAAGCGCGGTGAGGATCATGGAGCAGAACCTGTTTGGCAGGTATACTGTGACCGGGCTTCTCGGAGCCGGCGCCAACAGTCAGGTATATCTGGTCAGACATCAGATTCTAAAACAGGATCGGGCAGTCAAGCGAATTCCCAAATCGTTGCCCGGCAGCTCGGAGTTTCCAATGGAAGCTGAGCTGATGAGATCTTTGAAACATCCCGGAATCCCAATGATCTATGATATTGAGGAGGATGACACCTATTACTATATCTTTGAAGAATATGTGCGGGGTGAATCATTAGAAGCATATTTGCATCATCAAAAAACTATTTCCCTGAATTTTTTATTACAGATCGGCAGACAATTATGTGACATTATCGGATATCTGCATGCACAACCGCAACCGATTATCTACCAGGATCTGAAGCCGGAACATATTATAGTATATGGCGATCAGATAAAAATAGTCGACTTTGGCACGGCATCTTTTTTCCGAAATCAGGAAAATCCGTATCAGATGTACGGAACGACGCGTTACGCAGCTCCCGAAAAACGATCGGGCGAGGCATGTGATGAACGCACGGATATCTATGGAATCGGCATGATTCTGCGTGACATGGAGACCTGCCTTGCGCCGGAGCAAAGATGCGCCTGGCTCACGCAGGTGATAGAGCGGGCGTCGGCCCCGGAGCCGGGTCAAAGGTATGCGTGTGTCGATCTGTTGAAGCAGGAACTGGCGGTAGAACCACCAGATGAAAATTCGGTTGGGAAAAAGCATTTTCCGAAACAGATAGCGGTTGTTGGCATGCGGGCAGGGATCGGTGCCACACATATAGCGGTCTCATGGAATACTTATCTGAATGCGGCGGGAATCCGCAGTCTGTATGTGCAGCAGGATTACAGTGGTGATCTGATGCGGATGACAGACCATCGCAGTATTTGCCGCGATCCACAGACAGGATATTTCCTGCATGGCGATTTCTGCGGGACAGTCTCACAGACGGCTGGTGCAGACCAGATGCGGGAGTCGGATATCTGCACGATCAGGGATTTCGGTACATATGAATCCACAGACATAGAATTAGAGACATGTGACACGGTCATGCTTGTATTAGGAGGCAGATATTGGGAGACCGCACAGGCGAGACAGCTATATGAGCGGTTTTGTCTGCACAGGCAGATGATACCGGTCGTGAACTACGGCAATGCGCAGGCGGCGAGAGCATATGCGAGAGATTGGCGCAGAAATGTATATTGCTTTCCACTGGATGAGGATCCGATGGCGCTATCTGTAAAAAAGAGGCAGTTTTTTGAACTGCTGCAGAAAAAGGAGAGGTGGTGAGAAGGTATTTTTACGGTCAGGAAAAGGAAGAAAGAGCGAAAAACCATAGGATTTTACGGTGTAGACAGTGGAGTCGGAACTACACATCTGGCAGTTGCCGCAGCAAATTATGTGGTGAATGAATGGGGTGTACCGGCTGCTGTCGTAGAACTTGGGAACCGCCCCTGTATCCGCCATCTGGATACGGATCAGACCGGGGAAGCATATTTTGTGGAAGATGGAGTAGGATATTACCCCCAAATAATGTCCTCCCAGCTGCCCATGCTGCTCAATGGTGCCTATTCGTATCTGATGATGGATCTGGGCAGTGCACAGAGTGAATGGCAGGAGTTTCTGCGCTGTGATCTGAGATATCTGGTCGCGTCGCTCAGCCCATGGCGGGTTGCGCGGGCAGAGCAATTCATGGTCTCGCACGGACAGCCGGATGGTATTGCGCAGATGCATCAAAATTATTTTACAGCGTTGCTTACTGTTACGGGAAATATATACGAAAAAAAGAGATTTCAGCAGATATACCATGTACCGGTGCGTTCCATCCCTTTTATAGCTGACCCGTTCCGGCTGGAAAAAGACCAGCTGGCATTCTTTCAGGAATTACTATAGGAGGAAAGAGACATTAAGCTGAGAACCAGACAAAAAATGATGATACGCGCGGCGGCAGCAGGCGCGCTCATAGCAGCGGTTCCGCTGGCAGCGATCCTCTGTTATGAGAGGCGCGGCATGGATCAGACGCGGGAACAACTGGCTCATTATGAACAGTTGGAGCGCGGGTACCGTCAGATGCGGTTGTATGTTCTGGGACGGGACGCAGTCGCAGGTGAAGAGGTGACCGCAGACATGCTTCGGGAGCAGCTGGTGCAGTCGCAGGAAGATCTGTCAGGTGCGGCATTTGTCGATCGGGAGGAATTACTTGGGAAACGGCTCAAGATATCTCTCGCAAAGGGTGTGGCGCTGCAGGCAGATCTTGTGTATGAAGGTGAGCCTGTGGCGGAGGATGAACGAACCGTAGAGATTCGGGAACTCTATCTGCCGCAGATACTTCGTGAAAATGAGTTTGTGGATGTCCGCATTGTATTTCCGAATGGAGAGGATTATCTGGTTGCAGGCCGCAAGCGCGTCTACCGGATGATCCGTGATGAGGAAGGAGAGACACAGGCCGTACAGATGCGTTTCCGGGAGGAGGAACTGCTGCGCTATCAGGCAGCTCGTGTAGACACGATGGATTATCGGGATTGTGTATTGTATGCAGTGCCGTATGTCGGCGAGTTTCAGCAGGCTGCAGAGGTATACTATCCGGTAAATCCGGCGGTGTTTCGGCTGCTTCAATGGGATCCGAATATTACAGATCTGTTTCTGGTACAGGAGGAGCAGGAGAGACGGTCGGTTCTGGAGACACATCTGGAATCATATCGGCTCGAAGAACCGCCAGATACCGCATATCCGGAAACTGTATCCGGGGAAGATACTACGGAGGAGACCGAAGAACCTCTGACACTCTATACGGAGCTGACAGAGGAAACATAGTTCACAAAACAAGTGTCTCCTTTTGGGAAAAGTGTTACTGTGCACGGAGTGAACAGTAACAAAAAAGTGAGGAAAGCATATGAGAGAAGACAGACAGCAACTGTATGTTGAGCTGCAATCCCTGGCGAGCCGTGGGATCGTACTTTTTCTGGATGGATATCCCAGCTCACCTGAGAATGTGACGCATACATTGTGCGCACAGGAGGAAGCCTGTTACATGAGAGATTATGTATATGATGAGAAGGAGGGGGTGTTGACAGAACTACATTTTGACAAATTAAATGAAACTTAACGAAACACGTATCAAATAAGAACCGACTGTGATCAGACATACAAAGCGATCAAACAGTCAATCATACATGACAGAAGGAAGGGAACTTCAGCCGTGTATACAGGGAAAAAAGAAAAATCTAAAAAGAACATCTGTAGCTGATACTCAGCCACAGACAACAAAAACAGGGTGTTGGCGCGCCCTGTTTTTGTTGCCATGCATCCGAAGAAGCTGCCGGTGGCAGGTTCTGTGGGTAACGTCTTTACTTTTTATTGTTGGAAACCGCTATATATGCTATACTGTGTACAGATGTCCGGGTGGACATAATCCATGAGGAGGTATTTACCATGAGAAAAAAAGCAGGACCCGTGATCGCGGCATTATTGCTGATCATCGTGATCGTGTTGATATTTGTAGTAGGCAGAAAGATAGAACAATATATCCCGTCAGAGGAAACGGAAGACCTGAATACTTATTATTCGATCGGATCGCCGGATGATGTGGCGATCATTCTCAATCAGGAGCTGACGGAACAGAAGGCAAAGTCGTATGACGGTGCCATATATATCACGTATGAGATGCTGCACGAGCTGAACAGCCGTTTCTATTGGGACGGCAATGAACAGTTGCTGCGCTATACGACAGCAGATGCATCTGTCACAGCATATGCGGGACAGACCGACTATTATATAGGAAATGATGTGACAAAGGGCAGCAGCCAGATCGTGAGAATCGAAGGCGATGTCGTGTATGTGGCGCTGGATTTCGTGAAAAACTATACGGATCTTGCATATGAGCTGTATACCGACCCGTATCGTATTGTAGTGACAACAGACTGGAGCAATATTCACGGACAGACCACGATCAGGAAGAAGACGCAGCTTCGTGTCAAGGGCGGAATCAAGAGTCCGATACTGGCAGAACTCGAAAAAGGTACAGCTGTCAATGTGTTAGAGAAGATGGATGACTGGTGCAAGGTGTCTACGACAGATGGTATCATCGGATATGTCAAAAATAGCAAGCTGGCCGGAGGCGGGGAACAGGCAGATCTGAGTGAAGCGCAGATGCCGCCGCACAGCTATGAGGGCGAGACCTTTACCTATCATCTGATGGACGAACCGGTCAAGCTGTTATGGCATCAGGTGACGAGTCAGGATGCAAATGCGCGGATCGCGACCGTACTCGCCAATTCCAAAGGCGTCAATGTCTTATGTCCGACCTGGTTTTACCTGAATGACAATGATGGTAATCTGGCTGATCTTGGCAACCGTAATTATGTGGATTATTGCCATTCAAAGGGTGTCAAGGTGTGGGGACTGGTATCGAACCTCGAAAATAGTGAGGTGGATTCCACCTATGTGCTGACACATACGAGTGTGCGGGAGAATCTGGTCAACCAGATCATAGCAAAAGCACTCAATTATAGTCTGGATGGTGTCAACGTAGATATCGAGGCACTGAGCAGTGATGTCGGAGACAGCTATATCCAGTTTATCCGCGAGTTGTCGCTCAAATGCGATGATAACGGACTCGTGTTGTCGGTGGATAATTATGTTCCGAGCGCATATACAAAGTTCTATAATCGTGGAGAACAGGCAAATTATGCGGATTATATCGTTGTGATGGCCTATGATGAGCATTACGCTGGCAGTGATGAAGGCAGCGTGGCATCGATTGGTTTTGTGGAAAACGGGGCAAAGGACACGCTCGCAGAGGGTGTACCTGCTGAACAGCTCATACTCGGTATGCCATTCTATACGAGAATCTGGGCGGAGACACCCAAGCAGGAGGATGGTGATTCTGCGGAGGCAGCAGCGGAAGATTACGTCGGATATGACTTGTCCAGCGAGGCAGTCAGCATGGCAGAGGCGCGCACACGGGTCGATGCGAATGAGGCACCGATCAACTGGCTGGATGACTGTGGACAGAACTATGCACAGTATGAGAAGGATGGTGTGACATATAAGGTCTGGCTGGAAGATGCACAGTCATTGGAAAAGAAGCTGCAGGTGGTGCAGGATCTGAATCTGGCGGGCGGCGCATTCTGGAAATCAGGAATGGAGACCGCTGACGTGTGGGATACGATCGGTTCTTATATAAAATAGAAAACATAGACTCCATATGATACACATAAAATAGACAAAGCGGATGTGTATGATATGGAGTTTTTTTATGAAAAATGCAAGAGGAAAGATCGAACTGGCCATGGCAGTGCTGATCCTGATCGGCGCGGGCGTGCTCGGCAGACAAGGCGCAAAAATCGTGAGTACGGTCTCTGACGACAATCGTGAGCAGTCCGCAAAGTATCAGGTAGTGATCGATGTGGGACACGGAGGTATCGACAGTGGAAAGGTATCTGCCGAGGGCGTACTCGAAAAGGATGTGAATCTGGTCATTGCAAAAAAACTCGGTGCTCTGTTAGCACAGTCGGATGTGGCAGTCACCTACACACGCGAATCGGATACCGGACTATATCAGGAGGGTGACAGCAATAAAAAAGTCGCTGATCTGCAAAACCGGTGTGCACTCATAGAAAAGATCCATCCGGCGTGTACGGTCAGCATCCATCAAAACAGCTACTCCGCTCCGGAAGTACGTGGTGCACAGGTGTTTTATTATGGGCAATCTGAAGGGGGAAAACAGCTTGCAGAGCAGATCCAGCAGAGTCTGGTCAGCCGTGTGGATCCGGACAATCACAGGCAGGCAAAGGCAAATGACAGTTATTATCTGCTCAAACGGACAGTCTCGCCGACGGTCATCGTGGAGTGCGGCTTTCTGAGCTGCCCGCAGGAGGCAGCACAATTGATCGATGATGCTTATCAGGATCGCATTGCATGGGCGATACATATGGGTGTCATGCAATACCTGAATCAGATATAGATGTTGTTGTGAATGGATTCGTATTTTTTTTGTAAAATGGCTTGGATTATGATATACTATTTTTTATGGATAATACAACAAAAACAGAAAAAAAGACAGAAATTATAACAATTGATCCGCAGGCAATCGATCAGGTACAGATGAACCGTGCGGGTGAAATATTGAAACGAGGCGGACTGGTAGCTTTTCCGACTGAAACGGTATATGGACTGGGTGGAGATGCAACGAACCCGGGTGCGTCACAGGCGATCTATCAGGCGAAGGGACGACCGTCCGACAATCCGCTTATTGTGCATATTACCAATATGAAAGATCTGGAACAGATCGTAGCGGAAGTACCACCGGCGGGTTATACGCTGGCAGAGCGTTTCTGGCCCGGCCCGCTCACGATGATTTTCCGGAAAAATGAGAAGATTCCTTATGAAACGACCGGTGGGATGGATACGGTGGCTGTGCGCATGCCGTCAGATCCGATCGCACGGGCACTCATCGATGCTTCGACCGGATATATCGCCGCACCGAGTGCAAATACATCTGGCAGACCGAGTCCAACACTGGCTTCGCATGTGGCGGAGGATCTGGGGGGCAAGATTGATATGATCGTGGATGGAGGACCGGTCGGCATCGGATTGGAGTCTACGATCGTAGATCTGACTGAGCAGGAGCCGATGATCCTCAGACCCGGATATATTACGCAGCAGATGCTGTGTGATGCGCTGGGGTGTGAAGTGCCGGTTGATCCGGGACTCATCGCGGCAGATTCTGACCGCAAGCCAAAGGCGCCTGGTATGAAATACCGGCATTATGCACCAAAGGCAGATCTCAAGGTCGTAGAGGGAGCGACAGATGCAGTCGTGGCAGAGATCAACCGCCGCTGTGAACAGCTGACGGCACAGAATCTGCGCGTGGGGATCATCGCCACAGAGGAGACGAAGGATCGGTACACATATGGAAACGTCATCAGCATTGGGGCGCGGGATGACGAGGAGGCGATTGCCAGACATCTGTATGGCATATTGAGAGATTTTGATACAATGGGGGTAGATGCGATCTTTTCCGAGAGCTTTGCTGCAGCAGGAATCGGACAGGCTATCATGAACCGGCTGCTCAAGGCAGCAGGGCATCAGGTATTGGAGGTATAGCAGTATGTGGGATAAGGTCATTTTTGTATGTAAGAGTGGTACCTGTCGTGCACCAATGGCGGCGGCACTGCTTCAGGAGTGCAGTCTGAAACGGGAGATCGAGATCCTGGCACGTGGGCTGGTAGTGCTGTTTCCCGAGCCACTCAATCAGAAGGTAGATGCCATATTGATCAGTAATGGGATTAATATGGAAGGGTATATGTCCGAGCAGCTCGTCGCAGAGGATGTAGACGAACATACACTCGTTCTTGTTATGGAGGAAAAATTATTGCCGCAGGCGGCAGCGATCCTCGGAGAAGAGAAAATGTCACAGGTACATGTTCTGACAGCGCTCGTGGGAGAAGAACTGGAGATCATGGATCCATATGGTGCGCCACTGCCGTCCTATGGATTGTGTTTTGAATCACTGTCCAAGACGGTGAAAAAGCTGGCAAACTGGCTGAATGAACAGGAGGAAACGGCACATGAGTGACAAAAGAGACGATTATATCAGCTGGGATGAGTATTTTATGGGTGTCGCCATGCTCTCGGGGATGCGTTCCAAAGATCCCCATACACAGGTAGGTGCCTGCATTGTCAGCGTGGATAATAAGATATTGTCGATGGGCTATAATGGATTCCCGATCGGCTGCTCCGATGACGAGTTTCCGTGGGTGAGAGAGGGAGATCCGCTGGAGAACAAGTATTTCTATACGACGCACAGCGAACTGAACGCGATCCTGAACTATCGCGGCGGCAGTCTCGAGGGAGCCAAGATGTATGTCACACTGTTTCCGTGTAACGAATGTGCCAAGGCGATCATCCAGAGCGGAATCAAGACGGTTGTCTATGACAGTGATAAATATGAGCATACGCCCTCTGTCATCGCATCCAAGCGCATGATGGATGCTGCTGGTGTCCGTTATTATAAATATTCACGAACAAATCGTAATATTACTTTAAATGTATAGACATATTTACTAAAAAAATGCTATAATGAGCAGTGCCAGTCGAGATGCACTGCGAATTTTGACAGGTTATCATGAAGAACGAAAATAACAATGAAGTATTCCAGTCCTTTGCCATGGTCATGCAGTTTGGCATCAATATGATCGTTCCGATCGTAGCATGTACACTGTTTGGCGCCTGGCTGGGCGAGAAAGTAAATATTTCATGGCTGGCGTTACCGTTTTTTATCATGGGAGCATTGGCGGGCATGCGGAATGTATTCGTATTTGCACGCAGAATCTACCAGCCAAAGAAGAAAAAAGACAGTAAGAACGAGGAATCAGATGTTAAGAAGACTCAATAAAGCATTACCGGGTCTGGTTTTGGGAATAATCATATATGGAGTATTATTACAGGTAGCAGGTATCTGGTTTGTGGATGACCGTCTGCACTATTCGACAGGGTTGTGGATCGGTATCGGCTGTGCATTATTTATGGCGATACACATGGCAATGTCTATTGAGGATGCTGTTACGATCGGTACGGAGGATGGCGCGAAGAAAAAGACGATTGCATCTGCGATGACACGTTATCTGGTGGTACTGGTGATACTGGTCGCTACTTTTTATTTTCGGTTAGGCATGATTCTTCCGGCATTCCTTGGAGTGTTCGGACTGAAAATATCTGCATATCTGCAGCCGGTGTTCTATCGGTTGACAGGGCAAAAGGATCATTATGACAACACGTCAGAGATTGACGAAGATCATATGATGTAAAAGAGAAATCGCAGCTTATACAGGCATAGATACGGCTGCAGAAAAGGAGGTGAAAGCTTGGAGTATGGTATTTTAATGGCCGCCGATACAGAAGTGGACTTTATGATTCATGGATTGTTTTCCTATGAATTGTTTGGACAGACACTCTGGATCACGACCTCTCATGTGTGTATCCTGATCGTCATGCTGCTTTTGCTGACGTTTGCGATCATCGCAAACCGCAAGATCAAGCATGCAACGGAAGTCCCCGATACGTTCCAGTGTATTATTGAACTGATCGTGGAGAAGCTGGATGGCATGGTAGAGAATGCGATGGGGCATAACGCGAAATATTTTGCAAACTACATCGGAACGATCTTTTGTTTCATTTTGCTGAGTAATATTTCCGGTTTGCTCGGACTGCGGCCGCCCACGGCAGATTATGGTACGACCCTGGCTCTGGCATTGATTACCTTTGGTATTATCACATTCCAGAAATTCAAACACCAGCATGTATCCGGTTTTTTGAAGGGTCTCTGTGATCCGTGGCCGATCTGGGCACCGATCAACCTGATCGGTGATATCGCGGTACCGGTATCCTTGTCATTGCGTCTGTTTGCAAACATCTTATCAGGCGTAGTTATTGAGGCACTGGTATACACGCTCCTTGCCAAAGTGGCAATCATCTGGCCGGCAGCTCTGCATGTGTACTTTGATCTGTTCTCCGGAGCGATCCAGACATATGTATTCTGTATGTTGACAATGACATACGTCAATCAGGCCATCGAAGATGGTGAGTACTAAAAAAGATTTTATTTTAATTAGGAGGAAATTATCATGGAGAATTTCACAGGTGCAGATTTTATCTTAGGTTGTTCAGCAATCGGTGCCGGACTGGCAGTTATCGCCGGTATCGGACCTGGTATTGGACAGGGTATCGCAGCCGGACATGGTGCTGCAGCAGTTGGACGTAATCCCGGAGCCAAGGGTGATATCACATCTACGATGTTACTGGGACAGGCGGTTGCCGAGACGACAGGTCTGTATGGTCTGCTCGTAGCGATGCTGTTAATGTTCGTAAAGCCGTTAGCAAGATAGAATGTAATGTATCAACATCAATAAAAAAGGAGGTAACACTTCTCGGTTATGGAAAGATTATTTGATCTGGACATGCAGTTGGTACAAGATTCGGTATTGCTCGCGATTGCAATATTTTTCCTGTTCCTCGCACTGAGCTACCTGCTGTTCAATCCGGTTCGCCAGATGTTAGCAGACCGTAAGCTCAAGATTCAGACGGAGTTAGATGATGCAGCGACAGATAAAACTGACGCAGCAGCGTTAAAGGCTGAATATGAGGAAAAACTGAAAAATGTTGACAAGGAGGCAGAGGCGATTCTCTCAGAGGCAAGACAGAAAGCACTCCGCAACGAAGCGAAGATCGTGGAAGATGCGAAGGAAGAGGCTGCCCGCATTATTGCGCGTGCCAATGAGGAAGCACTGCTTGAGAAGAAACGTGTCGTTGACGAGATGAAGCAGGAGATGATCTCCGTAGCAGCAGCGATGGCAGCAAAGGTCATCACCGCAAATATCGATGTCAACATTCAGAACCAACTGGTCGATGAGACAATAAAGGAAATGGGTGATTCAACATGGCTAAGCTAGTATCCAAAACATACGGTGATGCATTGTTTGAATTAGCAGTGGAATCCAACCAGTTAGATTCGTTTTTGGAGGAAGCCAAGGGTGTGTGCTCCATTCTGGAGGACAATCAGGAGCTAAATCGACTGATGAATCATCCGAAGATCGTAAAAGAAGACAAGATCGCGACCCTCGAAGCTATTTTCAAAGGTCGTGTCAGCGATGAGCTGGTGGGATTACTTCGGATGTTAGTGGAGAAAGACCACTACAACGAGACCCCGGCTGTGCTGGAATATTTTATCGGGCAGGCGAAAGAATACAAACATATCGGTACTGCCTATGTCACCACAGTGATGCCACTGGGTGAGATCCAGAAGTCCAATCTGGTAGACAGGCTTCTGGAAACCACAGATTATGTGGAATTTGAAATGCATTATGACACGGATCCGTCCCTCATTGGGGGAATGGTCATCCGTATCAAGGACAGAGTCGTTGACAGCAGTATTAAGAGTAAGCTGGCAACACTTAGTTCCGAATTATCAAAAATACAGTTGAAAGTAGGTGAATGCGCTCCATGAATTTGAGACCAGAGGAAATCAGTTCCGTGATTAAGGAGCAGATCGCCAGATATGCGTCAACGCTCGAAGTGGCAGATGTAGGTACTGTCATTCAGGTAGCAGATGGTATCGCGCGTATCCACGGTTTGGAAAACGCGATGCAGGGCGAGCTTCTGGAATTTCCGGGTGAAGTATATGGAATGGTATTGAACCTTGAAGAGGACAACGTTGGTGCCGTATTACTCGGAGCCAATAAGAATATCAACGAGGGCGATACCGTGAAAACGACCGGTCGTGTGGTAGAGGTTCCTGTCGGAGACGCTATGATCGGACGTGTTGTAAATGCGCTCGGACAGCCGATCGATGGCAAAGGACCGATCCAGACCGACAAATATCGTGAGATCGAGCGAGTAGCGAGTGGTGTTATCTCGAGAAAATCCGTAGATACACCGTTGCAGACAGGTATCAAGGCGATCGATTCCATGATTCCGATCGGACGTGGACAGCGTGAGTTGATTATCGGAGACAGACAGACCGGTAAGACAGCGATCGCGATCGATACGATTATCAATCAGAAGGGACAGGGTGTGAAGTGTATCTATGTAGCCATCGGACAGAAGGCTTCTACCGTAGCTTCCATCGTGAATACCTTAGAGGAGTTCGGCGCAATGGCTTATACCACCGTCGTAGCTTCTACTGCCAGTGAGCTGGCACCTTTACAGTATATTGCACCGTATGCAGGATGTGCGATCGGTGAGGAATGGATGGAAAATGGTGAGGATGTACTCATCATCTATGATGACCTGAGTAAACATGCTACCGCATACCGTACACTCTCCTTGCTGCTTCGTAGACCGCCGGGACGTGAGGCATATCCGGGCGATGTATTCTACCTGCACTCCAGATTGTTAGAGCGTGCGGCACGTCTGTCAGACAAGCTCGGCGGCGGTTCATTGACCGCATTACCGATCATCGAGACACAGGCGGGCGACGTATCTGCATACATTCCGACGAACGTTATCTCTATTACAGATGGTCAGATCTATCTGGAGACAGAGATGTTCAACGCAGGATTCCGTCCGGCGATCAATGCCGGTCTGTCCGTATCCCGTGTGGGTGGTTCCGCTCAGATCAAGGCAATGAAGAAGATCGCAGCGCCGATCCGTACCGAGCTGGCACAGTATACCGAGCTGGCAGCATTCTCTCAGTTTGGTTCCGAGCTGGATGATGCGACCAAGGAGACTCTGGCACAGGGTACCCGTCTGCAGGAGATGTTAAAGCAGCCGCAGTACAAGCCCATGCCGGTAGAGAATCAGGTCATCATGATCTATGCAGCGACCAAGCGTTATCTGCTGGATATCAAGGTGGAGGATGTACTGCGTTTCGAGACAGAACTCATCGACCTCGTATCTACCAAGTATCCGGAGATCCTTGAGACGATCCGTGAGACAAAGGCGATGGACGATGCGACTGAGCAGAAGCTGATCCAGGCAATCGAAGAATGCAAGAAATCTTTTAAGTAGAAATAAGGCGGTGATAAAATATGGCTTCGATGAGAGACATCAAGCGAAGAAAAAGCAGCATACAGAGTACGCAGCAAATCACAAAAGCCATGAAATTAGTTTCTACTGTAAAGTTGCAGAAGGCAAAACTTCACGCAGAGGCGACAGATCCGTATTTTAACCATATGTACCAGACGGTGACATCGATTTTAGCGAAATCCGGCAACATCAATCATCCGTATCTGCAAAGCGGTGCATCTGACAAGATCGCAGTGGTAGTCATTACCTCAAACCGCGGACTCGCAGGCGGATACAACGCAAACGTGACCAAGCTGATTACGAACAATCAGGAGCTTTTACCGAAAGATAAGGTAGAGGTCTACTGTATCGGAAGCAAGGGACGTGAGACACTCGACCGCTACGGCTACACGATCAAAGAGGATCACTCAGCGATCATGGAAGCGCCTTCTTATGAGGATGCGGCGGCTGTGTGTGCGCGTGTGCTGGATGCGTTCACCAGAGGAGAGATCGGCGAGATCTATCTCGCATACACACATTTCAAAAATACGGTCGTACATGTGCCGCAGCTGATGAAACTGCTTCCGGTAGAGTTCTCCGATGAAGAGATCGCCGCAGCAGATGACAAGCTGATCATGAACTATGAGCCGAATGTAGAGGAGGCTCTGGATCTGATCATCCCCAAATACGTCACCAGTATTTTCTACGGTGCGTTGGTGGAGGCACTTGCCAGTGAAAACGGAGCCAGAATGCAGGCAATGGATTCAGCGACAAGTAATGCGGAAGACATGATTAGTGATTTGTCTTTGAAATACAATCGTGCGCGTCAGGGCTCGATCACCCAGGAGTTGACCGAGATCATCGCAGGCGCGGAAGCGATCAGTTAGTTAAATAAAAAATATAAGGAGTGAAACAATGGCAGAAAATATTGGAAAAATCACTCAGATCATTGGTGCAGTCCTCGATATCAAGTTCCCGGAGGGAAAGATCCCGGAGATCAATGAGGCGATCGAGATCACCCGTAAAAACGGGGAGCGTCTCGTCGTAGAGGTAGCTTCGCACCTGGGTGATGATACCGTGAAATGTATTGCCATGGGCCCGACAGACGGACTGGTACGCGGCATGGATGCGAAAGCAACCGGCGCTGCGATCTCTGTTCCTGTAGGAGAGAACACACTGGGACGTATCTTCAACGTGCTCGGTGAGCCCATCGATGAGCAGCCCGCTCCCACAGATGTGGAGTATATGCCCATCCATAGACCCGCTCCCAGCTTTGAGGAACAGGCGACATCTTCTGAGATGTTAGAGACCGGTATCAAGGTCGTAGATCTGCTCTGCCCGTATCAGAAAGGTGGAAAGATCGGTCTGTTCGGAGGTGCAGGAGTAGGAAAGACCGTGCTGATTCAGGAGTTGATCCACAACATCGCGACAGAGCATGGTGGATATTCCGTATTTACCGGTGTAGGCGAGCGTACCCGTGAGGGAAATGACCTGTACTACGAGATGAAAGAATCAGGCGTTATCGATAAGACAACGATGGTATTTGGTCAGATGAACGAGCCGCCGGGGGCACGTATGCGTGTCGGTCTGACCGGACTGACAATGGCGGAGTATTTCCGTGATAAAGGTGGAAAGGATGTGCTGTTATTCATCGATAACATCTTCCGTTTCACACAGGCAGGATCAGAGGTATCCGCGCTGCTGGGCCGTATGCCGTCAGCCGTAGGATATCAGCCTACCTTACAGACAGAGATGGGTGCGCTGCAGGAGCGTATCACATCTACCAAGAATGGTTCCATCACATCCGTACAGGCTGTATATGTGCCTGCGGATGACCTGACAGACCCTGCGCCGGCGACGACTTTCGCGCATTTGGACGCAACGACCGTATTGGAGCGTTCCATCGCAGCGTTAGGTATCTACCCGGCAGTAGATCCGCTGGCATCTACCTCCCGTATCCTCGATCCCCGTATCGTAGGAGAGGAGCATTTCAAGGTAGCCCGCGGTGTGCAGGAGATCTTACAGAAATATAAGGAATTACAGGATATCATCGCGATCCTCGGTATGGACGAGCTGTCAGAGGATGACAAGGTAGTCGTAAACCGTGCGAGAAAGATCCAGAGATACCTGTCACAGCCGTTCCACGTAGCGACACAGTTCACCGGAATGGAAGGAAAATATGTACCGATCGCAGAGACCATCCGTGGTTTCAAGGAGATTCTGGAAGGAAAGCATGACGATATTCCCGAGGGTCTGTTCCTGAATGCCGGCTCCATCGATGAAGTACGTGCCCGTATGAAATAGGGGGTAGCGTATGGCAGATGAAAGCAGAAATTTTCAGGTAGAGATCATCACACCAGAGCGTGTATTCTACACAGGTGAAGCGACAATGATCGAATTCACCACCGTAGAAGGAGATATCGGTGTGTATAAAAACCATATCCCACTGACGACAGTTCTCGCACCCGGTATCGTGACGATCACCGAGGAGGATGGACAGAAAAAAGCAGCAGTGCACTCCGGATTCGCACAGATTCTGGGAGATAAGGTGACGCTGCTCGCAGAGATCGCAGAGTGGCCTGATGAGATCGACTGGGATCGTGCCGAAGCAGCCAAACGGCGAGCTGAGGAGCGACTCGCAGCCAAGACAGAGGATCTGGATGTGGTCAGAGCAGAACTGGCACTGCGCAGAGCATTGGTGCGTATCAGTCTGCGGTAAAACAAAACATTGTAAGTACAAAAGCTGTTCTCCGGGAGGAGGGCAGCTTTTTAATTCATAGGAAATTTTTTCCTATGAATTAAAAACACTCCGCGGGGATCGCACTGTGGCGGATAAGAAATGTGTCCCTTTGTTATTGCACGGACTACGAGTTGATGTTAAAATAGAAATGGATAAAATATAAACTATTTAGGTATAAAAACATAGATTTTAGATAAAATATGGGCTATACAAGATCTATATATTAGGAGACATTATGACAGGATTGGTTTGGGAAACAGCAGAGGAACTGGATCAGAAGCTGGCAGGTCG
>JBNMKT010000032.1:0-17346 GCA_050874485.1 bacterium
CAGTAATATCATCTTCTGTGATGACGGTGGCCGTATCATAGACAGTATCAAGCACATACCGGCATCGGTCAGCTCCGTGCGAGAGGTACTCCCCGGCCGGGACTATTTTATTCCGAATACCCAGGAAAAATCCGATCCACTCGCCGCGACACCAGAGACAATCATACATGACGCATGCAACCGCCCGGCTACGCTCGCCAAGGCACTCTATCTGACCTATACCGGTATCAGTCCGACCGTTGCAAACGAAGTGTGCCACCGTGCGGGACTCGATGCAGATGCACATACCGATAGTCTGAGTGACGATGAGAAACTGCATCTCGCCAACGAATTTTTCTGGCTGCTATCCGATATCAAAGAAGAAAAATTCACTCCGTGCATGATCAAAAAGGGAGCAGAACCGATTGAATTTTCAGCAATCACGCTGCATGAGTACAGTGATTATCCGGCATACACCTGCGAAAACTACGATTCCATCAGTGAAGTGCTCGAACGGTTCTATGCAGATAAGGATCTCTACACCCGTATCCGCCAGAAATCTGTTGACCTGCGCCGGATTGTGAACACAGCACTCGAACGTGATATCAAAAAACTTTCACTGCAGCAAAAGCAGCTCAAGGACACAGAAAAAAGAGAGAAATACAAAGTCTATGGCGAGCTGCTGCAGGCTTACGGTTACGGTGTCGAAGAAGGTGCGAAAAAGCTCGAGGCACTCAATTATTATACGAATGAGATGATCACGATTCCGCTCGATCCGCAGCTGAATGCACAGGAAAACGCCCAGAAATATTTTGCAAAATATAATAAACTCAAGCGTACCTGCGAAGCTCTGTTAGAACTCACCGTCGAAGTACAGGATGAGATCACCTATCTGGAATCGGTTGCGAATTCACTCGATATTGCTGTCACAGAAGAAGATCTGTCCGCGATCAAGGAAGAACTGACTGGCAGTGGTTTCATCAAAAAACACGCTGCCAAAAAAGGGTCACGTTCCGCCAAGAGCAAGCCATTCCACTATCGCAGCAATGACGGTTTTGACATCTTTGTCGGAAAAAATAACCTGCAGAACGAGGAACTGACCTTCAAAGTCGCAAATGGCGGTGACTGGTGGTTTCACGCCAAAGGAATGCCTGGTTCGCATGTCATCGTAAAAACCGAAGGAAAAGAACTGCCCGACCGCACGTTTGAAGAAGCAGCCAGACTCGCTGGCTATTATTCCAAGGGCCGCGGTGTCGACAAACTCGAAATCGATTATTTACAACGAAAAAATGTGAAAAAACCAAATGGATCAGCACCCGGATTTGTCGTTTATTATACGAATTATTCCATGACAATACACACGGATATTTCCGATATTCCATTTGTTGAATAATTTAGAAAAACCTGCTACGTTTATTTTTGTTTTCTCCTCACATACTATGTGTACCAGCAGCAAACAAGCTGTTGTTCAAATACAAAAGCGAATATACCAAGGAGGAAACGCATCATGTCAAACAATAACAATAAAACTTCCGTTCCCGAAGCAAAAGAGGCTATGAACCGTTTCAAATATGAGGTAGCAAGTGAGCTGGGTGTGCCTTTAAAGGATGGCTACAACGGTGATCTGACTTCCAGACAGAATGGATCTGTCGGCGGTTATATGGTCAAGAAGATGATCGAGGCACAGGAAAAACAGATGGCAGGTAAGTAACCAGATACAAAAAGTGCGCTTACCGCAGATGACTGCGGCAGGCGCACTTTTTACATATCATTATAAAACTATAAACTCAGCGTAACATCCCCACGATCAAAGATCTCCCGCATTTTGATCTTCAGATTTGCATGTTCTTCTGATTCCAACATCGGATCTGTCTCCATAATCTGTCTGACTTCATCAGCCGCCTGACTGAGCACACGTGCATCCGTATAGATATCTGCAATCAGAAAACTCATATCACCAGCCTGACGGATACCAAAAAAATCTCCCGGTCCACGAAGTTTCAGATCCTCTGAGGCAATATAGAATCCATCATTTGACTGGTTCAGGATCTCCAGCCGCTCCTTTGCACGATCTGAATCCGATGCATTCATCATGATACAATACGACTGTGCATCTCCACGGCCAACTCGTCCTCTCAGCTGGTGCAGCTGCGCCAGTCCAAAACGATCTGCATTCTCAATCATCATCACTGTCGCATTCGGTACATTGACACCGACCTCAATGACTGTCGTGGAGACAAGGATATCGGTCTTATGCTCTTTAAAATCATCCATAATCTGGTTTTTCTCCGCTGCTTTCATCTTGCCATGCAGACAGGCGATACGCACCTGAGAGGATAACTCCGCGCGCAGTCTGTCGGTGTAGTCGGTCACATTGTTTGCATCCAGATTGTCCGATGCCTCTACGAGCGGGCAGATGATATACGCCTGATGTCCGGCCGCAACCTCTTTTTCTAAAAATGCATTTGCCTTTTTCCGGTAATCCTCTCCGACCACGCAGTTTTTGATCGGCAGTCTCGTTGCAGGCACCTCGTCCATCACCGAAATATCCATATCCCCATATAAAATGATCGCCAGAGTACGTGGAATCGGTGTCGCACTCATGACCAGAATATGTGGTGACTGTCCTTTTTCGGCAAACGTCTCTCGCTGCCGCACACCAAAACGATGCTGTTCATCCGTGATCACAAGTGCCAGACGTTCATAGGCTACCTGCTCCTGAATGAGTGCATGCGTACCGATAATCAGCGCATCGGTATGTTCCGCGATCAACGCACGCGCCTCGCGTTTTTGCTTTGCGGTCATAGATCCCGTGAGGAGTACAATCGTCTTTTGAATCCCAAAACGTTCACACAACTCCAGAAACGACTGTTCGTGCTGTTTTGCCAGCACTTCGGTCGGTGCCATAATCGCAGACTGACAGCCCTGGTCTGAGACATACAGCATTGCCAGAAACGCTACAATCGTTTTGCCACTGCCGACGTCTCCCTGAATCAGCCGCTGCATCAGTGTCTCGCCCTGCAGATCCCGCAGTACCTCCTGTAGTGTACGCTGCTGCGCGCCGGTGAGTGCATATGGCAGCTTTGCGATATAATGCGTCAGGTCATCCGGTTTAAAATGATAGGCATTCTTCTGTTTTTCTTCTCCCTGCTTTTGAAGCTGCATCGTCATTAAAAACAGGAAAAATTCATCAAACACGAGTCTTCGTCTCGCACAGGTCAGTGCCTCCCTAGATTCCGGAAAATGAATCTGATCCAGTGCATAATTGTATTCTGCCAATTCATATTTTTCACGAATATCCGTAGGCAGATAATCAAAAAAACTGTCACAGGATTGTAACGCATAACGGATGGTCTTACATAAAAAACGGTTGGTGATGCCTCGTGTCAATGCATAGACAGGCTGCATGGACGCTTCAATCGCAGCGTAGTCCTCCAGTGAAAATAGTGCCGGCTGTTCCATATGCCAGACACCATTTTTATCCGTTACTTTTCCATACAGGATCACCGTCTTGCCTTTTTTTAATCCGTTTACGATATACGGCAGGCGAAACCAGATTGCCTCCAGTTCTTTTCCACCAAAGCTGCTTTTTAAGACTGTAACTGTCATCGCACGTGTGCGGCGCATCACCGCCGGCCGTGTAATCGATACGATCACCGCCGCTGCCTCCTGATCACGCAGTTCATTGATCTGTCTGGCCTGTGGGTATGTTACATAATCCCGGGGAAAATGAAGGAGTATATCACCTATGGTGTATACTCCCATTTTCTGCAACAAATTTTCCGTTTTCTCGCCTACGCCTTTCACTTCACGGATCGGTGCAGTCAACTCCATAATGTTTACTCCAATACCTTATTCCTATATTTGATTCAACCATTACTCGACAGACAAAATATAATAGTATACCGGCTGTCCACCATTGTTCACTTCAACTTCGATGTCTGCATATTTCTCCTGAAGCTTTTCTGCCAATGCAGCCGCATCCTCCTCAGACACTTCTGCTCCATAATACAGGCTCACAATACCGCTCTCATCATCTATGAGCTGATCCACCATATCGATAAGTGTCTGCTCCATATCGGTGCCTACAGACAGGATACCGTCATCTCCGATACCCATGTAATCGTTTTGCTTGATTTCCTTGCCATCGATCACAGTATCACGCACTGCATAAGTGATCTGTCCACTCTTGACATTTGCCAGTTCATCCACCATCCGCTTGGCATTCTCATCGGCAGACTGCTCTGGAATATAGTTAACCAGTGCCGTGATTCCCTGCGGGATCGTCTTTGTCGGAATAACATAGATATTTTTATCTTCTGATAAAGAAGCTGCCTGATTTGCTGCCAGGATAATATTCTTATTGTTCGGAAGAACAAAAATATTTTTTGCAGGAACTTTTTCGATTGCATGCAGAATATCTTCCGTACTCGGGTTCATCGTCTGTCCGCCCTCAATAATGACATCCACACCGAGACCACTAAAGATCTCGCTCAGTCCATCTCCTGCGGATACACTGATAAATCCCATGTCCTTCCACTCCGTCTCAGCCTGCTTCTCCTGCGTGGCCTGCTCTGCGGCTACTTTTTCCGCATCTTTGATCAGACGCTCCTGATGCTCCTCACGCATATTGTCGATCTTGATCTTGCTGAGTGATCCATGTGTGAGTGCCTCCTGAATCGCCAGACCCGGGTCATTGGTATGTACATGGGTCTTTACGATCTCATCATCCGCAACTACGACAATCGAATCACCGATGGATGTCAGAAACTCCTTGTACTTTGCCACTTCCTCATCACTCAATGGTCTGTCTAATACGATGATATACTCGGTGCAATATCCGAACTTGATCTCAGCTTCTGTCTCGGCAGAGATCTTTGTGATACCACTGGCAGCCGTCTTGTCTGCCTCAAAGCTGCTGTAGTCGATCTCTTTGCCCATCAGCGCATCATAAGCACCCTGAAGGACAACCACAAGACCCTGTCCACCGGAATCGACAACTCCTGCCTGCTTTAATACAGGAAGCATCTCAGGTGTCTTTTTTAATACACGCTCTGCCTCATCAATGACAGCACGGATAAACACACACAGATCATCCGTCTCTTCTACCATGTCGATTGCCTTATCGGCTGCACCTCTGGCCACGGTAAGAATCGTTCCCTCCTTCGGCTTCATGACTGCCTTGTATGCCGTCTCAACGGCCTTATTGCATGCCTCTGCAAGAATCACGGTATCGATCGTATCATAACCGGAAATCACCTTTGTAAATCCACGGAAAAGCTGTGACAAAATCACACCTGAGTTTCCTCTGGCTCCCCGCAGAGAACCGGATGAAATCGCCTTTGCAACGGATTTCATGGATAATTTTTCAATACTGCTCACTTCCTTTGCAGCAGAGAGAATCGTCATGGACATATTTGTTCCGGTGTCGCCATCAGGCACCGGGAACACATTCAGTTCATTGATCCATTCCTTTTTTGCCTCCAGATTATGCGCACCTGCTAAAAACATCTTTGCCAGCAGTTTTGCATCAATCTTTTCTATTTCAGATACAGTTTGTCCCACTTGTCTTGTCCTCCTAATCGATTACCCGTACACCTTCGACGGAAATATTGATCTTATTTATTTTCATACCCGTAAATTCTTCCACGCGATATTTGACTGTCTCTATCAGATTATCCGCAACCGTAAAGATGCTTACTCCATATGCCACAATCACATGAAAATCTATGCTGATCTCATTTGCATCATCGACAGTCACATTGATGCCGTGTGAGAGGTAATCTCTCTTCAACAGCTTTACAAGACCATCCTTCATATTTACCGCAGCCATACCTACAATACCAAAGCACTCCACTGCAACAGAGCCGGCATATGTAGCGATCACTTCCGGGTCAATGGTAACAGTACCTAAAGAATTGGTTAATTGTCCATTCATAGTCAAACCTCCATATCGTCATTCGGTACATCAAAAATCGTACACAAAATCCTCTTTTTCCAATAATAAACGTACCGTAGTCTATCTTATTCTATACCATCTACCGGAAAAAAGAAACCTATATTTGATTAATTTGCAATTTTTTTCAAATTATTCTTGCATTGCATATTTATATCTGATAAAATGTCCTAGTATGAGTTTAGAGAATATCGCTCTGAACTAATTTTGGAAACCAGACAAGGAGGTGCAAGTCATGGCAAAGTGTGCAGTATGTGGAAAAGGCGCTCATTTCGGAAACAATGTGAGCCATTCTCATAGAAGATCAAACAGAATGTTCAAGTCCAACATCAAGTCTGTTCGTTGCGTAGTAAACGGAGGAACAAAGACACAGTATGTTTGTGCTAGATGTCTGAAGTCAGGAAAAGTTGAGCGTGCATAGTTCTCTCTTCCATCGATTTATGAACATGAGAAAAAGGATATGAGAAAAAGAAGCTGATTTATTTCAGCTTCTTTTTTTATCCACTTTTATCCGCAGCAAAATAACTGATAGCCAATCAACAGCAAAGCTCCGATCAGAATGACAAGCACGACCGTGCTCCCGATAAATAAGGTGATCAACATGCCGACCGCCATACAAAAAAAAGAATATCCTATCAATCTGCGCATGTCCTTCCTCCAATAAAAAAGAATCCTGCCCGCAGCAATTTCCTATCACATAAAAAAACATATACTGTAGCATGCATGATATACTACAGTATATGCCAGAACTGTCTTATATGATTACTGATTGACAGATGCATCGAGCATCTCACTCATTTCCTTACCTGCTTCTTCCTTTGCCTGCTCAGAAATATTGTCAGAATCCTTTTTCGTAAACTTATCTACAAAATCAGGCACCATATCGAGAATCTTGGTGATTCCATCTTGATTTTTGACATTTACCAGTCTGGTAGAGCCATTCTGGATCACCAGTACTGCTGACGGCTGGATGCGTCCTCCCATACCGCCTCCCGCGTTATTCGATCCGCTTTTGGCAAATGCACCTGCTCCCACGCCAAAGCTCACATCCACAAGTGGCAGGATGATCGTATCACCAATATGAATGGCATCCCCGACAACCGTCTTTGACGATATAAAGCTGTCCATCCCTTTAAATAAGGACTCTACTGTTGAACGAAAGCTGCTGTTTTCTCCCATAATAATTACCTCCTGAGTTTTTTAATGATTCTTCGAATATCTCTGTCAAATAACAACCGCAGACCGCTGGCGAGGGCATGTATGAGACACACATGTCCACCAACCTCCAGCCAGCCTCTCAGATACAGATCCTCTGTAATAAAATCCGGCTCTATCCTGCATTTTTTTCCATATGCAAACGGACAGATACTGAGCGCCGCCGTCAGATAACCGGTATTAGCCGGATCTCCGAGCGAAAATGCCACATCCCCCTGTACATGTCTCGGTCCAAGATGATGTAACAGGCTCTTCGCCTCGCGCAACACATGCAGGAAAGCCCGGCGGTTATGCTCATCCGTCAGTTCTGACCAGATCCGCTTTGCAGTACCCTTGACATCCTTTGAAAACTTTTTTTCTGCCCTGCCTGTGGGCGCTGACTGCTCAGGCTGTTCCGGCGGGGATGCCTGTTGGTCTGATGTCCCGGCCGCTTTTGTTGTCGCTTCTGTTTTCGATTCTGTTTTCGATTCTGTTTTTGATTCGATTATTGGTTCGTTTTTTGCTTCGGTTTTGGGTTCTGTCACAGGTTCATTTTTTTCTTTTCCAGATGCTTCTGCCATCCCTGCACGATCTTTTTTTCGCTTTTTCCGATCTTTTTTCGGAAACACCTGCATGCCAAAGATCCTGACCCTGCAGCAAAACACCGGATCGTTTTCCGGCGCACCGCTCACCCATATACGATATGGAACCGGTACAAACAAAACCAGACAGATCACAAACAGCAGCAATCCGATGATACCGAGTATCAGCCAGCCGATTACTTTCAGGATCATAAGCAAGATTCCTAGCATAACTGACCTTCCTCTCTGCTGCGACGTCGATGGTCACGGATAAATTCACGCAGTCTGAAATCACCCCTGACCGCATATACGCCGTTTATAATCATGCCTGCCAGCATCACGGCTTCTTCATAATCACCCGCTATCCCTATGACATACAGCCCCTTTTTCGGATAATAACGCTGCCGTATCACCTTCGTTGAAATGATATCGATCAGATTATCCGGATTCGAGGCCAACGTCAGCAGATATGCGTTGTGAAAGATGCTGCGCGTTCTGACTCCTCGGATAATTTTCTCTTTTTTGCGGGATGATATACTCTCACCGACAAACAGATCATCGTACCATATCATATATTATCCTCATTCATAGCTGTTCCATACCTCCACAGCTACCAATATTTATGACTTCCCCACAGGTTACTTTTCTTCAGATCCAGATATTCATTGTATGCCTTCTCCAGAATCTGCTTCTCATTGTTGAATTTTAAAAGATGATACGCTTCGTGATATTTGTAATATCCGGAATCCACGAAATATTCCTCACGTTGTGGTTTGCTGTAATAGCTGTCGCCCATCATCAGATACCAGTGCACTTCCTTCTGCACGACATCCTCCGGAACATTAAAAGTATACTGGCTTTTTCCGATGTATTTGATAATCGCAGCCTCTACACCGGCCTCTTCCTTTACTTCCCGCGCTGCAGTCTCCTTGTACTCTTCACCATTCTCAACGGTTCCCTTCGGCAGTACCCATCCTTCATACTTATTCCGGTAGTTTTTGTAAAGTAACAGTATCTTTCCGCGAAATATTACCACACCACCACAACTGGTTGCCTCGATCATTGCAATACCTCCTGATGTGGTTCAAAAATCTAAAAATCACTTAACAGTATACTCTTATTTAAAGTAGGTGTCAAACACAGTCTTTGCAATCGGTACTGCGACCGTACCTCCGTTTCCGGCTCCCTCTACGACGACCGCGATCGCGATTGTCTGCTTGCCCTTTGCACGTGCATAGCCGACAAACCAGGCATGGCTCTCCCCCTTGGTCGTTCCGTACTCCGCAGATCCGGTCTTTCCGGCCGCATTGTAAGCATCCGACTGCAGCGCTGATGCGGTACCATCTGTCACAACTGCACGCATCATGCCACGCAGGATCTTTGCTTCCTTTTGCTTCATCAACTGTCCGTATGCTTCCGGATCATACTGCTTAATGACTTTTCCATCTGTATTCTCGACATGGTCTGCAACATATGGTGTCATCAATATGCCTTTATTTTCGATTGCCGAAGCGATCAATGCCATATGCAGCGGACTGACCAGTGTCTTGCCCTGTCCGATTGCTGTTGCCATGACTTCACTCGGCGCAGCATCGGATGTCAGCGAAAAACGGCTCCTGCTGCTCGCAATACGTCCCGGCAGATCCGTATTAAACAGCACATCCTCGCTGGTCGATGCATATTTTTTCAGGTTTAACGACAATCCGATATTGGCAAACGAACTGTTGCAGGATTTCTCCAGCGAAGTTTCCAGATCAACCGTGCCGTGCACCGACCCGCCAAAACAATGCAGTGTATAATTATCTGCCGTAATACTGCCGTTGCAGTCATAACTGTAGGACTTATAATCATTCGGATGCTCCCTGATATACTCCAATGCCGTAACCAGCTTGAACGTAGATCCCGGCGGATACAGTCCCTGTGTAGCACGATTTAACAGCACAGAATTCTCATCATCATTTGCCAGAATTGAATTCCAGTCAGTAACGATCGTATTGGGATCAAAATCCGGTTTGGAGACCATAGCCAGTATCTTTCCGGTCTCCGGTTCGAGTACAACAACGGCACCCTTGTAGCTGCCGAGCGCATCATAGGCTGCTGACTGAACATCTGCATTCAGCGTTGTGACCAGTGTATCACCCTGGTTTTTCTTGCCCTCCATCTCGTTCATGACCCGTTCTAAAATAAATGAATGTGAGCGGAGCAGTTCAAAATTATAGCTTGATTCCAACCCAGCCTTGCCATTGTCTGCATAGCCGACTACATGTGCATATTTTCTGCCCTGCGGATACACCCGTGTCTCTGTTCCATCCGCAGCGGTCTTAGTCTGGGCAAGTACAGTCCCATCATCAGATACAATCGATCCGCGTATCACGCGCTCTGCAAAACTGTCCAGTCTGGTATTATAAGGATTGTTAATGAACTGTTCGCTGCGTGCGATCTGAAAATAAGCAAAATATGCAATCATAGCCAGAAAGATGCCAATGAAAAAATAAGCGATAACAGCAAACTCCCGGTTAGAATCTCTTCTTCTCCTGCGGACAGACTTATTCTGCTGTACGCTTTCCCCTGCGTTCGGTTCTGTTTGTCCTTCTGCTGATGTTTTCTTTTTCCTCATCAATGATCTCATCCTCTCTGATGATATATAATCCCTGAATAACTGCAAATATAATAAAGGTCGACAGCAGCGAGCTGCCTCCGTAGCTGACGAGCGGCAGTGTCACTCCGGTAGACGGGATAAACTTAATCACACCACCAATCGTTAAAAACACCTGGAATCCGTAGGTTGTCCCAAGTCCGAGTGCAATCAGCTTGTAAAAACGCTCGTGGATCTGCATCGCGATATTTAAAAACATCAGATAACAGCAGGCACACACGAGAATGACGCAGATTGCAAATACACCACCGAGTTCTTCCGATATCGCTGCAAATACAAAATCTTCATCTGCGACCGGAATCTTGTTTGGCATTCCCTGAAAGAGTCCAAGTCCAAACCATCCTCCGGTGCCGATCGCAAACAACGATTGTGAGACCTGATAGCCCTGCTGATCAATCACTGCCAGCGGATCTTTCCATGCAATCACCCGCGCCTGCACATGAGAAAACAGTTTATAGGCTACGATCGCAGCCAGCGAACCGGCTCCCAGCCCGAGTCCCAGATACCTCGCATCCCTGGTAGCGACATACAACATCACCAGATACGTGATGAAAAAAATGGATGCGCTGCCGAGATCCTTAGAGAGCACCAGAATAATGACATGCGCTGCAGCCAGTACCGTCGTAATGACCACCTGCTTAAACTCCGTAGAATGATAAAACATGGATGCCACGAAAAATACAAACAGTATTTTTATAAATTCTGATGGCTGCAGACTGACAGAGCCAAATGTAAATGCCAGCTTCGCACCATAATCTGTCTTGCCGGCGACTGCTACCAATGCCAACAATGCGATTCCGATACCCGCGTACAAATAAGGCAGCTTGTGCAGGAAATGGATATGCCGGATAAAAAATGGAACGAGCAGTGTGACAACCGTGGCTACCGCCGCCAACGTAAACTGGCGGATTGCCTTTGCCTCATCGAGTCTGGTCAATATGATAAAACCGATCACAAGCAGCATGCACATATGGTTTGTGACCAGTCTGGCGGCTTTCTTATACAAAAAACGGTAAATCAACTGGATGGCACAGATCAGCAGCACCTGCATGGCATAAAATCCAAGCATCTGCACGTCACCTGTCACAGCAAAGATGACCAGATATGCATCCAGATGAATCAAAAACAGAAACATCAGCTGTCTTCTGAGGATCGGCTGCACACGTTTCGGCGAACCAGATCTCTGTAACGCTGAAAAACTCTCATACGTGTAGCAGGCAAACAGTATCATCATCAGATATTTAGATATTTCAGTAATGATTGTAATCATAAATTCTATTCTACCCCTCGTTTAAAGTGTCCGCGTGTAGCTTCCCCGTGAAATACTGCTGCTTCCGGTGTACGTCCGAGCACCTGCTGTTCGTATCCGGCCAGCACCGCACGTGTCACAGCCTCATTCTCTACCGTAAAGTCCATCCGAAGTAGTTCCGGTGCAATTTTTTTGACCTCATCAAATACAGCCGGTTCATACAAGACGGTAGGAATCGCATTGTATATGACGTTGCAGCAGACACTGCAGTAGTTCCTGACCGGCAGATACCTGCCATAGCGGTCGCACAGAAACAGTGTCCGATCTGTATGATCGCAGCCGTACATCGTCCGGTTGACACACTGGCTGCTCACCATAAACGGTGTATGTCCATAAATAATCAGGCAGCTGCCCGCCTGTGACTGCCGCCGCAATTCACCTGCGTGGAGCTCCAATGGCAGCGTGCGGATGCGGTAGCCCTTTTCCCGGAAAAATGCACAGGCACGATCAGAGAACGTATACAGCGGACTATCCAGCCATATCTGTGCTTCCGGTACATCCATCCGCTGCAGAAAGCCAAGTGTATCATAGGTTTTTGCAAGAAATCCGTCAATCAGATTATTCTCTTGCATAATTTTTATGCAGTTCCAGTTTTTTTCAAGAAAATGAGCACTGTTTTCCCGCAGCACAGACGGCAGTGCCAGCAGAAATTGTTTGTTGGTCTGCCTGCACAATTGTGCGGCTTCGCGCACACCTGCTTCAAAATGTGACCAGTCCATTGACTGAATCTGAAGGGCTGCTGTGCCAACATAATCTTTCCCTGTACAGACACGAAACTGCTCCCACGTATCACAGACAGTCACCAATGCCTGCATATGCATATCGCCCTCTGCTGATTCTAACGAGCGGACAGTGCGAATGTCTTCCACCCGATCCGTTGGAGCCGGCCTTCGCCACTGATCCTGCAGTATCTGCTCTAACGCTTCCAGCGCTTCTCTCCGGACAGACTTTAAAAATTGTTTTGGTATAAAACAATTTTCATCCATCTGGATCTCCAGCTGCTCAAAGACACAGGAACTGTCCCCGGTCTGACGTAAGACACGTTCCACATCCGCCGGCAGCGCCGGTGCCTTCTGGGCTGTCTGGATCTCACCGGTCTGCGCCTGTACGGTCTGTCCACTCGCAGGATCTGTGACCGATAATACAACCGGAGCACCGATTCTGCAGGTGCAGACACCACGTATCGGGCGCTGTACCTGCTTCCACTGCTTTGTCTCACTCTCCGATGCGTGCGCAGACGTATGCTTTGATGAATACAGACTGA
Organism: bacterium; assembly: GCA_050874485.1. GTDB lineage: Bacteria > Bacillota > Clostridia > Lachnospirales > Lachnospiraceae > W0P33-017. The sequence continues at coordinate 12,940 of JBNMKT010000032.1, forward strand.
TCATGGATTTTCCTTTTTCGCCGCGCAGATATCCGGTTGTAAAACCACTGCGATTGCCCAGATCCATGAGCTGCCTGCGGTCAGATTCTGCAACCGCATAATGATCGGTATCCTGTGCCAGCAGATCCAGATATTTGCGGTAAATTGCCGTCACACCGGCAGCATAAGCTGTCTGCTTCATCCGGCCCTCGATTTTCAAAGAGCAGACTCCGGCGTCCGCCAGTTCCGGCAGGAGATCAATCGCACACAGATCCTTCGGGCTGAGCGGATACAATTCTTTGCCTGTATCAAAAGATGCATCCTTCTGCTGAATGCGATACGGCAGACGGCACGGCTGTGCACATCGTCCGCGATTGCCGCTCCTGCCGCCGAGCATACTGCTGAACAGACACTGCCCGGAATAGCAATAACAGATGGCACCATGCACAAAACATTCTAACGGCACATCGACGTTCTCATGAATCCGGCGGATCTCCTGCAATGACAGTTCCCTCGCGAGTACGACACGATCCGCTCCTGCCTGTGCAAAAAAGCGTGCCCCATCCGCACTTGCGATCGACATCTGTGTGCTCGCATGCAATTCCATGCCTGGAAACTGTTTTTTTATAAAATCAAATACACCCACATCCTGTACAATCACCGCATCCAGACCCTGCTCATAATATGGCAGCAGATAGTCATAGAGCTGTTCCTCCAGTTCATTTGTTTTTAACAGTGTATTGACTGTCAGATGCAGCTTCTTGCCCTGCAGATGTACCTCATCAATCGCCTGCAGCAATTCTTCCTGTGTAAAGTTTTTCGCATAGGCACGCGCACCAAACTGGCCACCGCCGACATATACCGCATCTGCACCTGCCGCACATACCGCCCGCAAGGTCTCCATCGAACCGGCCGGTGCCAAAAGCTCCATGTTCTTCATCATCCGCTTATTTTAACAGAACCTCTTCCAGATCCGCACTCAGGCGTTCATTTTTCTGTGTCAGTTCCCGTTTCTCCTTCTCCAGTTGCTCTACCTGTCCCTGCATCTGTTCGTTTTGCTGTTTTACAAGTTCTAACTTGGCATTGGCCTCCGTAATCTTTGTATTCGCATCATCCAGCTGCATCTGTGCATCGACCAGCTGATGCTTCAGATCAAAGATCTCCTTCTCCAGATCAGAAAATTTATCGGATGAACTGCCGGCCTGCTCCTTGGCCTTGAAATAATCGTCTGCCAGATTCAGGTTGAGCATCAGGTTCTTCATATCCTGTGGAATACGCTTATAGGAATCCTGCTGATTCATCTCCGTGATTTTCTGATTAATATAGGCAGCCACCCGCTGCAGATAGTCTTCTTCCTCAAAGCCACTCAGATTATACTCTTTTTTATCGATCACTACGACCGTACTTTTCTTTGTTCCCATATCATTCCCTCCAGCTATCATAAATTCGTTTGCGGTAATCCGAAATGCTTATAACAATAGGGTGTCACCACCCGTCCTTTCGGTGTGCGGTTAATAAATCCGTTCATCACCAGATAAGGCTCATAGACATCCTCGATCGTACCTGCATCTTCGCCGATTGCGGCTGCCAGCGTGTCCAGTCCGACCGGCCCGCCAGAAAACTTTTCTATAATTGTATAGAGCATTCTGCGGTCATTGTTGTCGAGTCCCATCTTATCGACTTCTAACAGATCAAGCGCAAAGTTGGCGACTTCTTTTGTGATTTTTCCATCGTACTTTACCTGTGCAAAATCACGCACACGCCGCAACAGCCGGTTTGCCAGCCGCGGTGTTCCCCGCGAACGTCTCGCCAGCTCATACGCACCGTCTTCATCAATATCTACGCCTAATTTAGCCGCAGAATGCATAATAATCGTCTTCAACTCATCGACTGTATAGAATTCCAGATGATGCATCACACCAAAACGGTCACGCAATGGTGCCGAGAGCAGACCTGCACGTGTTGTCGCACCTACCAGCGTAAATTTAGGCAGATCCAGACGAATGGACCGCGCGGTCGCACCTTTTCCGATCATAATATCGATCGCATAATCTTCCATCGCCGGATACAGCACTTCCTCTACCTGACGGTTCAGGCGGTGTATCTCATCGACAAACAACACATCACCCTCAGCCAGATTGCTCAGAATCGCTGCCATCTCTCCCGGCTTGGCGATCGCAGGGCCGCTCGTGATCTTCATATGTACACCCATCTCATTTGCGATAATACCCGCGAGTGTTGTCTTACCAAGACCCGGCGGGCCGTAAAAGAGCACATGATCCAATGATTCTCCGCGTCCCTTGGCCGCCTCAATATATACTTTGAGATTTTCTTTTGCCTTTGCCTGTCCGATATAATCCTCGAGACACTGAGGTCGAAGCGTTTTCTCGGCTGATACGTCCTCGTCCTGTATTTCTGTGGATATCACTTTTCGATTATTCATGAATCCTCCTACATAAATGCCATATTGCGCAATGCCTGCTTGAGCACTGCTTCTACATCACTGTCTGCAGTGACCTCTATACCAGATAATACCTGCGTTGCCTCCGATGCTGAGTAGCCAAGCGCAGTCAACGCCAGCAATGCCTCCTGACGGACACCTTTTTCCTGCTCGATCTGCGGGTTCTTCACCAGTTCATCCTGCGTGGTAAATGCATCCTCGAGTTTTAATTTATCCTTTAGTTCCAAAACGATACGCTGAGCCGTCTTTGCCCCGATACCCGGCGCTTTTGAGATCGCCTTCGCATTATCAGCGATCACTGCAAAGCGCAGATCATCAGGCGATAACACTGACAATATCGCGAGTGCTCCCTTTGGTCCGACACCATTTACACCGATCAGCAGCTTGAAAATACGCAGATCGTCTTTCGTTAGAAAACCATACAGACAGAAAGCATCCTCCTTTACCTGAAAATAAATATACATTTTTATCTCTGAACCGACAGCCGGCAGATATTCAAATGTCTGTCCGGAAACATAGACCTGGAATCCGATTCCCTGATGGTCGATAATGACCGATTCCTCATCCATATCTGCCAATGTCCCTTTGATATATTGAATCATACGCTTTTTTGCTCCCTTTTACTCTCTGCGAACCATTTCTAAATCATAGTTTCACTAGTTCCTGTGGCAAACGGCGAAGAACCGCACATGCCACGACTCCGATCAGCACACCGGTCAGCATGCCAACGAGAAACAGTACCGGCAAATAATATAATATACGGTAATTTTCCACTACCAATGCTGCTACCAGAAACTGTCCGACATTATGCGCGACACCACCTGCCGCGCTCACGCTGATCAGGTGCAGTTGCCCTGTGCGCTTTAGTCCTGCCATGACAAGCAGACTGAGTACTGCCCCCGCCAGACTATATAAAATACTGTACATACTGCCAAAAAAGAATCCAGCAAGCAGTACACGTGCAATCGAAACACAGGCACCATCACGCGCATCGCTCAGATAGAGCACTATAACGACAACGATATTTGTCAGTCCCAGTTTCACACCCGGAATGCCGATCGGTAACGGAATCAGGGCTTCTATATAACTGCAGATCAAAGCCAGCGCCAGTGCCAGACCCAGATACGGTATCCGGCGTGCCCATTGCTTCGGTTTACTGGCTGACTGTGTCATATTCCTGCTCATGGTTTCCATACACCTCCACCACTAATTTGTGCGGCAGACACACGATCGTCTGTCGGTCATGTGATATCGCACCCTGACGGATACACAGCCCATCCGGACATGTCGCCTGTTCCATCCGCGCGGCTCCATCCGCAATCCGGACAACATTGATGATCTCACCATTCTGCTCTACCGGAATCCGTTGTTCCTCCGCTAATGAATATGTTCCATATACGTTTCCGTCAATTGTGATCCGAACCATCTGTCCCTGATGGGAAAAGAAAAACACTCCCAGTGTCAGCAAAATCCCGCATAAAAACAGACTAACCAAAAATATCACGTCTCTCCATCCAAATTGACGCATTTTCATGCTTATACCTGCTCTCCGATATAATAGAATCCTTTACACTGTGCGAGTTTCACGTCCACAATCTTTCCGATTAATGATGCATCTCCCGGGAAATGGACAACTGAATTGTTCGACAAACGTCCTGTTACGAGTGTATCATCATGTTCATTGATCTGTTCTACAAGTACTGGCTGCACCTGACCCTCGAGCGCCTGTGCTTTTTCCGTTGCAATATGCTGTACTTCCTTTAAGATCATATCAAAGTTCTCTTTGACTTCCTTCTCAGGCACCTGATGATCCATCTCGGCAGCAGGTGTTCCTGAACGCTTGGAATAGATACACGTCAATGCGCTGTCATAGCGGACACGTCTTACGACATCCACTGTCTCTAACGCATCTTCCCTGGTCTCACCCGGAAAGCCCACAATGATATCGGTCGTGATCGCGATATCCG
>JBNMKT010000033.1:0-17187 GCA_050874485.1 bacterium
CAGATGGATAACCTAAGGTTTGGACTACCTTATCTGGAGATCCTGTCGCTTTTAACAATATAAGTGCTGTCGATATTTGTTCTAGTGTGTACCTCATAACATAGCAGGCATTACACAGTCCAACTTTTTGTCCGCACCCCCGACCTATAATACTGCTGCAAGAATAAACGAATGATATCACAATTGAGGTGTTTTTATGAAAGCAACAAAACATGCAAAAAAGCTGGATATGTTAAACGGTTCCATCTGGAATAAACTCCCGCTGTATGCCCTTCCTGTGGCTGCTACGGGTATTTTGGAACAATTATTTAACGCTTCCGACATTGCTATCGTCGGCAATTTTGCCAGTTCTGACCGCACGGTCGCCATCGCCGCAGTCGGTGCCAACAGTCCGATCATCGGTGTGATTTTGAATTTGTTTATTGGGATTTCGCTCGGAACAGTCGTAATCGCCGCTTCCAGCGCTGCCTTTAATATCGAGATCCTGGTATACTATGTGTTCAATTCCTTCAGTCAGGCTTGCACGACCTTTGTTGGTCAAAACTACGGTGCCGGCCAGATCCAGCGCTGTAAGCGGACGTTTCTGCTGTGCCTGATTGAGGATTCGATCACATCCGTGGCTGCCATCATTCTGATTCTATGCAGCGGCAGATTTTTACTCTCTCTGTTTAACAGAGATCCACAGGTCATTACACTCGGTTATGAAAGACTGGTTATCATCTTTACCGCATACTGCTTTAGCATGCTGTATGAGATCATATCCGGCTATCTGCGCGGCTTTGGGATCTCTCTCGTTCCGGCGATTCTGACCATCATCGGTGTATGCGGCACAAGAATCGCCTGGGTATACGCGGTATTCCCCAAAGACCGTACCTTTCACACACTACTGATTGCCTACCCGGTCAGCCTCGCGATCACTGCGGTTCTGATACTGGCAGCCGTATGTATCTATCACCCGGCGCATCAGAATCAAACGCCCGATTGATCTTCATTATCTGTGGTGGTCACATTTCTGGCACTGCACCATCTCATTGGCACCTTCTTTATAGAAAATGTCAGACCACTCACAGATACTCTGCAGGATAGGGACGACGGATGCTCCCTTTTTCGTCAATGTGTACTCTACTCTGGGTGGGATTTCATCATACGATTTCCGGTCGACGATCCCATCCTCCATCAGATCTTTCAGGGTCGCTGCCAGCACTGCATCTGTAATATTATACATTTCTTTGCGCAGTTCACTGTAGCGCAGTCTCTCATTGGCAGACAGCACACAGATAATACGAGATTTCCATTTGCCACCAAATATTGCCAGACCATACTCCAGCGGGCATCGGATATCATCATCTAATTTCTTCTTATATTTCGCCATACAAAATCACCTTCCAGCTATTATTTATTTCATTATAGCCCGAAGGTGATCATTTTTGAAGTTACTATGAAATTTATGAGTATGTCCGAAACTAGATTTCCTATTTAATTCCTATTTAATTTCTATTTAATTTCTTTCTTGTTGTCAGCTCCGGGGGTTGTGACGATTACCTTAGAAGGTGTGATGATCAGTGCTCCCTTTGCAGTCGCAGCGCCGTTAAACATCTTCTCTACCATAGCTTTAAAGGTATCTACAACAGCTCCCTCTGTCACATATTCGGCAGTTCCTTTGATCTGATAGCCCTCCAGACTCTGTGCATCGTAGACGGAGATCGCAATTTTTCCGTTGTCGGCCTCGATATTTTTTAACGTTGTCTCGAGGAACACGTCTCCCACTACCAGTTTTCCATCCTCGGTGACATCTTTGAACGCAACCGGAACGACATTCGGTTCTCCATCTGCACACGTAGCGAGATCCCACATACCATTTTTTAATAATTTGATAACTGATTCGTTTAACATGAAATATACCTCCTGATTTCCTTCTGTATGGAATGATTTTGATATACTTATGTTAATGAATTTACTTCTGTTCTGGAAGATATTAGCAAATTTATAAGTCACTATTAAATTTCCAAGTTACCGTACATCCACAACTCCACAGCCATTGCAACGTGAAATATCTCCTGCCGTCAGCCTGCTAATTTCATCCGATAATATCTGTAAAATAGTGTCCCTGTCGTACAGACTGCCACCAAATCCGCAATTGGCTCTGCCAAAAACACTCCGATTGTCGGATCTGGAACTATGTGCGGCAAAAGAAAAATTAACGGAATAAGCAGAATAATTTTTCTCCATATCGTCAGAAAGATGGCAGTCTTTGCCTGGTCGAGCGCCACAAAACTGTACTGACATGCAACCTGTATCCCGTAAATGCAAAGCAGGCAAAGATAGGTACGAAGCGGCGTCACTGAATAGGCCCGGAGCGCTGCATGATTCGTAAATATTCCGATCACACACTCCGGGAAAAACATACATGCTGCCCATATGATACAGCTTCCTGCAACGCATGAAAGTAATAGGTATTGAAAGGTTTTCCGGACTCGATCTATCAGTCCTGCTCCCAGATTATAACTCAGTATCGGTTGTGCTCCCTGCACCAGTCCCGGCAGCAAAAGCATGACGAACTGCATCACGGAATTCAAGATGCTCATTGACGCAACCGCCATATCTCCGCCATAGCGCTGAAGTACGGTATTAAAGCTGATTGCGACCATGTTCTCTGTAATCTGCATAAGTGCCGGAGAGGTTCCGAGCAATATACATGGCAACAATAATTTCCAGTCGATTCGTATGTATTCTTTTTTCAGTTTTATTGCACTTTTTTCGGAAACTAAAAATCTCACAATGAAAACACATGATACTGCTTGTGCGATAACCGTAGCGATCGCTGCACCTTTGATTCCAAGGTTACACCCATAGATGAAAATCGGATCGAGTATGACATTGATCACTGCACCGATTGACACATTCACCATACTGATCCTGGCGAATCCCTGCGTGGTGATAAATGCATTCAGACCCAATGACAGCTGTATGAAAGCAGTCCCCAGACAATATATCCGCATATAATCTACGGCATATCCGATTGTATCTTTACTGGCGCCAAATATGAGCAGAATATCCTTCCCCCAAATCAGCATTCCTATGGTTAGCATGACGGATATGCCCAGCATAAGTGCCGTGCAGCTTCCCATAATGCGCTCCGCTGTATCTCTCTGTTTTTTGCCCAGTGCAATGGCTGTTTTCGGGGCACCACCCATGCTCACAAGCGCGGCAAATGCCGATAAGAACAAAATGACAGGCGTTGTGACACCAAGTCCTGCCAGCGCCTCTGCGCCTGTGCCCTTCATATGTCCAATAAACATCTTATCGACCAGATTATATAAAATATTGATCAGCTGGGATAATACTGCCGGGACTGCCATTTTTATGAACAACGCGCCCACCGGCATTGTCTGGAGTATATTTGAATTCGTATTTTCTCTTTCCATATGATTGTCACCTCTTTGCACACTTCATTATAATAAAATGAAGCAGCGACTTGAAGTTACTATGAAATTTATTAGTTGATGTGTTTACCAGATTTTCATCACATGCTGCATCACAAGGCTGACGAGCGTAATCCCACACCAGCAGGAAGCTCCTACAAGGATTGGTTTGCCACCTGTTTTCATCAGTTGTATCACATTACTGTTTAATCCGATTGCAGCCATCGCCATGATGATCATGAATTTTGATAATTCTTTGACCGGCTGGAAGAGCTTTGCATCGACTCCCATATGTACGCAGACAGTCGTAATCACTGCTGCAAGCACAAAATAAAGAATAAACATTGGAAACGCCCGCTTAAAACTAAACTTTGTGCCCTGCGCTCCCTCTTTTGCATTCTTTCTCGCACGTATCCATGATAATACGAGGGTAATCGGTATGATGGCAAGCGTTCTTGTGAGTTTTACTGTTACCGCCTTATTCAATGTTTCACTTCCAAGATTCCACATACTGTCCCATGTGGATGCTGCGGCCGTTACGGATGACGTATCATTGATCGCTGTCCCCGCAAAAATGCCAAAGGCATCTCCGTGCAACGTATCAAAACCAATCACTTTTCCAAGCATCGGAAAGAAAATAGCAGCAAGTACATTGAAAAAGAAAATCACCGCTATCGACTGTGCAATTTCATCGTCATCTGCATCGATCACCGGTGCGGTTGCCGCAATCGCAGAGCCACCGCAGATGGATGATCCAACACCTACCAGAATAGATGTATTTGCCGGTACTTTCAGGACTCTTTGCAGGATCCAGGCAATGAGAAGTGACGTTGTAATGGTACAGACAATAATCGGCAGCGATTGCTTTCCTGTCTGAAGGATCACTCCCAGATTCATCCCAAATCCCAGCAAAACGACTGCTGCCTGAAGAATCACCTTGGATGTCCATCTGATTCCGGATTCGGCTTTCCCTTTCTCATTCCAGATCATAGTAATCACCATACCTGCTATAATTGCGATTACCGCTCCGCCTATCACAGGAAATATTTTCCCAAGTATCCAGGATGGAATGGCTATCGCCAGACAAACCAGGATACCACTCCCCTTTTTTTTCATAAAATCCATTCGATCATAACCTCGCTTTCTTTTTATGTACGAGATTGTACCACTGGACAATAATAAGGTAAAATTATATAATTCTATTGAATAATAAATATTTTTTATTATGAAGGAGAGACTATGCTTGACTTTAGAACGGAAACATTTCTGACTGTATGCCAGACAATGAATTTTACTGCTGCCGCAAAGCAATTAAATATTACCCAGCCTGCAGTATCCCAGCATATTCATTTTTTAGAAGAACAATACCACACGTCGCTCTTTATCTACCGCAACAAACAGCTTTTTCTCACCCGTTCCGGTGAAATACTGCGCAAGCATCTACTAACCATGAGGAATGATGAAAAGGCTATATTAGAAGAATTGAAAAGCAATTATTACGGCATAGAATCCCTGTCTATCGGTGTGACCATGACAATCGGCGAATATGCAATTGTAGACAGACTCGCCGATTTTCTCATACACCACCCCGAAATAAATATTCATCTTCATTATGGCAATACTTCACAACTACTAAATTTGCTTGATAACGGACAGATCCGTATGGCAATCGTTGAAGGGAATTATCCGAAAGAAAATTATTCTCATAAAAAATACAGCACAGAAGACTATATTGCTGTCTGTGCTGCATCGCATAGTTTTATGATCGATCATCCATATACCATAAGTGATCTGGTACACGAACGTCTTCTTGTACGGGAAACAGGCTCCGGCACAAGAAATATTCTTGAACAAAGCCTACACGCCCGTGGATTACGCATTTCCGATTTCATCCACTATACCGAGGTTGAAAACATGCATACGATCATCGGGCTGTTAAAAAAGGACTGTGGTATATCGTTTCTGTATAAGATTGCAGTCGAACCGGAATTGCAATCGGGGATATTAAAAGAAATTCCTCTGCGTGATTTTAAAATGCAGCATGATTTTGATATTATCTGGGAAAAACATAGCATCTACACCGATAAATATCTGTCCATCTGCAAAGAATTCATGTGAATTGCCTCTGCAACAGGTTTCCATCATGTCAGCCACTTTGGTAAATGTTTCCGGGAAAAAAGCGTGGCTTTTACCCGGTAACTATCGGATAGATTTTATGCATTCATCTCTCGCCAAATGCCAGTAACGCTGCGCCTATCGCACCGCAAAGCTGCGCTTCTTTCGGCACATGCACCGGCGCACCCAGTTTGTCTGACAGTTCTTTTACCACGCCCCGGTTCTGAGCCACCCCGCCGGTCATAATGTAGGCAGGCTCGCCACCAAGCCGTTTGACAAGGGATGTTGTCTTTCCTGCGACGGAAGCATTCAGTCCGTGGATGATATCCTCCGGGGCTGTATTATCTGCCACCAGAGAGACCACCTCCGACTCGGCAAACACGGTACACATACTGGAGATCGTCACTTCGTTCTTCCACTGCAGTCCAAACTCACTCATCTCCGGCAGCGTAAGTTCGAGTGTCTTTGCCATCATATCAAGGAAGCGTCCTGTTCCGGCAGCACATTTATCATTCATCACAAAATTCACAACATTTCCGTTCTCATCAATGCGGATCACCTTGGAATCCTGACCACCTATATCGATCACGGTACGTGCCTCCGGGAACAAATAATGTGCTCCCTTTGCGTGACAGGTGATCTCCGTTGCTGATGCATCAGACAGGCCAACCGTTTCACGCCCGTAACCGGTCGTCACCACAACATCAATCTCCTCTCTTGTCAGACCGGCATCTTCTAACGCCGCAGCCAACGCTTTTTCCGCGCCGGAAGCAGCACCGGCTCCTGTAGGCAGAATGACGGAGCCAACGATCTGTTTATCCCGGTTCAATATGACCGCATCCGTACTTGTGGAGCCGCTGTCCACGCCGGCGATATAATGAATGTCCTCTGATCTGTGTATCTGATTTGTACCGGCACCGATCGTTTCTGCAAAGGCGTCGATTCTGGTGCGCAGCTGTCCGCTGGACTGTGGTGTGCAGTCTGTCTCAATCTTCAAAAGTGTTTCCTCCTTTCGCGTTCTCATTCCCCGGTATGCAAAGCCATAATAATCACAAAATTTGATGGTATGACAGATCGTTCCTACCGCGGTATCATCCGGCTCCTCGATGCGAAACTGCATCCGCATACAACTTCTATGCTGATTCAGCAGTGCACTGGCGTAAGCCCCATCAGACCAGTTCTCCGGTGCAGGCATCAGCATGCGCCTTCCCGTGCAGGTATCATCCTGAACCGGAAGCGGCATGCGCTGCTCGATCATCTGTTTTAATAGCGCACCGCCATGTGCCCCGGTCAGCCGGACATGCGGTTCTGTCAGCGTCTGTTCCCTCGCTTCCTCAATGCCGCTTTTCCATGCATCTAACGCCTTGGCCGGATTGAATGTCTCTCCGGTCAGGGCAACCAGTTCCGTTTGCAGCCGCTTCAACTCCTTTTCCAAAAGAGCAGCCGCAGCTGCTGTATTTCTATGTGGAAGCGACAGCAGAAACAAAAATTCCATATTTCCGCGGTGTCTGAGCACATCATAAATGCGCCGGCAGACATCGCAGCAATCCACCAAAAGAAGCCTTCTGATATTCCGCTTCATTATTTCCTCAATGACCGCTTTTCCGTACCCGCAAAGATTCGGATGCGTACAGCTCTCCGCACACTCAAAATTGGCGGGAGCAGGATCGAGCCGGCCGGCCGGCAGATCAAACCCCGCAAGGATTTCGTTTGGGGTATATTTGCAGACATAATAAATCGTATTATCCATTTCGTTTCTCCAACATTTCCAAAAAAGCGTTTAATCTTGTAGCTGTCTGTCCGTCTGAGGCATTGCGTCGGTCACAGCCATCTCCATTCAGAATCAAAGTCGGAAATCCCGCCGCATCCAATTCCCGCTTAAATACCGCAGAAAGTCCCATCGTCTGTTTGCAGCCCCAGTGACAAAAGCAGACGACACCGTCCACCTGCAGGGAACGGGCTGCCTCCACAGCAGCTTCCACCCGCTGTTCACCGCTGTTCCACTGACTATATACCAGTCGGCGCGCCATACTTTCATAGGGATGTTCCGGATCCATATCCACCAGACTCTCAAAGTTCATATCGCAGCTGACGATCTGATAGTCTTTATTGCAGTTGAAAAGCTGGCGTACCGGTTCCTGCCAGTTTGGCATGGTATGCAGCCAGAGAATCCGGATTCCATGGGAAGCGGGAGCTCTCTTCAAATCTTTCAAAAGCTCGTCCGCATACCGGTATGCTTCCTTCGTGCCTAACGCATTGTGAGACATATACACCTCGTATAATTCTGACGCGATATCATTCGGCAGTGTCCGGCCACTCTTTTCTTTCTGACACTTGCGAAGCAGCGAGATTGTCTTTTGTGACCGGACAATGGATGCTCTCAGCAGGTCTTCCCTCAGGCGCTTTCCTGTGTGTTCTTCCAGAAAATCCCTCAGTTCCCGCAATTCATCTGCCACATAGGCAACGCTCTCCTCGCTCTGCTCCGGTGGCACATCCACATAAAACTGAGGAATGCCATAATAATCAGCCAGTTCCCGGAACGTCAGATTGTTGGCATCGCACACCAGCGATGTATTTACGATAACCTTTGGTGCTGGCAGAACACCTGCATAGGCACTGCCCAACAGTATTTTATGATAGGAACAGTAAGATTCCGCGATACCCTCCGCTTCGGCTGCCTCCGCAAATACCGGCTCCGCATAGGCGCCATTGATAAAACAGGAGTATAGTTCTGCACACATTGGGGTCACTGACATCGCCTCCAGCAGTTCACATGGCATAAGCACACTAACCAGTGCCGCCTGCTCTGGATGTGAAAGCATCGTCTGTACTGTTTTGTTCACGTATTGTGCCGAAAACTGGCGGGATGGCGGCAGCTCACGTGTCGGTGCAAAGCGTAATTTCAAGCCATAAGCCCGATAACTGGCCAAAAGCAATGCCCGGCTCCGCTCCGGATGCTCCGGTGTGATTTTTGTAATATATTTTCCAAATTTTGCAGCGATGTCCGGCATATCAATATCTCCTTTGCTCGGTCTTTCTTGACTTACCCCTGTTCACAGGGTATGATAAAAGTGTCACAACTGTTACATATTGTAACAGTTGTGACACTACGTTTCAATAGAGAATTTATCAGATTTTGGAGATCGAGTTATGAAGAAAAGGCGCAAACAAAACCAGGCTACCAGAGATCGTATTTTATCCGCTATGATGGAACTGACGAGAGAAAAACCACTGAGTGAAATTACAATTCAGGAACTGACCGATCTTGCCGAAGTCTCCAGAATGACCTTTTACCGCAACTATACCTCCAAAGAAGACATATTTATTTCCAATATTCAGGAAATCCTGATGCAATACCAAAAGGATGATGCACAACAGGATCCAGAGGGACATTTCTATGATAAGAGACGGATCCGCCGTGGTTTTTCTTATTTTTACCAATATAAGGATTTTGTAAATGCCTTGATCCGCTGTGGATTCAGTGAGATTTTTCTGCAAAGCCTGACTGAATTTGCGTTAAACAAATGGCTGAACGACACAGACGATATGATGGAACGCTACCGTCTAGTCTCCTTTGTCGGAATTATGTTTAACAGCTACCTCTCCTGGATCGAGACTCCACAGCTGTTGACATTGGATGAATTGACAGAATTGATTTCTTCTATTTGTGAAAATGCTTTTGTAAGCGCAGACTCCGGGCAATGATGCTCATACCCCTTTCACATCGCGAATGGACTGAAATCGTGTTGACTTTTCCCATTATATATTGTATCATTCCATACAGTTCAAAAAAATACTATCCAAGAGGGTAATAAACTATGACTCCGTCTATGTTCATCACTTTTTTTCATGATGCTTTGAATGCTTACAAGAAAATGTGCGAACCGATTCTTCATGAATTTGATATTTCCCAGGTATCTTTTGATATTTTAATGTTTCTGGAAAATAACCCGGATCTATGCACGGCGCAACAGATCAGCGAATTTCGAAACATAAAAAAGAATCTGGTTTCTGTCCACGTTGACCAGTTAGTCACTGCCGGTTATCTGCAAAGAGGAACCATTGCCGGGGACAGACGAAAGATCCTACTCTCCTGCACCAAAAAAGCCCAGCCGATTCTGGAAGCCGGACGCAACATGCAGCAGACTTTCAATCAAAAACTGACGCAGGATATACCACAAGACTACATGAATATCCACAAAGAGATCATCGAATCAATGGCAGCCCATGCACGCCAGATGTTGAATGAATCACACAACTATACAAAAGGGGACATCATCCATGCAGAATAATAAGAATTTTTTAGGCACCGAACCGATTGGCAGACTTCTTTTTAAGCTTTCTATCCCAACGGTCATCGCCCAGCTCATCAACATGCTTTACAATATTGTAGACCGAATCTATATCGGGCATATCCCCGGTGACGGCAGTCTGGCTCTGACCGGAGTCGGAGTCTGTATGCCGGTCATTATGATCGTTTCTGCTTTTGCGGCACTGGTCAGCTCCGGCGGTGCACCCAGAGCATCGATCTACATGGGAAAACAGGACAATCAATCAGCAGAACAAATACTGGGCAACTGCTTCGCGCTCCAGATTATTGTTTCGCTCATTCTGACAGCAGTTTTACTGATCTGGAGTGAAGATCTGTTACTGGCATTTGGTGCCAGTGAAAATACCATCAGCTATGCAACCGCTTATATGCGTATCTATGCTTTCGGTACATTGTTTGTACAGCTGACCCTCGGTATGAACGCTTTTATCACTGCACAGGGCTTCACCACCATCTCCATGGTGTCCGTTCTCATCGGTGCTATATGCAATATTACATTAGATCCTGTATTCATCTTTGCTTTTCATATGGGTGTAAAGGGAGCGGCTCTGGCAACCGTCCTGTCGCAGGCGATCTCCACGATCTGGGTCGTCCGTTTCCTCTGTGGCAGAAAGACCGAGATTCATCTCCAAAAAAAATATATGCACCTGAAATCTAAGGTAATTATCCCCTGCGTGACACTTGGACTGGCTGCTTTCATTATGCAGGCGAGCGAAAGTGTTGTAACCGTTTGTTTCAATTCATCCCTGCTTCGTTATGGTGGCGATATTGCAGTCGGAGCCATGACGATTCTAACCAGCGTCATGCAGTTTGCCATGCTGCCCCTTCAGGGAATCGCTCAGGGAGCACAGCCTATTTCCAGCTATAATTACGGAGCCCGCAATGCAGACCGGGTAAAGAAAACATTCCGTTTACTTCTGATTACCTGTTTCACGTATTCCACAATACTGTGGGCCGCCGTACAGCTTGTCCCGGAAGTATTCGTAAGTATCTTTACTGCTGACGCAGATCTGGTTGCATTTACTGCGCCGATGTTAAAAATCTACCTGGGCGGTCTGTTCCTGTTCGGTATCCAGATTGCATGCCAGATGACATTTACCTCCCTTGGTAAAGCAGTAAACTCCATTGTTGTTGCTGTTGTCCGCAAATTCGTGTTGCTGCTCCCGCTGATCTATATCATGCCTCACGTCATATCCAATCCGACCGTGGGCGTATATATGGCAGAACCGATCGCTGATGTGATTGCTGTACTCTTTACATCTATTTTGTTTTCAGTTCAGTTCAAGAAGGCACTTGCACAGATTCCGATGTCTCACGCATAGGCGGAATGATCATGCTCTGAAGGTATCTATCTCAAATCCTGACTCAAATCGGTACTGCATCGGTGTTTTCCCGACATGCTTTTTGAAGATTCTGTTAAAATAGCTGATGTTATCATAGCCTACGCAGCCTGCGATATAGGATATTTTTTCAGATGTCTCCCGGAGCATTTTGCACGCCATCCGAATCCGGTACTGTGTAAGATATTCTCCCGGGGTGATTCTGATGTTGTCTCTAAAATAGCGCAACGCTGTGTTTTTGCTGATGTTTCCCGCACCTGCAATATCAGCGAGTGTGACCGGCATACCATAATGCGTCTGTATGTACTGCATCATGATCTGCAGCACTTTGCCCGAACTGTTATCCTCTGCACGCTGCCTCTCTCTCAGCTGTCCGCTGTCAAGATTCTCCATCATCAGAGACCAGAAGCAGCCCACCTGATTGTGTATCCACAGTTCGTTCCATTCCGGCTGCGGCAATCTGGAAAATAATGTTCGTAACAGGCTTAAAATCCGGCTTTGCCACGCGCCGTCCTCCTTAAAAACCACACAGGAGGTATCCGATTTTTCCAATGGCATCACGTATTTCTGATAGATCAGACTATCGCTCGGAGCGAGAAACACCGGTGAAAAAATGATGTTTGTGATAATGGCGTGGTCATCCGCTGTAAACCGGTGCAGTGCACCGCTGTTGATCATCATGCCATCTCCCGCCGCGAGCGTATATGTATCCTGACAGATGTGACAGGTGATGCTGCCCTCCTGAATATAGAGCAGTTCAAATTCTTTGTGCCAATGCCAGTTGATATCCTGATTCAGATAATTGCGCGTATCATCTATGTTAAATTCCAGCGGAAATTCTGCAATGCCATGTTCTTTTTCTTCCTGTAGATCGACATTTGTCGGCACACGTTGCATATCTGCCATCCTCCATCGTTTCTGGTGATATTATACTATAAAAAGATGTGATTATACAATTTTTTCTTTTATTGTAATGTTATAATACCATTCGTTTGAATTGTATTCCATACACTGGATCAGAAAAATGCGGAGGTTACGGACACTATGTCAGATTCGAAAAATATGGATTTAACGGTCGGCAATCCGTTTTCCTGTCTCATGAAATTTGCCATCCCTGTGATTATAGGTAATCTGTTTCAATTATTTTATACGCTGGCAGACTCTGTCATCGTAGGAAAGACGCTGGGCACCAATGCGCTCGCCGCTGTCGGCTCCACCAGTATCATCATCTATTTTGTGCTATGCTTTATCAACGGTCTGACCGGCGGCTTTGGCATCTGTCTCGGTCAGCGCTGCGGCGCAAAGGATGAATCCGGTATGCGCCAGAGTATCGCATCATCGACGCTTTTAAGCATTTTATTTTCGATCTTACTAACCGTCGTCTGCTGCCTGTCCTCCCACGCACTTATCCGCGTGATGCAGATCCCGCAGGATATCGCAGGGCAGGCATATGACTATATGTTTGTTGTACTCCTCGGAACGGGAGCGACTGTTTTTTATAATGCGATCTCCAATATTCTGCGTGCGCTTGGTGACAGCAGGACACCATTATATTTTCTGGTGTTTTCTTCGATTTTGAATATCTTTTTAGACCTGCTGTTTATCCTTCCCTGCAGGATGGGTGTTGCCGGAGCCGCATGGGCTACGATTCTATCACAGCTCATCTCTGCCGCGTTAAGTCTTCTCGTAGGGCTGAAAAAATATCCGGTCTTACATATACAGCTTCAGGATTTCCATCATTTAAAGAAATCTCTGCTGCTGCATCTAAAGACCGGATTTCAGATGGGTTTTCAGATGTCTGTGATGTGCATTGGACAGCTCGCCATGCAAGCTGTCGTGAACGCAATCGGAACCGGTGCTGTCGCCGGATATACTGCTGCTTCCAAGGCTGACCAGGTATCTGTGCTCGTCAATAATGCCATGATGACTGCCATCTCCAACTATGTCGCACAGAATTTCGGTGCCGGTAATATCGAACGGATTCGTCAGGGAGTCCGTGCAAGCCTGATCCAGACCGAGGGCTTAAATATTTTGATGTGCGTGGGCATCCTGCTCCTGCGTCACCCGATTGTCAGGCTGTTTCTCTCAGCACCGACCGGTGAAATCTACCGCTACTCTGATCTATACCTGACCATCGTAGCACCCTGTTATTTTATTTTAGGTCTGCTGGCAGTCTACCGGACGACCGTGCAGAGTATGGGAAATGGACGCGCTCCTTTTATGGCCTGCATCATCGAGCTGATCATGCGGCTCGCAGCCACGCTAGGGCTGTCTTCTGTTCTCGGCTATCTGGCTGTCTGCATTGCAAGCCCCCTAGCGTGGTTTGGTGCCAGTGCACTGCTGATCGTCTGCTACTATCGGATGATTAGAAAACAATCAGGCTCACAACACATAGCACGAGTGACACTCCCCAGCCAAGATACGCCGTCCATTTCATGAGGCTCACAGCGCGAGGGATGTCCTGCCTTTGTACAACGCGGTGCGCATCCCCGATCGTCGGTTTTTCATGGATGACTCCAAAATAGCTGGCATTTCCCGCCAGCTGTACACCGAGCGCGCCCGCCATGACGCTCTCTGTCTGCGCCGAATTTGGACTCGCATGTGCATGCCGGTCTCTGCAATAAATCTGCCATGTCTCACGCAAACGGCTGCATGCAATACCATCTCTGCGCTTCCAGTGCCGTTTGAGCGGCTGGCAGACAAGCAGCATGAGCAGTGCCGACAATCGCGCCGGGATCAGATTTACCAGATCATCCAGACGTGCCGCAGCCGTGCCGTACCATTCATAGCGCTCATTTTTATATCCTACCATCGAATCCATTGTGTTGACTGCTTTATAGAAATAGGCGAGCGGCGCACCGCCGAGTGCTGCATATATAACCGGTGCAATCACACCATCAGACGTATTTTCTGCGACTGTCTCGACTGCTGCCTTGATGACACCTGACTCCGTGAGCTGCGCTGTATCGCGTCCGACGATCATGGACACCGCCGTGCGCCCGGCCTCCAGCCCATCTTTATTTAACGCTTCATATACCGCCATGCTCTCCCGCTCGAGCGACTTCGCCGCAAACGTAAAATAGATCAATACGCTCTCGACCAACACGCCGACGGCCGGATGCAGATAATAAGCACCGCTCACGAGTGCCAGCGGAACCGCTGTGCTAATGAGCAGTACAACGATCACCAGACATACACCGGCTGCGCGCGTCCCTTTTTTTGTGTCCGGAAACAATCCCCTCGTATGGCGTTCCGTCCAACTGATCAGATTTCCGATCAGGCAGATCGGATGCCAGCTCACACGCGGATCGCCAAATATCTGGTCTAACATCCCCGCGATCGCCAGCGTCAGAAATCTGTAAACCATCCCATTTTTCTCCTGTTTTTCTTATTTGATACTAGACGTTTGCGAAACTATTTTTATTATCCGGGCTACCTGGCTGTGGGCACAGTAGTATTCTGATCAAACTGCTCCGATTGCCCGGCGGTGTC
The DNA here is from genome assembly GCA_050874485.1 of bacterium. Taxonomy (GTDB): domain Bacteria; phylum Bacillota; class Clostridia; order Lachnospirales; family Lachnospiraceae; genus W0P33-017. The sequence goes on from JBNMKT010000033.1 coordinate 14,700, forward strand.
TCGCTGTCTCTTCAGCCTTGGCTCGATGTGTCCTTCGCACACATAGCCTGCGGCTTTCAGCTATGACCTGAGGTTCGTTTACGAGTCGCTCGCACTTCGCTGGGCAAAAGTCGCAGTTGACAGAAACCACTGTGCCCACAGCCAGGTAGCCCTGCGTCATATACTGTTTGCGAAACATTTTAATAGGTGAGTTGCACATGCAAGCACTATCAACTCAGATGCAGAAGTAGCAGCGCGAGCAAAGGCGTGTCTGATTTTGCTGCCTTTGCACGATGGAGAGGAGACTCGTAACTCGTGGAAGCCTCTGCTGAACACGAGTTAGGTTTTTTCGAGGCTCATCGGAATGGTTCGTGCAATAAAGCAAAACAGATATGCTTGCGGGAGCTGCGACCACTTAACAATGTGCTTGCATGCAAAAAAATCTGACAAAAATAGTTTCGCAAACGTCTATTATTTGATGCGCACAGCGATCCCACAGGTGACGCGGTATACTTCCGATGCCTGCGCCGCCAGTTCGCAGCTGATGCGTCCGACCATCTCCCGGTACTCCCGCTCAAAGGCATCCATCGGCACGAGTCCACAGCCGACTTCCGCAACTGTGATCACACCATCTGCATATGTTTTTATAATCTTAGAAATCTGTTCATGCATCTCTTCCCCGGACTGCATCCACTCCCGGATCATCAGATGCAGATCATCACAGATATTCTCCGATAATGTCCGCGCAAATGTTGTCTTTCCCTGACGGACACCCCCGACTACCAATCTCATAACAATTCTCCTATCACGACAAACAATGCCATCAGGCACTCACACATCTGTAAAAACCACCCGGCGAGATCCCCGGTGATACCTCCAAACTGCCGCCGCGCCATCACACCATACCATAGCACGCAGATTGCGGCGGCGAGCGCCATGCAGACCGTCTCCCGCGGTACATACAGGCATCCAGGTATGAGCACAGCGACCAGTTCGAGCATACACACGATACCTACGATTCTCCGGTGTGCGGCATCGTGAAATGTCGCTGCCAGCCCGGTGTTCTTCGCGCATGGAAATACAGCGACCGACCAGCCGCTCAGACACCTGCTCATCACAAATCCGAGTGACAACGCACGCGCACCATGCACTGACACCTGCGACCACAGACCAAAATTAGCGGCAAACAGGCTGCATGCACAGATGATCGCAAACGCTCCGGTGTGCGGATCTTTTAAGATCTCCAGCTTTCGCTCCATCGGTGCATACGAATGCAGCGCATCACACGTATCTAAAAATCCATCCAGATGAATCCCTCCTGTGAGAAACACCGGGATCAATACATAGCCCGCCGCACGCAGTCCCTCACTCAGACCAAATCGCACAGCGATACAACTCCATCCGTAAATGAACGCTCCGATGACTGCCCCGACGAGCGGGAAACAGCACATCACATAGCGCATATTCTCTTTTTCCCAGTCAGCCCGCGGTGCCGGTATCTTTGAATACATCGCAAAGGCGATGAACAGGCTGTTTATGATCTTTTTCATCCGTTTATCCCTTTTTTTGTACGAGCGGTATGCCGCACACGACTTCTATGACCTCGTCCGCATGCGCCGCGATCCGCTGCTGGCACGCAGCCAGCAAATCAATATAACGCGCCATCTCCGGTGTAGATGCATCACCATCCCGGTACACATCATTGCCAACGACAACGACCCGTGCATGCTGATGCGACAGTTGTACGCACGCGTCTGCAATCGTCTCCGACAGGACAGCTGTATGCTCCCAGCCCCGTCCTTTCGCAGACCAGATCTCATTGGCGAGCAGATTCGACAGATCTTCGACTAAAACTGCTCCACGCACCTCGAGTTCTAACTGTTCGATACATACTGGGCATTCGATCGTCAAAAAGCCCTTTCCCTCACGCAGTGTGCGATGACGCGCGATCCTGCGCCTGCCTTCCTCGCCAAACGGCTCCATCGTCGCGACATAATAGCGCACTGCCTCTCCACTGTCCACAATCCGCTGTTCTGCATACGCAGATTTTCCACTGCCGCTACCTCCGTATACATAAATCAGCATGTGTGCGCCTCCGTATAGTCCTCATATTCTTCCACATGGATATCTGAAAATGACCCCATCTGCTCATAGATCGCCGCGGTCATATCTAAAAACGGCAATAATGCCACTGCGCCCGAGCCTTCACCCAGGCACATGTCCATGCAGATCCCAGGCTCCAGACGAAGTGCCTGTAACAGCATCGCAGTCGCTGGCTCCTTAGACGCATGCGACGGGATCAGATACGGCACACAGGAAGGCGCAATACGTGCTGCGATCAGTGCCGCCGTCAGTGAGATAAATCCATCGATAATCACCGGGATACCTGCCGCTGCCCCTGCCAAAAATACACCGGTCAGTCCTGCCAGGTCAAATCCGCCCACTTTGGCGAGCACATCGACCGGATCTGTCGGATCGGGTGCCAGCAGTTCAATCGCCTGTCTGATAA
>JBNMKT010000034.1:0-17084 GCA_050874485.1 bacterium
CTCACAGACCGTATGAATATTCATATTGTCATCCGAGCGATGCAGCAGCCGGTGCAGACACAGCTCTACCAGAAATCCACTGATCATCGCGATCAACATCTTACAACCGAGCAGCTTCAGTATTGTCATGACTGGCACTGCTGATGACAATAAGATCGGCAGCATCTCATCCGACGTCGACAGGTAGATCGCGATCAACGTACCTACCGTAATGACACGGCCTGCAAACAGGCTCGATGCAGCAGCCGAGAATCCACACTGCGGTACGATTCCAAACACCGCGCCTACAAACGGCCCGGCATGATCCACTGCCGCAATCTTACCAAGCAGCCGGTCGCCCGCGCGATGCTCCAGCAATTCCATACACAGATATGTCAGGAACAAAAACGGGAGCAGCTTTACGCTATCGAGCAGCGTATCCATAATAATCTCTAACATAATAATATCTTATTCATCCTCTTTCTATTTTTTTTCCTGTTCCTCCGGTTCATCCGGCAATGTCACCAGGACCGTCTCGATTCGCTTTTTGTCCATCGACAGGATCTGGAACCGTACTCCTTCCGCTGTTTCATAACATTCCCCTGCTTCAGGAAAATGCTCCAGCAGCTCCAGTAAAAAGCCACCCAGCGTATCCGAATCCTCAGATTCATAGCTGACACCCGTCAGATCACAGAAATCCTCCAGATTCATAGAGCCACTCACCCGGTATTCCTTTCCCTCACGGATCACTTCGTACTCTGCCTTCTCATCGACATCGTATTCATCACGGATCTCTCCGACGATCTCCTCTAGCAGATCCTCCATCGTGATGAGTCCCGCTGTGACTCCGTATTCATCCAATACGATTGCCAGATTCACGGCATTGTTCTTCATCTCCATAAACAATTCATACGTATTCTTGTATTCATAAGTGAAAAACGGCTCCCGCATCAGCGCGCGGACAGAAAAATGCTCCTTGCTGTCCTCATATGCCAGCACATCCTTCATATTCAGGATACCGATCACATTATCCGTTGTCTCCTCATACACCGGCAATCTGGAAAAATAGCTGTCACGATAGATTGCCAGCATTTCATCATAAGTACTGTTCACATCGATAAAACACATATCGATACGGGGAATCATGACCTCTTTGGCACGATCATCACCAAAATCGAACAAGTTATGGATCATATCGCGCTCTTTATCCTCGATCACACCGCTCTCCTGGCCGACATCCACGATCGTGCGCAGTTCTTCCTCTGTCATTGACCGGATCTCTTCGCCCGGACGGACACCGATCAGCCGCAAAAACAACTGGGACAGCCAGTTCACAACAAAGATCACCGGTGTCAGTATCACCATCAGTATCCATATAATATTACAAAATCTCAACGCCAGTCTGTCTGCACGCATCGTCGCAATCGTCTTGGGCGATATCTCACCAAAGATCAGAATCAGCAGGGTCAGAATACCAGTCGCAATACCGGCAGCGACATTTCCAAACACACGGATAGCCAGTGAAGTAGCCAGCGAGGATGCCGACAGATTGACGACATTATTCCCGATCAGTATCGCACTGAGCATCTTACCGGAATGCTCCGTGATCTTCAACACCTTTTCTGCACGCGCATTATGATCCTGTACCAGCGTGCGCATATATATTTTGTTGACTGTCGTAAATGCAGTCTCCGCAGACGAAAAGAATGCGGACAATGCCAGCAGCACGACTAAAATGACCAGTTGACCGATGTCTGATTGGTTCATACATGCCTCCCGAAAAACTTTTCCAAGTATTTTATCATATTTCTCTATTTTCCACAACGGATTTTTTCGTTACTGTCCACTCCGCCCCTGACAACCCTTGTTCAGCTTGATGATCCTGCTGCCGCTAAATATAAAGCGGTCAAACCCGCCACCTGGTTCCCGCGGATCAAATCCGGTGAACAACTGCACGCCCTGTGGCATCTGATACCAGTCATCATAAGCGATATATGGAAATTCCAGCCGAAGCCTGGTGCGCTCCCTGCGGATCCGCTTTGCCTCATTCAGCTGATATTGCAGTGCGTCCCTGAATTCATCCATCTCCTGCATCGTCCACGCATATGGATATTGCCCGAATTGATAAAGTGTCACTGCCTCCCATACACGCAGCGCGCAATCCTCATCCGTCAGGTCAAACTGCAGGCGCAGCAATTTTGCATACTGATCCTGCATCTGATCCATACGGATGACCAATGTTCCGTCATTTTTCTGTGTCTCCACAATATCCATCAGTGCATCCTCAGCGATCCGGTCCATCTTGCGGTCATAGATCACCTGCGACGTATATTGGCTGGCCAGACGCTGGATCTTCAGGTCACGTCCCAGAAACAGGCATACGAATAATGCCATAAATAGCATACAATAGTCAGTAAGCCTCATATTTGACCGTCCCTCCATACCGGATACTTACAGTGTGATCCACCCATCCCGGCAGCAACACATATCCCGCCTGCTTCTCTACTGTTACCGTCAAAAAATCGCCCCTGTGGAAAAAATACTGCTGCCCCTGTTCCACACAATTCCATATATCCTCCTCATCCCGATACGTCTCACAGCGCACATAACGGCCGGTTTCTTCCTCATAGACATACTCCGGCTGTTCATGTGAGATCTGGATCTGATAAAGTGATGACTTTGTCGACAATGACATATGGAATCCCCGCAGCATCTGTCCACTCACATATCCGGTATTGCAGACGCTGTCCACAAAATGGGTCACCTCCGTCAACAGGTATAACTGCTCGGCTGTCTTTGCCCGCTCATTCATATATACGAGTGGCATGCCAAATAATATGACCGCCGCCAGAAACAGGCTGACGACTTTTCCAAATATATCATTCATCTTCCGCCTCTCTGGTCACAGACGTACTGCTCCATATATCCGTATGATACAGCGGTGCAAACAGCTCATCCACACACCGGCCGCTCAACAGCATCAGACTGAGCGCCAATACAAACACCCCTGCGGATGCTGCCAGATATAATCCTTCTGTCACATGTTCCATGCTCCACCCCTACTGCTGTACAAATGCCAGTCCGGTGATCGTGCCATTCGCGTCACGCACAACGGATCCTAAAAAACGCCCGGTCGGATTAATATAATTCACACTCGATGGCGTCTGTGCCCGCTTGATATCACTCGATGCGACTGTACCGAGACTTCCATCGCCCTCACTGAACTGATAGTTGTAAAAGCTCGTATTTTTCTTCGTCTGCACCTTAATTCCGATCATCTCATCACTGAACTTACGTATGACGTTAATGACTTCACTGCCGGAAACTTCTGTATTCTCATACATCGTCTTTGAGGTATCGGCAAACTCTGCCTGAAGTTCGTGGATCTGTCCCGTGCCACTACTGGCAGTATCTGATGCCTCACGGGCAATGTAAAACCCGAGACTGATAATGATACAGGTAATGATGATGCCCGCTGCGAGCATCAAGCCCTTTAAACTATTCTCCATAGATTCCTCCCATTCAAATTGTCTGATCCTCTTTTAATACTGTCCAAGCTGCATCAGCCCTTCGAGCACAAACGGCACGACCAGCCGCAATACCAGAACCGACACAAAAGGTAAAAATGCAATCACGCGTGCAAAAGCAGCTTTTTCGCGTTGCAGATCCAACGCTTTTTGTTTAAAACTCTCCATATTATAGGCCCGCTCTCCCTCCACATCATAAAAAGCCTGTGCAATCGGGATATCATCGCAGACCAACAGTGCATCTACCAGCTTTCTGGCTGGTTCATAGCCCAGATCACGTTTCAGCTGCAACAGACTCTCCCTTCTGTGATACGAGAAGTCATCCACTGCCCGCTGCAATGCGCGTGAAAACACAACCGAAAACCGCTCCATCCAACGCAGCAATTCTTCTACCGTCATCCTGCTGTAATGCATGACCATGAGGATCAGCGTCTCAAACCGCAGTGTCTCCTCCATCTTCTGATACTCCACGCGTGCCCGCAGGATCGTCACCCGTGCATCCGGCAGAAAATAACCGATCGCCGCAGCTGCTCCGGTCAGGATACACCCGGCCGGTATACCAAACGCATGTCCTCCCGCAGTCATTCTCTGACTGCGCCACACGATCCGGTATCCTATGAGCAATCCGCCAAACAGACATACACACACGGTCATGCTCAGTATCTTCTTTACGAGAAACTCCCGGATATTGCCATAGCCCTGCAACACTTTTAATTGCTCATTTTTTCTCAGATACCGGCTATAACGAAGCGCGATCCGTCGGTCAACCACACTGCTTATGAACGGAATCTGCAGCAGACGCTGCGCCAGTGTCGGTCCCGTGCCATCTGCCATCGTAGGATACTGCAGTTCCTGCACTGCCACTGCACAGATGACTGTCAGCCAGAAACAGACCATCAATGTCACAAATCCATAAGTTCCCACATAGAACCGGTCAAGCGATGCACTGACCGAATGACTCCATGCCTGAATCGGAATACATACAAAAAACGGAAGTATCGCCAGTGAAACCAGACCTAAAAATGCATAGCGCCCTTCCTGTCTGCGCAACAGTTCCATGCGTACTTCTTCCTTGATATACCGAATGTTATAGATAAACAATGAAACGCCGCCGATCTGCATATCCCCATACATGCGTATCGTATGACACAGCGAAAAGAGCAGGAGCATATATGTATTTTTTGTCTGCGCGATACCACCCATTCGATCATAAGAAAGATCACGTTCAAATGCATCCACCAATTCCAGCACCTCGCACCGCAGCTGCCTGCCACAACGCTGTGCACTCTGCTCCAGTGCCTCACGCAGATCTGCACATCTGGCATATTGATCTGCCAATTCAGTCAAAAAATGCTCCAGTTCCCCCAGCATCAGCTCCTGTGCACGTTCCGTGCGCCTTCTTGCCACAAGAAGCAGCCAGAACAGCCCCACCACCAGATCAAGCACTACATTACACTTTAGCAAGTCGAAACTCCTTTCTCTCCGTGTCACTCATCCATCGCTCCATCTGTTGCCTTGTCATGGCATCCAGCCGGTGTTTCTGCCTGTAGCAGCCATTCTCATACACCACCAGATCGATGAGTTCATAGCCCGCCGGCAGATCCGGCCGCTCACGGATCTGAGTCACCCGCTCTACATACCGTCTGCCCTCGCGGTCCAGATGCAGATGCACATCAAAATCCACAACATTCACCACCTGCTGCATAGCTACATGCTCATTGGAGAAACCACCCTCCTTCAGCAGACTGTTGCGCAGCGACAATACAAGTGCCCGCGTTGTCCTCGCATGGTGCGTAAATAATGTAAACAGAGAACCGACCTGCCCACTCTCGACCATCCATGCTGCCACACGCGCCGAAGCGACTTCTCCGATGATACTGACTGCTCCGTCTGTCTTTTTCTGCAGTTCCAGCCCCGCCCAGCCATCCACTGTCGCTGTCTCGCGAAATGTCACGATATTACGCTTCGGATACCATCTGCGCAGATGCAGTTCAAACGCCAGTTCCAGCACGCGCAGCGTATACTCCGGTGGAATACTCTCCACGAGCGCCATGAGCAGTGTCGTTTTTCCACACCCCTGCATACCCGTGATACCGACGACAACACAGCCTTTCATCAGCCACTGTAACAATGCAATGACCAGATCCGCTCCCGGCTGATCGAATAATTCACCCAGACTTTTCCTGCCTCCGTTATCCAGCTTGCGTACAAAAAACATCCAGTTTTCCGCAAAATCCGGTCTGGCAACTACCACACGGGAATGGTCAGCCATCTCATGTACCAGATAACCTCTCGCTCGTGACAATTCGCCAGGCTGCTCATATCGGCAGATATTGCGGCAGATCCGCTCCAGCTCTGCCTCTGTCCTAAAATCCAGAAAAGAAAGATGCACACTGCGTCCCTGGTAGAACATCCATACACTGTGATAGTCTCCCGGGGCACCCGACACACCACCTGACACACCATCGATATACATATCACGCAGTTCATCGATAATGCCAAGTCCCTTATAAGCACTATAGACCTTCCATGTGAGCAGTTCCGTTTTCTCCACAAATGACAGCGTTCTGCCGCGTCTTCTGTAAACCTGCGTGATCTGTTCACCTGTGATCTCATCTGGTGTCTGCTGCAACAGACCATTTTCCACGATCAGATAATTCATCGCCGCTTTTCCGTATTCCTTCTTATACTGATAGAGCAGGCGGTCAAACAGATATTCTGCGTTGTCCTGTCCAAAACGACGAAAATAAAATACCTGATCTATCGTCTGCTCATTCAGACGAAACAGTTTCAGCAGGCTCTCCTGCATGAACTCCAACACATACGATTTAGCCAGTGCATCCCCAACACCACAGCGCATCAGATTCTCGCGCAGTTCCTTCTTCTGCCGTTCCAACCGGCGCAGCTGTCTTTCATTCAGGCGAAGTTCATACAGATTTTCCCGCAGAATACGGTTTACATGCTCGCCCATCCGCTGTACCATCTCGTCCAGTGTCCAGATATGCTCTGCACCATTTGGTTCCTGATTCTCCTGTTTTCTGTCATGCATACCCGCCTACCTCCTGAATGAGACTGGCCAGATATCTCAGTTGTTCGAAAAATATGGCATTGCGGTGTACACCACGGGCCGGCCCACATTTTTGTATAAACTGATCGACTCTGCCATGCATGCACGCATGCGCAAAATTCATATTCGATGGCAGATTGCAGATTCTGCGCCGGTCTATGCGATAGATCCGCTGCAGATTTTCCCGGTTGTACACCTGATCATCCATATAATTCGGCAGCAGATACAACACATTCTTATGAACGGCAAACGGCTGTCCAAAAAAGGTCTCCAGTTCCCGCTGCTGTCCGCAAAAATTCACGACAACCACATCCGCAAGCTCCATCATGCTGTCTGCCAATCCGTCCTTAGCTGTCCCCAGATCAATAAACACTACATCTGTCACAGCCTCCAACTGTGCCAGAATCCGCCTCTGCAATTCACCGGTCTGCTGCGGATACAGACCTGGTTTCTCTCTGGCACCACTCGGCAGGTAACTTAATCTGCCGTCCAGCACGGGCACCAGCGTCTCACGGATCGTCGCTTCATCCAGTCTGTGGTGCTGCTCCTGCCAGATCAGATAATCCATTCCCTCCAATGCATAATACGTGCTCTCCTCATGCAGCATCGCGCGTGTCTCCCATGGACGAAAGAACAGTTCCAGATCTGTTCCGCCCTCCTTTGGCTGTACGCAGATGCTCCGCTGAGTGGAGTGGAGACTCAGATAGCTCGCCACCGCTGTCATGCTGCTGGTCGTCCCACACCTGTGGCTGCCTCCCCAGAATACGACCTTCATGCACATGCCCCCTTTCGGGCTCGCCTGTAGCTGCGCCAGATCACAGATACCTCGCACTCTGCCAGCTGTCTGCACATGCGAACGAGCAATTTCTCAAACGGCAGTGACAAATGTGCAAAATTGTGATACCCCTGATACTGCATAGCAAAGCGTACAGCGATGTCCTCCTCCGCCAGCGGCAGCACATATGAATCAACCAGAAAACAATTTTCCTCACACAACATGGAGAAAATGTGCTTTGCGCTGACAGCCTCCGGACACACATCGCGCAAAATCACGTTCATCGGCAATTCCACACGCTTCATCAATTCCCGGTAACGCGCAATCTGCGCAACGGCGCAGTCCATGACCAGATAGATCTCACTGCAGATCCTCAGCGCATCCTCCATCGGCCATACGCCCAGATCTACCAGCAGAAAATCGTATTCCTTTTCTATCCAGCAGTCCGGCGGAATCAGCCGCTCATAATCTACCTTTCGATAAGTGATCGTATGCAGCTTTTCTACCGGATGCGGAATGCAGTAATGCATCGCCTGCTCATAGGAATTATCTACCACACACACGCGGCATCCCAGATTCTGCAGAATCGAAGCCACATAGATACAGATGTCTGTCTGTCCGATGCCAAACAAACCGATTATTTTCTTTTCAGACAATCAAATACCTCCGTCAGATGGTTGTCTTACTTTTTGGAAAATTCTGCCGAATGGCAGATGAAAATATATATACGAAAAAAGATATGCTAATCATAGCATATCCTTTTCGTTTGTAAATAGACTTTATCGTTTTTTAATAAAAATTTTATTTTCCCAGAATCTCTGACAGATTATCACGGATCCCCTGTGCGACTTTTGCATTATTCATCGAATACACATGAATGTGTCTGATTCCGTTGGCAATCAGATCAATGATCTGATCCGTTGCATAGACGATACCTGCCTGCTGCATGGCTTCCTTGTCACTGCCAAAATGATCAACAATATTGATAAAGCGCTCCGGCATATGACATCCGGACAATTTCACCGCATTTTTGACCTGTGTGGCACGTGTAATCGGCATGATACCCGGTATGATCGGTACTGTGATGCCTGCCTCTCTTGCATGAAAGAGAAAGTTATAAAATATATTGTTGTCAAAAAACATCTGTGTCGTCAAAAAATCGCAGCCTGCATCGACTTTCTTCTTTAAATTGCGAATATCCTCCTGCTTATTTGCGGCATCCGGATGTCCCTCCGGATAACATGCTCCTCCAATACAGAAATCACCGAATTCACGGATCGTCTCTACCAGTTCCGATGCATAATGGTAATCCGTAAACGGTTCTCCCTCCATCCAGGAAGGACGGTCACCGCGCAGCGCCAGCACATTCTCCACACCGGCTGCCTTCATATCCGTCAGTGATCTGTGGATTGATTCCCTGGTCGCACCGACACAGGTCAGATGTGCAACCGTTGGCACACGATACTTTGTCTGGATTCCCTCCGCGATGGTGAGTGTATTTCCAGCGGTACTGCCACCTGCGCCGTAAGTCACGCTCATGTAACTCGGCTGCAGCGCTGCCACACGGTAAGCTGCATCCTTCACACTCTCAAAATCCGCATCACTCTTGGGCGGAAATACCTCAAAGGAAAGTGTCAGTGTCTCGTCCTGCAATATATTTGTTAATTTCATACGTATCTCACTCCTTGTTTTTTATATGAGGCTGTAGTGCCCTTACTCACCCAATAAAACAGATCTTCAGTCCGATCAGGATCAGGATCACACCACCGAGTATCTGTGCACGTCCTGCCAGATGCAGGCCGAACTTCTTCCCAAGCTTCACACCTGCCACACAGATAAAAAATGTGACAATCGCGATGATCAGCGAAGATACAAATGCCTCAAAAATATTGTATTCAGCTGTCGTAAAACCAGTAGACAACGCATCGATCGAGGTGGCCACACCCTGCAAAAACAGCATTTTTGCTCCGAGCTCACTGCTGCCTCCTGCCTCCGGATCATCTCCCCGGATACCATCAATGAGCATCTTTCCACCAATGATTGCCAATAAAATCAATGCGATCCACGGTATGAATATCTCAAATTTTGAAAACAGCTCCTTGATCGTCGTGACACAAAACCATCCGATCATCGGCATTGCAAACTGAAATCCTCCGAAAGTCCCTGCGATCGTACACAGCTTCTTTTTACCCATTCCCGGATCATTCAGGCCATTTGCCATCGACACGGAAAATGCATCCATTGCCAATGCCACTCCCAGTGCAATACTCTGAATGACCAACCCTATCCACATTGTCATACGTTTCCTCCTACTATGCAAGCGTTTTGTTGAGAGAGTTTCTCTGTAAGGCGGTTTTAGAGGCATAAAAAAGACCCATGTACGGTAATAAAAATACTGTACATGAGTCTCATCATTCAAGACAGACCAGATCTTCCCGATCAGTATGTTGACCTGCCACATATCACTATGCCGATTACTCCCTCAAAAGTAATGACATTGTATCAGATTCCGAGCATATATGCAAGCATTTATTTTTCATACTCCCGCAGGCACTCTTTCAGGTCCTGCACATCCTGCTCGCTGAGCTGCTCTCCTCCTGAAAATGCAGCCAGAAACTGTTTCATGGAATTGCCAAATGAGCTGCAAACCAATCCCCGGACCCACTGATGAATATGCTGCTCTCTCGTATGAAGTGCATAGTACAGGTACTTTTTTCCATTCGCGTCACTTCCGATCAGCCCTTTGTCCAGCAAAATTTTTAAAAAAGAGCTGAGTGTCTGTTTCTTCCAGTTTTTTCCCTTTTCAGTATTGAAATACTCCAGAATCTGTTTGAAGCTCTGCGCTTCGTCTGCACTCCAGAAAAAATCCATCAATTCATATTCGGTCTCTGATAGTCCGTACTCCCTGCTCATCTTATTTACTCCGTCTTTTTATCTTTTGAAACACTGACAGCTTGTACCACTGTCTGGCTATCTGTTGCAGCCAAAATCCGCGGTCAGTGTGTGCATGTCTTATCCGTTACTGTGCGATATAAATCTCCGGTTACCAGAAGACCACATCTCTGGCATCGTTTTGCATGATAATATTTTGTGGTACAACCACCCTTGCCATCCAACTTATGAACCGTCTGCGTTCCCGAAACAAACGAATGCTGTGTACATACCAGGTGCGGTCGTACCTGCTCATTCAGTTCATAAATTTGTCCATTCTCATCTGTAAAGAAATCATCGTATGGTATATCCGCTACAACCGTATCTGAGTCAGTAGAAAAATATTCCTCGGTATTGAAATCCACAGTATACTCTTCACTCGGACTTTCCTGAACCCGAGGCTCTTCATACGCAAATGCAACCCCTGTACTCAAAACACAGCCGAGCAGCCCTGCAACAGCTGCAACCATCACTTGTTTTTTCTTTGTCCCCATAATTCGCTGAATTCTCCTTTTTATGATGCGCTTTCCACTGGAGACTCCCAAACCCATACTGGGTGTCTCCGTATAGTTACCCGCCGCCTGAATCATCATCTCACAATAACGTATCTGTTCCCCCTTTGTCAGATGTGCTACCGCGATATCATCACTATACTGCTCATTGACCATCCGAATGAATGGCAGCAAGATATAACAGCATGGATTGAACCAGTGAAGTGCCACGGTAAACATACCTACACAATAGAACACCAGATCATGATGTCTGATATGTGCCAGTTCATGGTACAGCACTCCCCTCCATTCGCTCCCTGCAGTCCCGCCCATCGGCAGCCAGACTGTCGGTCTGAAAATACCGGTCACTACAGGCGACGATACATTTGACGACTGATACAGTTTTACCTCACGCCTGATCCGCAGTTCCTGTTTGATCTGTGCAAATGCTTCCAACGATTCGTTGGAAGCATCCTGCACCTCATAGTTGTCTGTCTGCTTTTTCAGCGCATAATATGCATGTAGTCTGCGACAAATCAGTATCACAGCTATCGTAATACTGATAAAAAATAATATGAATATCACACGCTGCTTGTCCCCCAATACCATCCGGTCCTGCGTATGAACAATCATAAAATCTTCGTTTAATTTTCCTTCTAAAGAAATCTCCGGAAATATATTTCTACCCAGAAATTCCTCGGTTCGCCATATAATTTCATTTTTGTAATTTGGAACAGGCAACACATAAAAACCTATCACGATCATCAACAGTGCCCGCTTCCATTTTGCTTTCATCCTGTTACCGCCCAGAACACATGCTACGCAGACAATGAACAGCATCACTGTTCCGGATGCCGACATTGCTATCAGAAGACTTCTAATTGTATTACCTCCTTTTCACTGCAATCTGTTACACGCCAGTAAAACAACACACCGCCTGATGGCGGCATCTTAGTTGTGGAAATAAAAATTTCCAACATCATTTGATTAAACTTCCGGAATGTTTAACATAAATATTATATAATTTCCATCTCAAAAAATAAATTGGAGAATTGTACAAAATGACCTACCAGAATTAGGTCATTTTGTCCTAATCTGTGTAGGTCATTTTAAACTACTTATTTACTTCATCTGCATCGCTCGCCACAATCGCAATGCCAAGCTCTGCAAGCTGCTTCTCATCGACCGTTCCGGGCGCTTCACTCATCAGATCAGAGGCATCCTTTACCTTCGGGAATGCCATGACATCACGGATGGAATCCGCATGTACCATATGCATGATCATACGGTCTACACCATATGCCAGTCCTGCGTGGGGCGGCACACCATAGGAGAAGGCATCCAATAAGAAGCCAAACTGCTCATGTGCACGCTCTTTTGTAAAGCCGAGCACCTCAAACATCTTCTCCTGAATATCGCTCTGGTGAATACGGACAGATCCTCCACCGAGTTCTGTGCCGTTAAGCACAATATCGTATGCCTTTGCACGCACACTGCCGGGATCGGAATCGATATTTGCCCAATCCTCCTCCATCGGCATCGTGAACGGATGATGCATCGCCATAAAACGATTCTCCTCATCTGACCACTCGAGCAGCGGGAACTCTGTCACCCATAAGAAGTTGTACTGGTTCTCATCCATCAGTCCGAGTTCTTCACCGAGCTGCAGACGCAATGCACCGAGTACATTCCATACGATCTTATTCTTATCAGCAGCAAACAGCAGCAGATCGCCGGGCTTTCCGTTCATTTTCGCAACGAGCGCAGCCAGTTCTTCCTCTGTCATAAACTTGGTAAAGGATGACTTGTAGCTGCCGTCCTCATTAATACACAGATAAGCCAGTCCCTTGGCGCCACAGCCCTTTGCATATTCTACGAGCTTATCGATCTTCTTTCTGGGCATTGCTCCCTGTCCCTCGACATTGATACCACGGACAGAACCGCCTGCCTCAAGCGCACCGGTAAACACACCGAAACCGCAATTTTTTACGACATCCGATACATCACACAGTTCCATGCCAAAACGGGTATCCGGCTTGTCACTGCCGAAGCGGTCCATCGCCTCCTGCCAGGGCATACGCGGCAGCGGCAGTGTGATATCTACACCGATCGCTTCCTTAAATACATATTTCAACAGACGCTCATTAACGTCTAATACATCATCGATATCGACAAATGACAACTCCATATCCGCCTGTGTGAACTCCGGCTGACGGTCTGCACGCAGATCCTCGTCACGGAAGCACTTTGCGATCTGGAAATATCGGTCATAGCCACTCGCCATCAGAAGCTGCTTGAACAGCTGCGGAGACTGCGGCAGTGCATAAAAATGTCCCGGATGGATACGTGAAGGCACAAGGTAATCACGTGCACCCTCCGGTGTGGATTTACATAAAATCGGAGTCTCGATCTCGAGGAATCCCTCTTTTGACATAAAATCGCGCATTAACATGAGCACGCGGCTGCGCAGCATGAGATTGCGCTGGATATCGGGTCTGCGCAGATCGAGATAACGGTACTTTAATCTCGTTTCCTCATTCGTCTTGCTGTTCTCCTCGATGTGGAACGGCGGTGTCTCTGATTCAGACAAAATACGCAGATCTGTTGCAATGATCTCGATGTCTCCAGTTTTTAAGTTCTCATTCACAGCTGCTGTACGCTTCTGGACAGTTCCGACAACCGCAATGACATACTCACTGCGCAGGCTGCCCGCCTTTTCAAATCCTGCCGCGCCAATCTGCGGCTCGTCAAATACGATCTGCAACAAACCACTGCGGTCTCTGAGATCTACAAAAATCAGACTACCTAAATTTCTACGCTTCTGCACCCAGCCCATGACTGTGACGGTCTCACCGATATTGGCATTCGATACCTCCGTACATCTGTGGGTTCTGTGCAGACCCTGCATTGATTCACTCATAATGTTCCTCCCTATATTTATCTGTTGAAAAACTCCTCGAACTCCTCATAGCCCTCGGCAGTGAGTTTCTCCTTCTGGAATTTTTTATTTTTATTCATACGGACAACTAGAATCTGCTTGCCCTCCGCACGCTCTGCCTGTGCCTTGCCGATGACCTCCACCAGCTTGTCTGACGGATAACCTTTCTCGATCAGATATGCTTTCTTGGCAGGCTGTGTCGGGATCTTGAAGTTGTTCTCCATGAGCAGCAGCACAATACGCTCAAAACCGATCGAAAATCCGCATGCCGGTACATCATTGCCGGTGAAACGGCCAATCATCTTGTCATAACGTCCACCACCGCCACAGGCAGCACCCAGCTGTGGCATCACGATCTCAAAGATCGTACCGGTATAATAACCCATACCGCGCACGAGTGTCGGGTCAAAGACCAGCTCGAACTTTGCTGTCTTGGTGGCCTCGACTGCAGAGATAATCTCCTGCAGATTCTCATACACGCCATCCTCGAGATAATCAGCCAGCGTATCTGCCAGATACTTCAGACCATTATCAGCGGCTGCCACGCCATCGAATAAACCGAGATATTTTTCAATCGCAGCGGTGTCAAAACCTTCTTTTTCCAATTCTGCCGCCACGCCGTCTTTTCCAATCTTGTCCATTTTATCGAGGATAATACATACAGTGTCAAATGCCTCCTCCGGGAATCCGCTGTAGAGTGCCATTGCCTTTAAGATCCGGCGCTCATTGATATGAATCTCAAAATCCGTAAAACCGATACGGCCGATCGTCGTCGTTGTCGCTAAAATCAGCTCGATCTCCGCCAGATTGCTCGGCTCGCCAAGTATATCGATATCGCACTGCATGAACTGACGGTAACGACCTCTCTGCGGACGGTCAGCACGCCATACATTTCCCATCTGCAGCGCCTTAAACGGTGCCGGCAGATTATTCGCATTGTTGGAATAAAAACGCGCCAGCGGAACAGTCAGGTCATAGCGCATACCGAAGTCTACGACATCTGCCTCCTCCTTTGCCTGATCCAGCTTTAATTTTTCTCCCCGCTTTAAGATCTTAAAGATCAGCTTCTCATTCTCGCCGCCCTGTTTACTGGAGAGATTACCGATGTTTTCCATACACGGTGTCTCGATCGGAGTAAAGCCAAAGCTGCGGTACGTATCCTTGATCACGCCCTGCACATAATCTCTGATCTGCATCTCCTCAGGCAGAATATCTTTCATGCCGTTTACCGGCTTTTTGCTCAGTGCCATTTGATTTCCTCCATAAGTCAAAGTTCTTCCTATTCATACAGAGTCTATTATACGTTCCGCTTCTGCAAACGTCAAGAACTATAAAATCACCATCAGATGCAGCCGCTCTGCGTCCGGGCTGAATGCCCGGATCGTTCCTTTATGTGCGGTCACGATCGCCTGTGCCACGGCGAGTCCGATACCAGAGCCACCAGTCTTTGAACTTCTGGATGCATCCGAGCGGTAAAAACGTCCGAACAGCTCCTGCCGTTCTCCCACTTCCAGCCCCTCTGCAGCATTACTGACCTCAAAGATGATCTGTCTTCCTTTTTTATACAGGCGGACTTCGATCACGCTGCCTGGCAGCGCATATTTGACCGCATTGTCCATCAGGATACCGATGAGCTGCCGGATACGGCTCTCCTCGCCACGATAGATCAGGGCATCCGCAATCTGCATTTGCAGTGCCAGTTCCCGCGTCTGTGCTACCGGCTGAAATCCCTGCATCGTATCGTAGACCGCCTCCGACAGATCAAACGCTTCCTTTTGGATACTGCCATTCTCCTCATCCATACGCGCCAGCGTCACAAGCTGGTTCGTCAGTCCACTCAGACGCTGGATCTGATTATGGATGCTGCCGGTCCACTCATCCGCTCCGTGCTCCATCTCCAGGATCTCCACATTCGCATCTATAATCGTGAGCGGTGTCTTGAGTTCATGGCTCGCATCCGTGATAAACTGCTTCTGCTTCTCGTAGCTCTCGCGCACCGGACGCAGTACAACGCCAGAGGAGAGCAGCACCAGCAGAAATACTGCCGCATAGCCAATCAACGACATCAGCACGCTCACTGCCAGCGTTGAATAAAATACATTTAACTCTGCCTCACAGTCTACGAATACGACCATTGTCCCATCCTGTGTCTGCACACTCCGGTAACGGTAATCTCCGTAAAATCCGTGCGTTTTGCCCTGTTCTTCTACTGATTGTCCGTAGGCGAGTGCCTGTGCCTCTTCGACCGATGCGATATGGTCCAGATCGATGATCTGTGCGTCATCCTCCGTGACCAGCACGGAAAAATAACGCGTCGTATAAGGTGTCTCTGCGGGCATCTTTTTATCGTCCATGCCCCGATCCGGCGCTTTTTTACCTGAGCGTCCCGTATCTGAAGCCGCTGCGTCTGAAATTTCTGTATCTTCAGTTTCTGTACCTGAAGTTCCTGTATCTGAAGTTTCTGTATCTGCTGCTCCTGTATCTGTGGATTTATGATCCGATTTTTTCTGCGGCGACTGCTTCCGCTCATCCGTCTGATTCTGCGGCTTTCTTGTCTCAAAATGTCCGTCGTGATCCGCCACCATATGTGTCAGACGATCCGCATCCTCGATCAGATGATAGTAGTTCAGCAGGTTCATCCCACCGATCATCACAAATAATACAACAAAAGTCGCTGCCATAGCGGCAACGACAAATCTGCGTCTGAGTCTTTTGATCATTTCTTCACCTCCAACACATAGCCCTGATTGCGGATGCTCCTGATCTGTACATTTGCTGACAAACCAGCCAGACGCTTGCGCAGGCTCGAGATATAGACCCATACCACACCGATATCGGCATCACTGTCATACCCCCAGATGCGCTCGAGCAGACGCTCCGCGGAGATCACCTGTCCGGCATTTGCCAGCAGCAGTTCTAACATCTGATATTCCTTATTCGGCAGACGGATGCTGCCGCTGTCTGTCTCCAGCTGAAAACTCGCCTGATCCAGTGTCAGGTTGCCGAGTCTTAGATGGACATCCTTTGCCTCCTTCTGCCTTCTTGTGATCGCGCGGATGCGCGCGAGGAGTTCTTTCATGGCAAAGGGTTTGGTCAGATAGTCATCCGCCCCGCTGTCCAGTCCGAGTACACGGTCATCGATCTCTGCTTTTGCAGTCAGAATCAGCACCGGGAGCGCTGATCCACGCTCCCGGAGTTTTTTTAAGACTGTAATGCCATCCATACCCGGCATCATGACATCCAAAACTGCTCCATCATAATTGTCCGCCTGCAGATAATCCCACGCATCGATACCATTGTCGACCACATCGACCGAATAATGATTATGCTCCAGAATCACCTTGAGTGCACCGGATAGTTCTTTTTCGTCCTCTGC
>JBNMKT010000035.1:0-16984 GCA_050874485.1 bacterium
GGCATTGTTGTGGAAAATCAGGATGCCGTACCACAGATGAACGAGATTCTGCATGCGTATGCGCATTATGTGATCGGACGCATGGGCATCCCATATGAGAAGCGCGGAGTATCTATTATCAGTGTGGCAGTAGATGCCCCGGCAGATGTGATCAGCGCTCTGTCAGGCAAAATAGGGAGGCTGGACGGGATCTCTACAAAAACGATATATTCAAAACTGTGATGGGGGAATGAATGGAAAAGAACATACAAAGAATCGATACTCTGGTGGCTGCATGTGATCTGCCGGAGGAAGATCTGATCGCTTTGCTCACGCAGGCAACGCCTGAGAGTGATGAATATCTGTTTGCGCAGGCACGCAAAGTGAGGGAGCAAATATATGGCAGAGCAGTGTATATGCGAGGACTCATTGAATTTACAAATTATTGCAAAAATGATTGTTATTATTGTGGGATCAGACGCAGTGCCGCATATGCAGACCGCTACAGATTAAGTGAGGAACAAATTTTAGACTGCTGTGCGAATGGCTATGCGCTCGGCTTTCGGACGTTCGTTCTGCAAGGCGGGGAGGATGGATATTATACCGATGAGCGGATCGTATCGATGGTAACAAAAATAAAGGAAAAATATCCGGATTGTGCGCTGACGCTATCGATCGGTGAGCGTGAGCGGGACAGCTATCAGGCATTTTTCGATGCGGGGGCAGACCGCTATCTGCTGCGCCATGAGACGGCAGACGAGGAGCATTATAGATTGCTGCATCCATCGGAACTACGTCTGTCACATCGCAAGCAGTGTCTGAGACAGCTGAAGAAGATCGGTTATCAGGTCGGCTGCGGATTCATGGTCGGCTCGCCGGGACAGACACCGGAATGTCTGGTGGAGGATCTGCTGTTTATCAGGGAACTGGAGCCGCATATGGTTGGGATCGGGCCGTTTGTTCCGCATCATGATACCCCGTTTGCGGATCAGCCACAGGGTGGACTGGAACTGACGCTGCGGCTGCTTGCGGTCATACGGCTGATGAATCCGCATGTGCTGCTGCCGGCGACGACTGCACTCGGGACGATTGACCCGAGAGGGCGTGAAAAAGGCATTCTGGCGGGAGCCAATGTCGTCATGCCGAATCTCTCTCCGGGAGATGTGAGGAAAAAATATTTATTGTATGACAACAAGATCTGCACCGGAGATGAGGCAGCAGAGTGTGTCAACTGCTTAGGAAACAGAATTGCGTCCACAGGCTATGAATTGGTCAGTGACCGCGGAGATTATAAATAGGAGGAATCATTTATGTACAACCCGAAATCAAGTAAGGCAGAAGAGTTTATCGATGACGGAGAGATCTTAGAGACACTGGAGTATGCCGAGAAGAACAAGAACAACGCAGAGCTGATTGATCAGATTCTGGAGAAGGCAAAGCTGCGCAAGGGACTGACGCATCGTGAGGCAGCAGTGCTGCTTGACTGTGAACTGGAGGATAAGAACGAACAGATCTACGCACTGGCAAAGCAGATCAAGAAGGATTTTTACGGCAACCGTATCGTTATGTTTGCGCCGTTATATCTGTCCAATTACTGTATCAACAGCTGTGTGTATTGCCCGTATCATATCAAAAATAAACATATTGCCCGCAAAAAGCTGACGCAGGATGAGATCCGTGCGGAGGTGATAGCGCTGCAGGATATGGGGCACAAGCGTCTGGCCTTAGAGACTGGCGAAGATCCGGTAAACAACCCGATCGAGTATGTACTCGAGAGTATCGAGACGATCTATGGCATCAAGCATAAAAACGGCGCGATCCGCCGTGTCAATGTCAATATCGCAGCGACGACTGTAGAGAACTATACGAGACTGAAAAATGCAGGCATAGGAACTTATATTTTATTCCAGGAGACTTACCATAAAAAGAGCTATGAGCAGCTTCATCCGGCAGGACCCAAGCACGATTATGCCTACCACACAGAGGCGATGGATCGTGCGATGGAGGGCGGCATCGATGATGTAGGACTGGGTGTATTGTTCGGTCTGGAGATGTACCGCTATGAGTTCGCCGGGCTTCTGATGCACGCAGAGCATCTCGAGGCAGTACACGGAGTCGGACCGCATACAATCAGTGTGCCGCGTATCCGTCATGCGGATGATATCGATCCGAGCGCGTTTGACAACAGTATTAATGACGATATTTTTGCCAAAATTGTCGCATGTATCCGTATCGCAGTGCCCTATACCGGTATGATCGTATCTACAAGAGAGAGCAAAAAGACCCGTGAGCGTGTGCTGCAGCTGGGTATCTCACAGATCAGCGGCGGCTCACGCACGAGCGTCGGCGGCTACGTGGAGGAAGAACCTGAGGAGGAGAACTCTGCGCAGTTTGATGTCATCGACAACCGGCCGTTAGACGAAGTCGTCAAATGGCTCATGGAGCAGGAATATATTCCGAGCTTTTGTACGGCATGCTACCGCGAGGGACGCACCGGAGACCGTTTTATGTCCCTGTGCAAGAGCGGGCAGATCCAGAACTGCTGTCATCCGAATGCGCTCATGACACTGCAGGAGTATCTGTGTGACTATGCAAAGCCCGATACACGTGCGATTGGAGAGGCTCTGATCCAGAGAGAGCTTGTCAATATCCCGAATGAGAAGGTGCGCGGTATTGTCGTCGATAATCTGTCAAAGATTGAGCACGGCAGCAGGGATTTCCGGTTCTGATCCGTCATATTGACGAATTGACGAAAGACGGCGGGAGGTGTTTCGTCATTCCGACGGAAAAAGATAAAAATCTTTAGGTAATCCGTGCATAGTAAATCCGCCTGGGATTTTGTATAGTAATTACAGCGAGAAGAGAGCGGCAGGATTTATCAGAAGCTGTCGTTTGAGGGAAAGTAAAAACATATTTATTTCAGGAGGACAAAATAATGTCAAGTTTATCATGTAAGAATATTTGCAAGAGATATCCCAATGGTTTTGAGGCTGTCAAGGATTTCAATCTGGAAGTAGAAGATAAGGAGTTCATCATCTTCGTAGGACCTTCCGGATGTGGAAAGTCAACCACACTTCGTATGATCGCTGGTCTTGAGGAGATCTCTTCTGGTGAATTATATATCGATGGAAAATTAGAGAACGACGTAGAGCCGAAGGATCGTGATATCGCGATGGTATTCCAGAACTACGCATTGTATCCTCATATGACTGTATACCAGAACATGGCATTCGGTCTGAAGATGCGTAAGGTTCCCAAGGATGTCATTGACCAGAAGGTTCGTGAAGCAGCAAAGATCCTCGATCTGGAGAAGTTATTAGACCGTAAGCCGAAGGCTCTTTCCGGTGGACAGAGACAGCGTGTTGCTATGGGTCGTGCAATCGTTCGTAATCCGAAGGTATTCCTGATGGATGAGCCTTTATCAAACTTGGATGCAAAGTTAAGAGTACAGATGCGTTCCGAGATCTCTGCATTACATCAGAAGCTGGGCGCTACGATCATCTATGTAACACATGACCAGACCGAGGCTATGACACTTGGTACCAGAATCGTCGTATTAAAGGACGGTATCATCCAGCAGGTAGATTCTCCGCAGAGATTGTACGCTGAGCCTGATAACCTGTTCGTAGCAGGCTTCATCGGATCACCTCAGATGAACTTCGTAGATGCTGTCTGCAAGATCAACGGCAAAGAAGTAACACTGACATTCGATAAGTTCTCAGTTGTATTACCTGAGGCAAAGGCTCAGAAGCTGATCGATGGCAACTATGACGGAAAGACTGTTGTACTTGGTATCAGACCGGAGAGCATCTCTGATGACAAGGAAGATGTAGCTAATTGTGCATGCAAGGTGACGACAGAGGTTACCGGATATGAGCTGTTAGGTGCAGAGGTTCTGTTATACTTCAACGTAGGCGGAGCAAAGATGACAGCAAGCGTATCTTCTACAACACCCGCCCGTTACGGTGATACAGTAGAACTTGCATTTGATCCGAATGCAATGCATGTATTTGACAAAGAGACAGAGCTGACGATTACCAACTAGTCTGGATTTCACCCGAAATGGATTCGGAGGAATAGGAAAGAGATGAGGGCTGACATGTGAATAGATGTCAGCCCTTTTTTATGTGATAGGAAATTCCTATCACATAAAACGCTCCGCGAGGATCGCACTGCGGCGGTTAGGAGTGATGTCGCAGAAGCGACCCGCCGCAGGCGGAGAATCCTGCGAGCAGGATTCTTTTTTAGATGTTTTTATCTGCATGTATTTGAGGTGTTGTCCCGGCTGGAACCTATTGGCTTTTTGCCAAAAGTGTGATATGATAACCAATATATGTAATGTGGATAGCCGGCAGAAAAATAAATCGCTGTCCACATGGTATGGAGGATAAGAGATGTTTGATTATAAGCAGTACAAGAGAAATTATTTTATGCCCCCGGAAGTCTGCATGGACTGGGCAAAAAAAGAATATGTAGATAAAGCACCGATCTGGTGCAGCGTGGATCTGCGCGATGGTAATCAGGCGCTGATCGAGCCGATGAGCCTGGACGAAAAGCTGGAGTTTTTCCAGATGCTCGTTGATATTGGATTCAAGGAGATCGAGGTCGGTTTCCCGGCAGCATCCGAGACAGAATACGAACTGGTGCGTACACTGATCGAGAAGAATATGATTCCGGAGGATGTGACGATCCAGGTGCTGACACAGGCGCGTGAGCATATCATCCGCAAGACATTTGAAGCAGTCAAGGGTGCACCCGGAAAGGTCATCGTACATGTATACAATTCGACTTCACTGGCACAGCGCGAGCAGGTATTTGCCAAGTCGAAGGAAGAGATCAAACAGATCGCGGTTGATGGCGCCAAGCTGCTCAAGAAGCTGGCAGACGAGACCGAGGGAAACTTTGTATTTGAATACAGCCCGGAGAGTTTTACCGGTACAGAAGTAGACTATGCGGTAGATGTATGTAACGCTGTGCTCGATATCTGGGAGCCGCGCGAGGATTTCCGCCCGATCATCAATATTCCGGCTACGGTAGAGATGTCCATGCCGCATGTGTTTGCACAGCAGGTTGAGTATGTGAGCAAGCATCTGCACAACCGTGAGCATGTCGTACTTTCACTGCATCCGCATAATGACAGAGGCTGTGGTATCTCTGATGCGGAGCTGGGTATTCTCGCAGGTGCAGACCGTATCGAGGGAACCATGTTCGGAAACGGTGAGCGCACCGGTAATGTAGATATTATGGTGCTCGGCATGAATATGTATGCGCAGGGCGTTGATCCGGAGCTGGATCTGTCTGATATGCCTCATCTGGTAGAGGTATATGAACGCCTGACACAGATGCATATCGATATGCGTCATCCGTACTGTGGCAAACTCGTATTTGCAGCGTTCTCTGGTTCTCATCAGGATGCGATCGCTAAGGGCATGAAGTACCGTGAGACGCATGATCCCGATCACTGGACTGTGCCGTATCTGCCGATCAATCCGGAGGATGTCGGACGTACCTATGACAGTGATGTCATCCGTATCAACAGCCAGTCCGGAAAAGGTGGTGTGGCCTATATTATGGAGCAGGCATACGGCATCAAGATTCCGTACAAGATGCGTGCGGACTTTGGCTATGCGGTAAAGGATGTATCCGATCACAGCCACTCCGAGCTGTCACCGGAACAGATTCACGATATTTTCATGAAGCGGTATAAAAAATACACGCCGATCTTTGATATCAAGGGATGCCATTTCCGGCAGGAGGATGGTATCACAGCGACCGTCAATATCATTGCTGACAATCGCAAGGATATCGTAGAGGCTGTCGGAAATGGCCGTCTGGACGCGGTCAGCAATGCATTTGCTGAGAAGTTTGAGACGCCGTGCGAAGTGATCTGTTATGAGGAGCATGCATTGACAGATGGATCTGATTCCAGCGCAATCGCATATGTCGGTATTCAGGGCGCGGACGGTAAGCAGTATTTTGGTATCGGTATTGATCCGGATATTATCCGTGCATCTATTGATGCGCTGATCTCTGCTATGAACCGTAGTCTGGAGGCAGAGAACCGGAAATAGTTCCGCATAAAGATGTATGGGGAATCGTTACTGGAGCTATGATAGTAAGTAGACAGTGACAAATAAGGGGTAAGAAAAATGAGAGAGTGTAGAAAGAAAACAGGGGTATTTATCTGTTTATTACTGCTGTTTGCGGTGTTGCTCACTGCTGTAGATATACAGCCGGTGCAGGCTGCCGTGAAGCTGGACCAGACATCGGTGAATCTGTGCGTTGGAGACAGCATGAAGCTGAAACTGACAGGCACAGCGAAAAAACCGAAGTGGAAGTCTGCTGCACCGAAGGTTGTAAAGGTCTCTGCAAACGGAACGGTCAAGGCGCTGCGCGCCGGCAATACGACAGTTACGGCTACGTTAAACAAGAAAAATTATAACTGCAAAGTAAATGTCAACCGTACATTTAAGGTCGACAAGACATCTATTTCGATCAGGAAAAACAAGACGGTGAATGCTTATTTATCTGAAAATGGTGCTGTGAACGCATCCATTGCGGATAAAAAGATCTGTTCCGTGACATTTGGCAAGTGGGACGGAGACTATATGCCACTCACGATCGTTCCGAAAAAGGTCGGCAGTACAACAATCAAATTTACGAACTCCGTGAATAGCGAGTATTGTACGCTGAAGGTAAAGGTGACGGCACTTCCGGTGATTGCAACATTCCAGACACCGTCAATCAGCAGTGGCTCAAATACCTTTATCGTTGGTGAAAATACGATGAACTTCGCATTTCAGCTCGACCGCAAGGCAGATGATGTGGCAGTCAGAGTCTATGATACGGATGGCAGTATCGTGCGTGAGATACCGTTCGGAAAAGTCGCTGCCAAGCATAGAATCTCGTTCTCGTGGGATGGCAGGGATGACAGCGGTATGCCATTAAACGGTACCTACCGCTACGCAGTTGTAGCAGATGGCAACCGGACGATCGGTGGAACGGTGTCGGTACTCTCAGCCTCTCCGTTTGGCAAGGGCGATGGATCGGAAAATAATCCGTTTTGTGTATCGAATCTGGCTGAATTGTATCTGATCCGTGATTATAACGGTGCACATTTTGTGCAGGACGCAGATATTGATTTTAATTATAGTGTTCTTGCGGCGATGTTTGATGATACCAAGCCTTTTACCGGTACTTATGATGGTAAATATGAGAATGTGTCACATCAGATGAGCAATCTGTTCGGATATAATTCCGTGTTCGGAACCATCGGGGCAGAAGGAACGGTCAAAAATGTGAGCATGAACAACTGTGTACTCAATACGACCGGCAGTCTGCTCGCAACGACGAATGACGGTACGATCGACACCTGCTCGGTAAATGGTAATATCCTGTGCAATGCCGGTAATCAGGCAGCCATGCTTGTGATGTATAATAAAGGACAGATCCGTAATTGTACGGTCTCCGGCAAATTGACGGTGACGGCAAGCGGCGTTATTTCATCCACTGCTTTAAAAGCGGGTGGTGTGGCATTGAGCAATTCCGGAACAATCGTGGAATGTACTTCTTCGGTAGATGTTGTACAGCAGATGCAGATCGGAACCTATATTCCTACCTGCGCATATGAGATCTATTCGGGAGGTATCGTTGCCGAGAATGCAGCGAATGGATTTGTGACGCAGTGTACATTTACGGGTACGGTCAGCGCACAGGTGACACTGCCGGATGTATTGAAGGATACACCTGGTATCGAAGCCGGAAAGATCTACTCCGGTTATGCAGCAGGCAGCAACCTGGGATATATCAGCAGATGTATCAATGCCGGTGCAGGCAAGGATCTGGCCGTGCAGGGAACAGGAACCGGAATGGTACAGTAGGAGGATGATGCGATGAATATATTAGCACCATCGCTGCTTGCAGCGGATTTTGCACGGCTTGGAGAGCAGATGCGTATGATCGATCAGGCGGGTGCACAGTATTTTCATGTTGATGTGATGGATGGACAGTTTGTGCCGAACATAACGATGGGTTTACCGGTCTTGCAGTCGATTCGGAAGGTAACAAAGAAAAAGCTGGACGTTCATCTGATGATTGAACACCCGGAACGATATATTAGCGATTTTTCGGACGCAGGAGCAGATATTCTGACCGTGCATGCGGAGGCATGTACACATCTGGATCAGGCTGTGCGCGACATTAAGCGTGAGGGTATACTGGCAGGTGTGGCACTCAATCCGTCAACGCCGTTAGATGTGCTTGATTATATATTGCCGGAAGTCGATATGGTGCTGGTCATGACGGTGAATCCCGGATTTGGTGGGCAGAAGATGATTCCCTATACACTGGATAAGATTCGTGAACTGCGTGGGATCATTCAGCGCAGGGGATTGTGTACGGATATAGAAGTAGATGGCGGGGTCAAGATCGACAATGTCGATCAGTTTTTGAATGCCGGAGCCAACGTGATCGTCTCTGGAAGTGGTATATTCAAGGGAGATCTCGCTGGCAACGTAGAGGCATTTTTAGAAAAGATGAATGAAGTAGATTAGATAAATTGGTTTTTGTCGCTGTCGTAGGTGTATCCTATGGCAGCGATTTTTTGTGTCAAAGCTGTTTTGTCCTGATCCAGATCTTCACATAATGCGTCCAGATCCGGATAAAAATCGCGCAGTTTGGTATTTAAAAAACTGAGCAGGATGACGGGATCGCCGGGAATAACTGACATATGTACATGACCTCCTTTTTACACATGCTGGCATGTGCTTTCGTTGAACCAAATGATATATGATTTGTTAAAAAAAGTCAAATTTAACAAAAATTATATTATTTGTGCAAAATATTGTGTTAATTATTGACGTTGACGGGGAGAATTCAAATGCATATAATAGGTTTCAAGATAAGCAAAGGCGCTTAGGGAAATTTCCCTGAGCGTCTTTTTTTGTTTGACAGGAACTTCCTATCAGACAAAATGCTCCGCAAGGATGCGGTTATCAAAAACTATACCAAGAGGAGGATTTAGTTATGACACAGGAAATTTTACAGGCAATTAACGACAACATTTTCGCAGTCTGGTTTTTAATCGGTGCCGTGCTTGTGTTCTGGATGCAGGCAGGATTTGCGATGGTAGAGGCGGGCTTCACCAGAGCCAAGAACTCCGGTAACATTATCATGAAAAACCTGATGGACTTCTGTATCGGTACTGTGATGTGGTTTCTCATCGGTGCATCATTGATGCTCCCGGCAGCGGAAGGCAAATCCGATATATTAGGAATTATCGGAACCCCGGGATTTGGAGTGTTTACCAATTACGGAAACTTTAGTTATTCCGGTTTTGTATTCAACCTGGTATTCTGTGCAACGACCGCAACGATCGTATCCGGAGCAATGGCAGAGCGTACCAAGTTCCTTACATACTGTATCTATTCCGCAGTGATCTCCGGTATTATCTATCCGGTTGAGGCACATTGGACATGGGGCGGTGGATTCCTCGTAAATATGGGATTCCATGATTATGCCGGTTCAAACTGTATCCATATGGTCGGTGGTATCTGCGCACTGATCGGTGCAGCAATGTTAGGACCCCGTATTGGTAAGTTTACGAAAGATAAGTCAGGCAAGATCGTCAAGGTCAATGCATTCCCCGGATGTAACCTGGTCATCGGTGCACTCGGTGTATTCATCCTCTGGATGGGCTGGTATGGATTCAACGGTGCCGCAGCTGTCGATGTTCCGACACTTGGTTCGATCTTTTTGACCACAACCGTAGCTCCGGCCGTAGCGACCGTTGTATGTATGGTATTTACTTGGATTAAATATGGCAAACCGGATGTATCCATGAGTCTGAATGCATCTCTGGCTGGTCTCGTAGCGATCACCGCAGGCTGTGATGTCACTGATTGTGCAGGTGCAGCGATCATCGGTGCGGTATCTGGTGTGTTAGTAGTATTTGGCGTATGGTTCCTGGATAATGTGATCCACGTAGATGATCCCGTTGGTGCCGTAGCAGTACATATGATGAATGGTATCTGGGGAACGATTGCAGTCGGTTTATTTGCGACAGCAAGTGCACCCGGCTTTGCAC
The DNA here is from genome assembly GCA_050874485.1 of bacterium. Lineage (GTDB taxonomy): Bacteria > Bacillota > Clostridia > Lachnospirales > Lachnospiraceae > W0P33-017. Next base: position 10,064 of record JBNMKT010000035.1, read on the forward strand.
TGGCAGGTATTAAAGAGGGTCTATTCTATGGCGGTGGATTCTCACAGCTCGGTTTACAGCTGGTAGGTATGTTTGTCACGGCGGCATGGACAGTCGTTACGATTACAATTACATTTATTATCTTAAAGAAAACGGTTGGCCTGCGTGTCAGCGAGGAAGAAGAGATCGTTGGTCTGGACGAATGCGAACATGGTCTCCCGTCAGCATATTCAGGATTTGCAATCAGCGATATGTCTATGACAATGGATGTCAATGAAAATACAGACCTCGGAACCTCTGATTACAGTCAGGCTTCGAAGGCCAAGGTTGATGCAGCGATACCTGTGGTATCCGCAGAGACAGCAGTACCTGAGTTAAAGACAGGTATCCATAAGGTAGTCATCATTGCCAAGCTGTCCAAGTTTGACAAGTTAAAGAAAGCATTGAACGAGCTCGGCGTAACCGGTATGACAGTCGTTCAGGTCATGGGCTGTGGTGTACAGAAGGGCGCTGGTGAGTATTACCGTGGAGTTGAGATGGATGCGACACTGCTTCCGAAGATCAAGGTGGAAGTAGTCGTAGCCAAGATTCCGGTAGAAAAAGTGATCGAGACGATCAAAAAGACACTGTATACCGGTCATATCGGAGATGGAAAGATCTTCGTATATGATGTGGCAAAGGTCGTAAAGGTCCGTACCGGTGAAGAAAACTTCGCTGCTTTACAGGATGTAGAGTAAAAAACAGTTGACGTAAGATGCAAGAGGCGCTATGATATTTATTAAGTAATTTCGAGATGAAGTTTGCAGGAAAACGATAAACGTCTACCGAAGGAGTAACACTCTCAGGTGCCGGTCATACCGGTGCAACTGCAAATGGATCGACTCTCTGGAGACATCTGGATCAAGACCAGGGGCCGAAGGGGCAACGTATGTGCGGCGCACATAGGAATCTCTCAGGCAACAGGACAGAGAAGATATCATAGCGTTTCTGGCAGTCTATCAGGTCTATCAGATAAATAGAATCATCCGTGATAAGCTGCTACTATATTTGCAATATCTTCTATCCCATGCACAGATCCTGTACATGGGATATTTTTGTTACTGCGTGTACCTTGTTCTGGCAATATTTTGCGGGTCTGCTGTAACAAATCTTTTTATTCACATGTGTTCCCGGGAGTATCGAAATATGCACAATATGAAAAGAGAGGCAGGAGTTTAGTAATGTGGGAAGCAATCAATAGTTTTCTGGGAGCTGTAGACAATTTTGTATGGGGTGTACCGCTGATGGTACTCATCATGGCGGGTGGTCTGCTGCTTACGGTTCGTTTGGGACTGTTACAGGTCAGAAAACTTCCGTTGGCACTGAAATGGATGGTAAAGAATGAAGAAGGCGGCGAAGGTGAGATCAGCAGTTTTGCGGCATTGTGTACAGCGCTGAGTGCAACGATCGGTACCGGTAATATCGTTGGTGTGGCAACAGCGGTGTGTGCCGGAGGACCGGGCGCATTGTTCTGGATGATCGTAGCTGCGTTTTTAGGTATGGCGACGAAGTATTCGGAAGGTCTGCTCGCTGTCAAGTACCGCGTCGTAGCAAAGGACGGACACAGTCTCGGAGGGCCGTTCTATTATATTGAGCAGGGTATGGGCGTAAAGTGGAAATGGCTCGCAAAAGTATTCGCATTTTTTGGCGTCTGTGTCGGACTGTTTGGTATCGGTACTTTCAGCCAGGTAAACGGTATTGCCAGTGCAATCAATAATTTCTTTGATCCGAACAATGCACATTGTGTCAAGATCCTGCCGTTTTTAGGTGAGTATTCATGGTCCGTTGTGATCGCTTCCTTATTATTATCATTTTGTGTAGCAGCCGTACTGATCGGTGGTGTGAAGCGTATCGCGAGTGTGAGTCAGGTCATCGTGCCGTTTATGGCTATTATCTATTTTGTATTTGCAATTATTCTGGTGCTCTGCAATATTACAGCAGTTCCGGCGGCGGTCAAAACAATCGTAGTCGCTGCATTCACACCGAAGGCGATCACCGGAGGTATGGTCGGCAGCATGCTCGTCGCTATGCAAAAAGGTGTGGCGAGAGGTATTTTCTCAAATGAGGCTGGACTTGGTAGTGCACCGATCGCAGCGGCAGCAGCCCAGACAAAGGAGCCGGTGCGTCAGGGTCTCGTGAGCATGACAGGAACTTTTATCGATACGATCATTATCTGTACATTGACCGGATTGTCTATCGTATTGACCGGTGCATGGCAGGTAGAGGGCTTAGAGGGAGTCGCTGTGACGACTTATGCGTTCCAACATGGTCTGCCGTTCCCGGCACGGGTGTCATCATTTGTGCTGATGCTGTGTCTGGTATTCTTTGCATTTACGTCGATTCTCGGATGGGATTATTATAGTGAGCGCTGCCTCGAGTACCTGAGTGGCGGAAATATGAAGCATGTCAAGATCTATCGCTGGTTATATATCTTTGCAGTATTTATCGGACCTTACATGACAGTCAGTGCCGTATGGACGATCGCAGATATCTTCAACGGTCTGATGGCATTGCCGAATATGATCGCATTATTTGCATTAAATGGTGTTGTTGTAGCTGAGACAAAGAAGTTTTTCGAGAAACATAACAAGAATAACAAATAATTTTTAAATTTGTATTTATAGTCGGATCATGCTATACTTTTTACATACCTGTTATAAATAACGGACAAGGCAGTAGTGGCAGAGAAGCTGCATTGCGGTTTGGCCAGGGCGAGGCAGATCGCTGTGTGCTGTCTGGTTGCGTGAGCACATGATTCAGGAGGTATCGTATGGTTGACTATGCAGAAGGTTCAGGAAAACAGTATCATACACAGGTAGGTGTGGGTGATGTTGGCAGATATGTGATCCTGCCGGGTGATCCCAAACGCTGTGAGAAAATAGCTAAATATTTTGACGATGCGCGTCTGATTGCAGACAGCAGAGAATACGTCACTTATACAGGCACCCTCGACGGGGTGCCTGTAAGTGTTACATCGACTGGTATCGGGGGCCCCTCGGCGGCGATCGCCATAGAGGAACTGTCAAAGGTCGGTGCGGATACATTTATCCGCGTCGGTACGTGCGGAGGCATGCAGACACAGGTGTGTGGCGGAGATATCGTCATTGCAAACGGGGCAATCCGTATGGAGGGGACGAGCCGGGAATATGCCCCGATTGAGTACCCCGCAGTGCCGGATGTGACTGTTATGAATGCACTGATCCAGGCTGCAAAAAAGCAGAAGCTGACGTATCATACCGGTGTGGTACAGTGCAAGGATTCGTTTTTTGGCCAGCATGAGCCGGAAGTGATGCCGGTGAGCTATGAGCTGCAGAATAAATGGGAGGCATGGTTGCGCATGGGATGCCTCGCATCGGAGATGGAGTCTGCGGCATTGTTTATCGCGGGCAGCTTTCTGCGCGTGCGGGTCGGTTCGTGCTTTTTAGTTATCGCTAATCAGGAGCGGGCAAAGCAGGGGCTGCCGAATGCACAGGTACATGACACCGAGCAGGCGATCCTCACGGCGGTAGAAGCGATCCGAGAGTTGATCGTGCAGGATATGGCAGAGAAAAAATAGTATTTGAACCGGAAAATGGGACTGATATGGCAGAGGAGCTGATAAAATGAACGATCAGGAATTAGTCGCGCGTGCGTTGCATGCGCGAAAGCAGGCATATACACCGTATTCCCACTGGGCAGTGGGTGCAGCCTTGCTCACGGAGGACGGAGTCGTCTACGAAGGCTGTAATATCGAAAATGCTTCCTACACACCGACAAATTGCGCGGAGCGCACAGCATTTTTTAAGGCGGTTAGTGAGGGCGCGCGTGCGTTTACGGCGATTGCAGTCGTCGGCGGCTATGACACGAGTGAGCCGGAGCAGGTCTGCACACCGTGCGGCGTATGCAGACAGGTGATGATGGAGTTCTGCGATCCGGAGCAATTTCGTATTATCCTCGGCACCAGGGATGGCGTAGCAGAGGTTTATACGCTGGAGGAGCTGCTGCCCTGTGGATTTGGACCGGAAATAAAAAGGAGTAAAAATAACGAATGAGTAGAAAAATAGAAGATATACTTGCGATCTGCGACCACACACTGTTGTTGCAGACGAGTACTTGGGAGGAGATCAAAGGGATCTGTGATGACGCGATGAAATACCATACGGCGTCGGTCTGCATCCCACCCTGTTATGTGAAGCAGGCTGCGGAATATATGCAGGGAAAGATTCCGGTATGTACCGTGATCGGATTTCCAAATGGCAATCATACGACTGCCAGTAAAGTGTTTGAGACACAGGATGCCGTGAAAAACGGTGCAGATGAGATCGATATGGTGATCAATGTCGGTATGTTAAAGGCAAAAAATTATGGCTACGTGTTAGACGAGATCCGTGAGATCAAAGCTGCATGTGAGGGCAGGATCTTAAAGGTCATCATCGAGACCTGTCTGCTGACAGATGAGGAAAAGATTAAGATGTGTGAGATCGTGACCGCATCTGGCGCAGATTTTATCAAGACCTCAACTGGATTTTCGACAGCCGGAGCGACCTTTGCGGATATTGAGCTGTTTGCAAAACATATCGGTGAGGGTGTGCGCATGAAGGCAGCCGGAGGCATCAGTAGTATCGCGGATGCGGAGAGATTCATGGAACTGGGTGCGAGCCGCCTGGGGACGAGCCGTATTGTAAAGCTCGTGAAGGCACAGGAGCACCAGAATTAGAAAGGTGTGAACAGAATGAGTGAGCATAAATATAACCGGATCTTTACGATCGTACTCGATTCGGTAGGAATGGGAGCAATGGAGGATTCGCCACGGTTCGGCGATGTCGGTGTCGATACGCTGGGACATATTTCTGAGCGTATGGCAGCAGCAGGAGAGCCGTTTGAACTACCGAATCTGCAAAAGCTGGGACTGGGCAATCTGAAACCTATGAAGCAGGTGCCACCGGTGGAAGCCCCGTTGGGCTATTATATGCCCATGTGTGAGCGCAGCAACGGAAAAGATACAATGACCGGACACTGGGAGATGATGGGCATCGAGACGAAAAAGCCGTTTATCACATTTACGGATACCGGATTCCCCAAGGAACTGATTACGGAACTCGAGCAGCGCTGCGGCAGACGGATCATCGGTAATAAGGCTGCCAGTGGAACCGAGATCCTCGATGAACTGGGTGAGGAAGAGATCGAGACCGGAGCGATGATTGTCTATACGTCTGCGGATTCGGTGCTGCAGATCTGTGGAAACGAGGAGACAATGGGGCTGGACAATCTCTATCACTACTGTGAGATCGCCAGAGAACTGACGATGCGTGACGAATGGCGTGTCGGACGTGTCATCGCGCGTCCATATGTCGGCAAAAAGAAGGGTGAGTTTGTCCGCACGAGTAACCGGCATGACTATGCGCTCAAACCGACCGGACCGACGGCGCTGAATGCGTTAAAGGATGCGGGATTTGATGTCATCTCGGTTGGCAAGATCAATGATATATTTGTCGGGGAGGGCATTACGGAGAGCAATCATTCCAATTCCTCGGTACACGGCATGGAGCAGACGATCGAGATCGCAGCGCGTGATTTTACGGGACTTTGTTTTGTGAATCTGGTCGATTTTGATGCGCTGTGGGGACACAGACGCAATCCGGTCGGCTATGGACAGGAACTCGTGCGCTTTGATAAAAAGCTCGGTGAGCTGCTGCCATTGCTGCGCGAGGACGATTTGTTGATCTTAACAGCAGATCACGGAAATGATCCGACGTATACAGGAACAGACCACACGAGGGAAAAAGTGCCGTTTTTGGCATATTCTCCGTCGTTTGCGGGTGCGGGTGCATTGCCGCAGACCGATACGTTTGCAGTGATCGGTGCCACGATCGCGGATAATTTTGGTGTCCGTATGCCGGAGGGTACGATTGGTACGTCACTATTGGCACGGTTAAAATAATAAATAAAAAGTAATCGATAAAAAATAATCAATAAATATAGAAGCAGGAAGGAATAAAAAGCAGATACATGAATCAGGAACTTGAAACGCAAGAAACACAGGTAACACAAGAGACACCGGAACAGACTGCGTCTGAACAGGCAGAAACCACGCAGCCGGAACAGCCGGGCACAGATGCTGCCAGGCAGCCAGAGACAGAAAAAAATATGGCAGAGGAGGAGAAAAAGCCGTCCATGATGCGGGAACTGCTCAGCTGGGTGGAGGTCATGGTGGCAGCAGTCGTCATCTCCTTCTTTTTGACGCGTGTGGTACTCGTCAATTCAGTTGTGCCGTCTTCTTCCATGGAGACTCTGATCTCGCCGGGAGACCGGTTGTTTGGCAACCGGCTCGCCTATAAATTCTCTGATCCGGAGCGGTTTGATGTCGTTATTTTCAAATATCCGGTAGATGAAGAAGAAAACTATATCAAGCGTATTATCGGATTGCCCGGAGAGACGGTACGCATTGAGAATGCGAAGATCTATATCAATGATTCCACAGAACCGTTAAAGGAGAATTATCTTCCGGAGGAATGGGTGATCGAGAACGATGGTTATGAATTTGAAGTACCAGATGACTGCTATCTGATGCTCGGTGACAACCGCAATGTATCTGCGGATGCCCGCTACTGGGCAGAGGAGGCATATGACAACGGACTGGTCGATTCGGTGAAAGACGGCACTCCCTATGAATATGTCAGCCGTGATAAGATACTCGGCAAGGCGATGTTTACATACTGGCCGCATTTTCGGCTGTTATCAGACTATTCCGAATAGCGGCGGTATGATAAAATAAAGTAATATAGGCGTTTGCAAAACTATTTTTATTATCGGGGCTACATGGCTGTGGGCGCAGCAGTATTCTGATCAAACTGCTCCTGTTGCCCGGCGGTGTCTCGCTGTCTCTTCAGCCTTGGCTCGATGTGTCTTTCGCTCTGCTCACAC
>JBNMKT010000036.1:0-16904 GCA_050874485.1 bacterium
CCTTGCGGTCTACGCGTCCCTCATACAATCCGCTCTCCTCGGTATGTACCTGCTCGACGACTCCGCATGCGGATGTCATATTTGTGACACGGTCAATCAGGATAAACTCTCCGAGTGTCTTATGCTTTTTAAACTCATCTACAACAATCTTGTCTGCCAGAGAGATCTTGCAGACGGCGATCTCATTTTTACTGAGTGTATCGACTTTTTTCTGTTCTCCGGTGTTCACATCGATCGCATATTCGATCTCTGAGACAAATCCGGGGATCGTCTTGGTGCCGAGTTTGAAGAAGAAGTTCTTACCGTTTGTCAGTTCCTCATCATCCATCCACAGCAGTGTCGCTGTGATAGAAGCAGCGACCTTGACACCGGTATCGATCGTCAGCACACAGCCTCTCGATACGTCCACCTCTCGGTCGAGCTGGATCGTCACCGGCTGTCCCTTGACTGCCTCGTTACTGTTTTTATCTCCAATATGGATGCTCTTGACCTTGGCAGATTCATTGCTCGGCAGTGTCGTTACGGTATCGCCGACATGGATCGTTCCATCCTCGATCTGTCCCTGGAATCCACGGAACGTATGATCCGGGCGGCACACACGCTGTACCGGCATATAGAATCCGACTTCGTGGTCATCCTCTGTGATATCCAGATCCTCCAGATACGGCAGAAGTGCTTCGTCCTGATACCAGCTGATACGGTCAGAATGTGTCGTCACATTGTCGCCCTCGGTCGCAGATACCGGAATGATCTTGATATTCGGTAACTGTAACTCATCTGCCAGTTCTTTAATCTGTGCCTCGATCTCGCGGAAACGCTTCTCATCATAGCCAACGAGATCCATTTTGTTCACTGCAAATACGAAATAACGGATACCCATGAGTGCACAGATTCTCGCATGTCTTCTCGTCTGTACGAGTACGCCCTGCTTGGCATCGATCAGGATGACCGCCAGATCCGCGAAAGATGCACCGACTGCCATGTTTCTCGTATATTCCTCGTGGCCGGGTGTATCCGCCACGATAAAGCTTCGTTTGTCTGTTGTAAAATAGCGATAAGCAACATCGATCGTGATACCCTGCTCACGCTCTGCCATCAGTCCGTCGAGCAGCAGGGAATAGTCGATCGCGCCTCCGCGGCTGCCGACCTTGCTGTCGAGTTCCAATGCTTTCTCCTGATCGGTGTAGAGCAGTTTGGAATCATATAAAATGTGTCCGATCAAGGTTGATTTTCCGTCATCCACGCTACCGCATGTGATAAATTTTAAAAGACCACTCATTTTAGAAATACCCCTCTCTCTTTCTTCGTTCCATGCTGCCTGCTGCCTCGTTGTCGATCACTCGTGTGGTACGCTCAGAAGATACCGCACTCAATGTCTCATCGATGATCTCATCGAGTGTCGTCGCTGTCGATTCACATCCACCGGTCAGCGGATAGCAGCCCAGTGTACGGAACCGCACGCTCTTGTACTGGATCTCCTCACCCGGTCGCAGCTTCATGCGGTCATCATCCACCATGATGATGTTGCCATCGCGGTATACGACCGGCCGTACTTTTGCAAAATACAGAGACGGGATCTCGATGTTTTCCTGTCTGATGTACTGCCAGATATCGGTCTCTGTCCAATTTGATAATGGGAACACACGCACCTCTTCTTTTTTATGGATTCTGGAGTTGTAGAGTTTCCACATCTCCGGACGCTGATTTTTCGGATCCCATGCATGCTGTTCGTTTCGGAAAGAGAAGATACGCTCTTTGGCTCTGGATTTTTCCTCGTCACGCCGTCCACCACCAAACGCTGCTGTAAATCCGTATTTATCGAGCGCCTGCTTGAGTGCCTGCGTCTTCATGATATCGGTATAAGCACTGCCGTGATCAAACGGGTTGATCCCTGCCTTTACGCCCTCCTCGTTGATGTATTCGAGCATCTCAATGCCGAGCTCCTTTGCCTTGCGGTCACGGAACTCGATCATCTCCTTGAATTTCCATGTCGTATTTACATGTAAAAACGGAAACGGCGGTTTCTCCGGACAAAATGCTTTCATTGCCAGGTGTAACATCACGGAACTGTCTTTGCCGATGGAGTAGAGCATGACAGGCTTCTCACACTCTGCCGCTACTTCACGGATAATGTAGATCGCCTCTGCCTCCAGTTCATCAAGATGTGATAATCCACTCATCGTTGCTACCTTCCTTTCTCGGATCGTTATGATATATCTAATATTTGTTCGATTCTTTTTTATTGATAATGATCTGCTCCCTGCTGCCGTCCCTTCTGGTCAGGTTCCAGTAGAGTTCATCGCCTTTGGACTGTACCTGCATCCGGCTGCCCATGCCTCCGATATCTGCTCCCAGATACAGGGCAATCGCTCCGAAATGACATTCCTTGATACAGGAGGAACATCCCCAGCAGTCCTTCGGGTATCTGATATAGGCGGTGCCATCCTCATGCTGTGCGATCAGGCTGCCCGGACAGACCTTCTCACAGGCACCACAGCCCTTACATAGTGTCTGATCAATCGCGATGCTCATAGCGCTCCTCCCTTCCGACCAGATCCCTGAAGATAATCTTCAGTTCTCCGTCTTCCATTTTTGAATTCACATACCGCATCCACTCATCGCTTCTCTCCGGATAATCGAGGTTCTCTGCAAAGCTGTGCCAGCGTGTTTCCTTGCGTGCACCCAGATGGGCGATCACGGACAGACACACGGTGAGCCGCTCCTTTAGCTCATAGATAAACATGAGCTCATGCATATTGGATGCGCTCAGATCCTCTGCCAGTGTGATGAGCTGTCGGATCTTCTCGTCTGCGAGTGCCAGCTGCTTTTCATTGAACTGATAGTGGTTCGAGATGCCTCCGGCGTAGTTGTCCATCACCTTCTGCATCGCTTCCTCGAGTTCTTCTGTCGTAAACAGTGGCTGCGTCTGATTCAGATAACGCTCATATTCTGCGGCCTTCTGATCCAATGCCTGCTGCCAGATCTGCTCATCCGCAGCATTCGTCTGCTGCGTATCTTCCTGTGCAAGCTGCCTTGCAATGTGCTCCGCTGCGATCTCACCCTCGACCATCGCCCCGGTCACATATTTCTGCGGACATCCACCTGCGACATCTCCTGCCGCATACAGTCCGTGGATCGTCGTCTGGCGGTTGGTGTCTACCCAGTAACCGCTGGCGGTGTGTCCACCTACGATATACGGCTCCGTGCCCTCGATCTCGACGTTTTGTTCACTCGGATCTTTGCCGGATTCGAGCCACTTTAATGTCTGGCTCGGTGCCATGTTCAGATATGCCTTTTTCAATGATTCGTCCTGCGCCGGGGTGATACCCTCTGTGCGCAGGTAACAGGGGCCTCTGCCCTGCAGATTCTCCATCACGGTTCCGTACACACGCTCGGAAGTCGTCAGTCCGTAATGTGTCTCGTAGACCTCTCCCTTTGCGTTGACCTGCTTTGCTCCGACGCCCTGTGCGATCGTTCCGGTCGGTGCGATCGTATCCTTACACCGCAGTGCGATAAAACGCATCTCAAAGGTCGTCATCTCTGCTCCGCTTTTAATACCCATCGCATAGCCCGCTCCGGTATTAAACGGCGGATACCACATTTTATGTCTTGAAAATCCCGGATTGTTCGGCCGGTAAAGTCCTGCGGCTCCTCCGGTCGCACAGAGTACTTTTTTTGCCCGGATCTCATAGGCGATGGGCTCCTCCATCGAAAAACCATATGCACCGTGGATCGTATTGTCTGTCACGATGTAATCCGTGATATTGACGCGATTTAAGATCGTGACATCCGGCAGCGCTTCAACCGCCTGCGCGAGCAGCGGTTTCATGTTCTCCCCGTTGATCTTGATATTCCGGTTGCCTCTGGCAACATATCTGCCATTCTCGTCCTTCAGGATCACCAGACCGAGCTGCTCCATCTTCTCTGTCACGCGATTTAATCCCTCTGACATCGTCAGCAGCAGATCTTCCCTCACAATGCCGTCCGCATCACGCTTTGCATAGTTTACATAATCTTCCGGTTTCTGACCATCGACAATGTATGCGTTGATCGCATTCACACCTGCCGCCAGACAGCCGCTCCGCTTGATATTCGCTTTCTCTGCGATCACAATCGAGCAGTCGCTGTGTTCCCGAAGCGTCAGTGCCGCGTAGCAGCCTGCAGTACCGCCACCGATGATCAGCACATCGGTATGCAGAATCTTTTTCTCCTGTATCTGTACCCTGTTTGTCTGTGTAGCCCCTGTCTGCATAAGATCCTCCGTTTATTTAGATGTAGAATACATCCTGTTCCTGCATCTCTTTATTCTCCATCAGATATGTCTGTTCATTGTCAAATATGTACAGACGATAGATCAGCACATGTACGGTCTCACCGACCGAGATCATATCCTTCTCAAGTGACCGTTCTCCGACAATGCGGATACCGTTGATATCGATGGTCACATCCATACGGTTGCCGCGGAACATCACATCCGTCACAACACCTGTCTCCGCAGCACTCACATACTGATTCAGTTTTCCGCTCTTGGAGATCTTGATGAACTCCGGCCGGATGACCGCCCGGTCAGCACCTTCGATCCGCTCAAAGCCTTTTAACCGGTCATATTCCTCTACCACTGAAGATCTGCCGATAAACTGTGCGACAAACGGTGTCGCCGGTGTCTTATAAATATCAAGCGGTGTACCCATCTGTTCAATCCGGCCATGGTTCGTGATGATGATCTCATCAGCCACCTCCACCGCCTCGTCCTGATCATGGGTGACGAAAATGCTCGTAATACCCAGCTTTTCCACCATTTCTTTGAGCCAGCTGCGTAGCTCCGTGCGCACCTTGGCATCGATCGCCGCGAACGGCTCATCCAAGAGCAATACCTGCGGATTCGGTGCGAGCGCCCGCGCAAATGCGACACGCTGCCGCTGTCCACCGGAGAGCTGATTCGGATATCTTTTTTCCATACCGGATAATCCGGTCAGTTCTAACAGTTCCATGACTCTTTTTTTAATCTGTGCTTTCGGCACCTTCTGCAGTTCTAGTCCGAATGCGACATTATCAAATACCGTCATATAACGGAACAATGCATAATTCTGAAATACAAACCCGATCCCTCGCTTGGCAGCGGGAATGTCGTTCATGCGCTGTCCATCGATGTAGATATCTCCGGCATTCGGAGTCTCGAGTCCTGCGATCATGCGAAGCAATGTTGTCTTGCCGCTGCCCGACGGGCCGAGCAGTGCGACCAGTCTTCCCTTCTCTACACCAAAGCTCACATTATCCGATGCGAGGAAATCACCATATTGTTTGTAGATATTTCTCATTTCAACGTACATCTTTTGTCTCCCTCGCCTGATCTTTATACTTATCTTTATGTTCTAACATATTTCTGGCGAACAATATAATGATCGCTATGATCACGAGAATCGATGATACCGCAAATGCCGCTGTGATTGAGGTATCCGTGCCTGACATATACAGTGCATCGATCTCAAGCGGAAGTGTGAATGTCTCACCCCGCGTCTTGGACAGCGCATTCACTGCTCCGAACTCACCCAGCGCCCGCGCCGTGCATAAGATAATGCCGTAGATCAGCCCCCACTTCATCTGCGGGAGTGTGATCCGTCTGAAAATCGTAAATCCACCGGCTCCCATGAGCGCGGCTGCTTCTTCCTCATCCTTTCCCTGCGCATTCAGCACCGGGATCAATTCTCTCGATACGAATGGGAAAGTGACAAATATTGTTGCCAGCACGACACCCGGTACCGCAAAGGTGATGCGGATGTCTGTACCAAAATGCTGATTAAATGCCCGGATCGCCGGATAGAACCATCCGAGCCTGCCAAACGTCATCAGATAAGACAGGCCTACGATAACCGGCGAGATCGAAAATGGGATATCGATCAACGTCGCGAGCACCTGCTTTCCCTTGAAGCTGAACTTTGTGAGCAGCCACGCGGCACAGATGCCAAAAAACGTGTTCACGACAACCGCGATCACAGTCGCCAGTATCGTAACCCCCAGCGCGCTGCGTACATATTCTGTCGTGATCGCCTGGATGTAAAACTTCCAGCCCTCACTGAGTGCATTGACGAGCACGGCGGCGAGCGGTACGACTAACATCACTACAATAAAAAGAACGGATACCGTGATCAATATGCGTCTCGTCCGACGCCTGCTGCGCTCTAACAATTCCTGTTCACTCATCGGTATCCTCCTTTCCTATAATAAATTCGTTCTCGCTGACTGCTTTGCCTGCACGATATTCACAAATAACAATAATAAAAATGAAATGACTAACATCACCAGCGCGATCGCTGTCGCACTTGCATAATCGATATAACTAAGTTTCTGCATGATCACATAAGAGATCACCTGCGTCCGATCCTTGGCACTGTTGCCGGATATGTAGATCACGCTGCCGTACTCTCCGATGCCTCTGGCAAATGCCAGACCAAAGCCAGTCAGCAGTGCCGGCCGCAGTTCCGGTAGGATCACTGAGAAAAATGTTTTTCTCGGACTCGCACCGAGCATATACGCGGCTTCCTCATACTGGCTGTCCATCTTCTCCAACACCGGTTGTACCGCACGTACCACAAACGGAATACCGATAAAGATCAGTGCGATCACCAGCCCCAGCTTCGTGTAGGTCACCTGGATCCCACACTTTGCGAGCATCCGTCCGAATAACCCATTTTCCGAATACAGCTTGGAGAGCGTGATACCCGCGACTGCTGTCGGCAATGCAAACGGCAATTCGATAAAACCATCCAGAATCCGCTTCCCGGGAAACTCGTATTTGACCAGCACCCATGCGAGGATCAGTCCAAAGACCACGTTGATCACTGCCGCCACAAACGAACAACTGATACTCGTCCAGAAGGCATTGCGCACATTCGGTTTCCAGAGCAGGCTGAAAAACTCACGCGGTGAGATCTGCAGCGACCGCACCAGCACCGATGCCAGCGGTATCAGGACGATCAGCGAGAGCATCGTGACGACGACTCCCAGCGTACATCCAAAACCCGGAATCACATGCGGATTTTTATGCGTTTGCATATTCTTTTGTTTTCCCGATTGTGTTTGTTTGTTCATAGGTCTAATACTCATAAATCTGATCGAACTGCGCACCGTCATCAAAATAATCTTCGTATGCTTTGTCCCATCCGCCAAAATCATCAATCGTCCACAGTTTCATGGACAAGTCGTAGGTATCTGAAAACTCCTGCAGAATCTGCTCGTCTGTCGGCCGGTAGCCGCTCTCTCCGATGAGGCGCTGTGCCTCGTCACTGTAGAGATACTGCAGATATTCATGGCTGATCTGTTCGGTACCATTCGCTCTGGCATTGTCATCAACGATCGCCACACTCGGCTGTGCCAGAATACTGACAGACGGATTCACCAGTTCATATTCTCCCGGATAGGAATCCATCGTGGCAATTGCCTCGTTTTCCCAGGCAATCAGCACGTCTCCTTTGCCGTTTTCTACAAATGTCGTCGTAGCGCCCCGCGCTCCGGAATCCATCACTGATACATTGCGATACAGGCTTCTCAGGAAATCGGTCTGTTCTGTCTGCGAATCATAATTCGTTTTTGCATAGGCAAGTGCCGCCAGATAATTCCAGCAGGCGCCACCGCTGCTCTTGGGATCCGGTGTGATCACATCTACGCCATCCTTCACCAGATCGTCCCAGTCTGCAATCTGCTTCGGATTGCCCGCACGCACCAGAAATACGATCGTCGATGTGTACGGGGATGAATCCCGTTCAAATTCGCTCTTCCAGCCTTCATCAATCAGTCCGGTCCGCTCAATCAGGGTAATATCATGCTCGAGTGCCAGTGTCACTACATCTGCATTACATCCCTCGACGACCGACCGTGCCTGCGCCCCGGAGCCTCCATGTGACTGAATGACATTGACCGGTTCGCCGTAGGTATCCTGATAATAATTTTCAAACAACTCGTTATATTTCTCATAAAACTCTCTCGTGGGATCGTAAGATACATTCGTGATCGTCAACTGATCATCTGCCCTCCCACATCCGAGAAGACTCGAGACGAGTGCTGCCAGCAGCACTCCTCTCGCCCAGTTTCTATATCGCATTGTTTTCAATACCTTTCAGTACATCCACTGTATTACTCATCTACGGTAAATAAAGAAGTAGACAGATATCTCTCTCCGGTATCCGGGAGCAGTACCACGATGTTCTTTCCTGCATTCTCAGGTCTCTTGGCCAGCTCAGTCGCTGCTGAAAGTGCAGCTCCTGCCGAGATACCAACGAGCAGTCCGTCTGTCCGTGCCACATGGCGTGAGGTCTCAAACGCTGCATCGTTTTCTACCTTGATGATCTCGTCTAATAGATCCATGTCGAGTACGTCCGGCACGAATCCGGCTCCGATTCCCTGAATCTTATGAGGTCCGGGCTTGCCGCCTGAGAGTACCGGCGAGCTCGCCGGCTCAACTGCTACAACCTTGACATTCGGATTCTTCTCCTTTAATCCAAGTCCGGTTCCGGTGACGGTTCCACCAGTTCCGACTGCTGATACAAAGATGTCTACCGCACCGTCTGTATCATTCCAGATCTCCTGTGCAGTTGTCTTTTTATGAATTGCCGGATTGGCCTGATTCTCGAACTGCTGGGGAATAAATGCGTTTCCATATTCTTCCTTGAGCTGTTCTGCCTTAGCGATCGCGCCTTTCATACCCTCGCGTCCCGGTGTGAGTACGATCTCTGCGCCAAGCGCTGATACGATCTTGCGTCGCTCGACACTCATCGTATCCGGCATCGTCAGGATCAGATGTAATCCTTTCGCTGCTGTCACGAATGCAAGTCCGATACCTGTATTGCCGCTCGTAGGCTCGATAATCACGGTATCCTGATTGATCTTTCCGTCTGCGATACCCTGCTCAATCATGGCAAATGCAACTCTGTCCTTGACACTACCCAGTGGATTGAAGTATTCTAGTTTTGCAATGATTTTTGCTTCGAGCTTCTGCTCCTTTTCATAATTTGTCAGCTCCAGTAACGGAGTGTTTCCGATCAGCTCTGTGAGCTGTTTTGCAATCTTTGACATATGAACCGCCTTTCCATTCTTATCCTTGTTTTATTGGTGTTATCGCTCATTTCCTACTAAGCATATAAGAATTATATAATTTAACTTCCTAGATAATACCACTCTATTCCTATCAGGTCAATAGGGATTTGAAAAAAATTATCTTTTATTGTCATCTGCATGCGAAAAAAGCGCAGTTGATCATGACCCATCAACTGCACTTCTCTCACTGCGTTCCATATTTTATTCTATGCCCTTCTTGCCACACAGTTATCCCCAGACTTCCTCTGCGATCTCTTTGACCAGTTTCAGCTTTGCCCACTGTTCCTCCTCGGTCAGCTTATTGCCGATCTCACAGGATGCAAATCCACACTGTGGACTTAAATACAGCCTGTCAAGCGGTACATAGTTTGCTGCTTCATGAATCCGCGCAATGACATGCTCCTTATCTTCGAGCACCGGTGATTTTGTCGTGATCAGTCCGAGCACTACCTTCTTGTCATCCGAAACCCTGGCAAGCGGGGCAAATCCACCAGAGCGCTCATCATCATACTCTAAATATAACGCATCCACGTGTTCTCTTGCGAATACATAATCAGCCACGGAATCATAGGGGCCGCTCGTAAAGAATGTCGAATGATAGTTTCCCCTGCAGATATGGGATGTGATCACCATATCCTCCGGCTTTCCTTCGAGTGCAAGATTGTTTACCGCCAGAAGCTGCTCCTTGACATCCTCAATGTCGATGCCAAGTGACTGGTATCTCTGCTTTGCGGCAGCTCCGACAACAGCGCCCCAGGTACAGTCATCCAGCTGGAGATTACGGCAGCCGGCATCGTAGAACTGCCGGATCACATCCTGATACGCTTTACCAATATCCTGTATCAGTTCCTCATCTGTCGGATAGAACTTTCTGGTTGACTCGAAATTTGCCGGAACGATCATCTGCTGGAAGGTCTGCGCCGGAGCTGGAATCGTATATTTTGCTACCGTATTCTCATCCTCAAACTGCTTTAAAAATTTAAAATATTCCACAAACGGATGTGCCTTTGCACGAATCTTTCCTACCAGATAGGTATCATCGAGCACCGCCAGCTCCGCATCAAATTTCACGCCGTTTCCGGTATTCTCATGGGCTACGCCATCGAATCCCCACATGAA
Source organism: bacterium (assembly GCA_050874485.1). Lineage (GTDB taxonomy): Bacteria > Bacillota > Clostridia > Lachnospirales > Lachnospiraceae > W0P33-017. The sequence goes on from JBNMKT010000036.1 coordinate 10,210, forward strand.
ATCCAGATGCCAGAATGTTCTACGGAATTCTCCATCTGTGATGACATGGAATCCAAGTTCCTTTTGTTTTGCAACTACTTTCGCGATCTCCTCATCGACGACCCGGTCAAATGCCTCTTTTGAGAGTTTTCCGTCCTGATAAGCCGCTTTTGCATCTTTCAATGCCTGCGGTCTTAAAAAGCTGCCCACAAAATCATACCGAAAAGGTGTCTGTAATCTGCTCATGTTCTTATCCTCCGTTGTCTTTATTCTTCATCGTTTTCTGACTTGAGGATATTCTAGCAATTTTTCTGGCTATTGAAAAATATATAAAAATCGCATTTATCCATAGTTTCATCCTATGGATAAGTTAGTATCCGAATCAATTGGCAGATGGTGCTTTAATGCTTTCAGATAAGCGTCTGCATATCTGCTGAAAATAATATTCTTCTTTTTTATAATGCCAATCCGCATCGTCTTCTCTACCTGCAGCGGCTTTGCAATAATATCGCTGCCATTTAGTTTATGATCGATCACGCCACTGCTGACTGTAAAGCCATTCAGACCGATCACAAGATTAAATAACGTAGCCCTGTCTCTGACCTGAATAATTCTGGGGAAATCCAACATGCTGATAAATTCCTCAGAAAAGTAGAAGGAATTGCGGTTTCCCTGCTCATAGACGAGATACGGATACGGCATCAGATCCTCCATGGTGATCATGTCCTTCGATGCCAACGGATGTTCGCTGCAGATAAACACATGCGGTGTGGCAATATACAGTTCTTCAAACACAAGCCCCTGATTCTTAATCAGCTTCGTAATCACTTCCTCATTGTGCTCGGACAGGTAGATCACACCGATCTCGCTCTTACCATTTGCCACATCCTCTATGATCTCTCCGGTCTGCGTTTCCCGGATAATAAAGTTATACTGATCCGCACCATATTCCTTGATCAGATCTACAAATGCATTGACTGCAAACGAATAATGCTGGCAGGATACGGAAAATCTGGGATTTGCGCGCTCTCCATTTCCGAAATGATCCTTCATATTGTCTGCCTGTTCTAAGAGCATTCTAGCAAACGAGAGCAGTTCTTCCCCTTCTCTCGTAGTGACTACCCCTTTGTTCGACCGGATAAAAGCCGTCACACCCATTTCTTTTTCCAGATTGTGAATCGCAGCGCTCAAAGAGGGCTGTGAGATAAATAATTTTTCTGCCGCTTCTGTAATATTTCCACACTCGGCAACCGTCACCAGATAGGTGAGCTGCTGTAATGTCATATGTTTTTTCTCCTGCAAATGAATGATTCCTTACATCTCCAATAAAATCTTCTTTAGTTTCTGCGCCGCCACACTCATCGGGCGTCTCGCATCATATACCATGCATACATAGCGTTTTGGGATCTCCTCACGCAGCTTCATTGGAATAATCTCGTGGTTTGCGATCGACTCTGCCACCATCTCTTCTGGTAAAAACGCAAGTCCAAGTTCGCTTTTGACGAGTGGCAGCACCTGATCCGTCGTGGCAGCCTCTGTGTCCGGGGCCAGTTCACTGCCGTATCGTTGAAATAGTTCACGATAGAAATCATAGGTTGTCGTGTCTGCTCCGAGACAGATGAGCGGATACTGTCTGAGATCTTTCAATAGTAATTCCTGGCTGCCGACAGCCGTGAATGTCTTTCCTCCGACTAACACTTCCTGAAATTCTTTCACCCGGACTTCCTTTAAAGGATGCTCTGCATTCGTCGGTGTCGTGACAACTGCAAAATCGATCTCACCGCTCTGCACCGAATGGATCGCCTGCGGTGTGGAATGATTGTAGATCTTAAGCCGCACACCCGGATATGCCATATGAAACTTTTTTAAGATATCTAACAGATAGACATTGAGCGCAATCTCACTTGCACCGATCGAGATGCTGCCATGCTCCAGTCCGACACTCTCTGACAGTTCCTCCTCTGCCTGCCACAGCTGCGCCATCGCTGCTGCGACCCGCGTATACAGCCGTTCCCCCTCCGGTGTCAGACACACACCGCGATTGGTTCGGATAAACAGTCTGCAGTTCACCTCATCCTCCAGACAGTTCATCGCACGCGTGATATTTGGCTGGCTGTTGTTCAGCGCACGCGCCGCTTTCGTAAAATTCTGATATTTTGCCACATAATAAAAGATCTTGTAATATTCGAAATTAACGTTCATGTCCGTCTCGCATCATATCATTTTTATATTTCTGTTATATCAATAATACTTTTTACTTATTTCTATCTTCCGATTATAATGGCAGCTGAATGAAAAAACAAGTACCTACAAGGAGGAAAAAAGTATGTTAGCTGCTGTTACCGGAATCAACTGGGGTGACGAGGGAAAAGGAAGAGTCATCGACCTCGTCGCAGAAAAGGCGGATATCGTCGTCCGCTATCAGGGAGGCAATAATGCCGGGCACACGGTCGTCACAGAAAACGGAAAATATGTACTCAATCTGCTGCCCTCCGGCATCCTGCATCCAGACGTCACCTGTGTACTCGGAGACGGAATGGTCGTAGATCTCGAACATCTCACAAAAGAGATCGCACAGATTCAGGAGAGTGGCGTCGACGTATCTCCCCGGAATCTGAAACTATCGTCACGTGCGACGATCTCCATGCCGTGGCATCATGTACAGGATGAATTAGAAGAAGACCGTCTGGCAAAATCAGGTACAGCCTTCGGTTCCACCAGACGTGGCATCGCCTACGCATACAGCGATAAATACCGCAAGAAAACACTCCGTCTCGGTGACCTCCTCCATCTGGATAAACCCTATATACAGACCAGACTGCAGACCATGTTAGAGTCAAAAAATCTGGAGCTGGCAGGCTGCTACCATCAGGAGCCGATGTCCTACCCTGCTCTGCTCTCCTGGTGTGAGAAGCAAGCCACACTGTTTGCCCCCTACATCTGCGACACAGGCAGCTACCTGCAGCAATCACTGGAAAACGGAAAAGTCGTCGTCCTCGAAGCACAGCTTGGCGCGATGAGAGATATTGATTACGGTATCTTCCCCTATACGTCCAGTTCTTCTACGATCTCCGCTTACGGCCCGATCGGTGCCGGCATCCCCACAGAACAGCTCGATCATGTCGTGGGTGTGCTCAAAGCCTACTCCACCTGTGTCGGTGCCGGACCTTTCGTAGCAGAACATGCCATGCCGGAATCCTGGATGGAATCACTCCGAAGCGCCGGTGGCGAATACGGAGCTGCAACCGGTCGTCCGCGCAGAGTCGGTCCTTTTGATGTCATTGCCAGCCGCTATGGACTAAAATGCCAGAATGCAGATAAAATTGCACTGACCAAGCTCGATGTACTGAGCAAATTTGACGAGATACCTGTCATCACCGGCTATCGTCAGGATGGGGTGCTATTAGAAAGCTTTGATCCAATGGAAGATCTCGACTCCTGCGAACCGGTGATCAGATATCTTTCTGGATGGAACAGTGATATCTCGACCTGCCGCACCTGGGATGAACTGCCAGAAAATGCCAAAGCCTATATCTCCTTTATCGAAGAACAACTCGATCATGAAATCCAGTTTGTCTCTGTCGGAGCCGAACGTAATCAGTATATTATGAAGGGAGAATGGCTATGAGACATTTAATCAGCCCACTAGATTTTACACAGGCAGAGACCTTACAGATTTTAGATCTGGCAGACCGCATCCGGACGCAGCCAGACCGCTATGCACATGCCGCCGAGCGCAAAAAACTCGCAACCCTGTTTTACGAGCCCAGCACAAGGACACGCCTCTCCTTTGAATCCGCAATGCTGGGGCTCGGAGGCCAGACGCTCGGATTTTCCGATGCAGATCAGTCCAGCGCTTCAAAAGGAGAGACCGTCGCAGATACTGCACGTGTTGTGAGCTGCTATGCAGACATTATCGCTATGCGGCACCCCAAAGAGGGCGCGCCCCTGCGTGCCTCCATGTATTCAACAGTGCCGGTCATCAATGCCGGCGACGGCGGACACAACCATCCGACCCAGACGCTGATCGATCTGATGACGATCCGCCAGCGCAAGGGTCGCTTAGACCACCTGAAAGTAGGATTTTGCGGAGATCTGAAGTTTGGACGCACGGTTCATTCACTCGTCAACAGCCTTGTGCGCTTTCCGGGCAACGAATTCTATTTCATCTCACCCGAAGAACTGCGCATCCCGGATTACGTGATTGAAGATACATTAGAGCCAACCGGCACACCGTATCACGAAGTAGACAATCTGGAAGAGACACTTCCCGGGCTGGATGTGTTATATATGACACGTGTCCAGAAGGAGCGATTTTTCAACGAAGAGGATTATATCCGGCTGAAAGGAACCTATGTGCTGACCAGGGATAAGTTACGCCTCGCCCCGACAGACATGCCGGTACTCCATCCACTGCCGAGAGTCGGTGAGATCACACTGGATGTCGATGATGATCCGCGTGCTGCCTATTTTGACCAGGTACAAAACGGTGTGTATCTGCGTATGGCGCTCATCCTGTCATTGCTTGATATTCCTGATCCCGTCACCGGAAAAGTAATCCTTAAATAACCTTTATCTATGATTTTTGAAAGGAGCTGATGCAATGTCACTGCTATTACCACGCGAAGAGGAAGTGGAGAATATTTTTTCCAGAATTCTCTCTTCCAATGAGTCCTGCGAACGGCTTTTGGAGACATTTTACGATCATCTGTGTGACGATAACCGGTTTATGGATCCTGATCCCCATCATTTTGCAGAAGTTCTGCTAAATGCGTATAAGAACGGGGATGTCAGTGCATTATTGCTCGAAATATGTAACCGCAGCATGTTTGATCTTCTAAAGGAAGCCTATCTGATCCCCAAACGTTTTCACGGAAAAAGTGGTGAAAATCCGATTCTGCTGACAGATGCCGACGGCAATCTGCTAGAGGATAAAAAATCACTCGTCAACAGACATGAATATAAGAAGTTTCATGAAATATTCACTGCACATCATGCTGCCCCGCGTTCCAGGCTATATCTGGCAGATGGTTACGATCTCGTGAGATACTATACTTCCGACATGAATATCCGGGAGCAGCACGAAAATAAAGAACGCGGGATACTTATCCTCTATGCGCTCCCTGATACCAAGCAGCTCCACCTGACCCGGGCACAGGCCTATGATGTCATCTGGACCACTTTCCACGAAATACAAAAAGAGGCATTCTCTGCGATTGTATTCTATGGTCAGGAAACCGGCAGCAAATCAGGGAAATTCTTTGATGAACTGGGCGTTTTATTACCGATCCACGAATTTGAATCAACGATGCTGCATCATCTGGGTGTCATCGATGGACTGGTCTTATCATGCCGTGAAGAGATGATAAAATCAGCCGGCAGCGACAGCTTAGATCTGTAGTCATGCGGAAGGTGAAACTATGAATGCTGTTAGCGACAAGATACGAATCAAAAAAAATCATATGGATATTCACTGGCATGAGTACGCTGATTCCAACGACACCACGCCCATTACAACCGCGAGTCTGTCTGCAAAAGCATCTGTAATCGGGCGTGTCGGCGTCATGATGCTCGCCTGCGGTACCGGTGCATGGCGCGTGCGCAGCTCCATGAATGAACTGGCAGAGCTTATGCATATTACCTGTACCGTTGATATCGGACTGATGTCTATCAATTATACCTGTTTTGACGGCAATGATAGTTTCAGTCAGTCACTATGTCTGACCAATACAGGTGTGAATACCTCCCAGCTCAACCGGCTCGAAAAGTTTGTGTCCGGTTTTGCGCATAGGGAATTGTCCCAAAGCTGTGAAGAAATCCATGCGGCACTCGATGAGATCGAACGGATTCACAGCCTGTACTCTCCCCTCACCCTGGCCATCTCCGCAGCACTGGCCTGTGGTGCCTTTACCTTTTTGCTCGGTGGAGGTATGATAGAAATGTTCTGTGCATTTATCGGCGCCGGTATCGGAAATTACATCCGCTGTAAACTGACCAAGCATCATTTTACACTGTTCTTATGTATCATTGCTTCCGTATCGGCTGCATGCCTGAGCTACACAGCATTACTGAAATTATTACAGATTGTATGCGCAGTCAATGTCCGGCACGAAGCTGGCTATATATGCTCCATGCTCTTTATTATTCCTGGATTTCCGTTTATCACAAGCGGCATTGACTTAGCCAAACTGGATATGCGTTCCGGTGCAGAACGACTCATGTATTCGCTGATCATTATTACTGTAGCTACCATGACTGCCTGGATACTTGCCATGCTGCTCGGATTGAAACCCATGCCGTTTTTACCACTGCATCTGGCATTGTGGCAATGGATCTTTTTACGCATGTTAGCAGGTTTTTGCGGCGTTTTTGGATTTTCCGCTATGTTTAACAGCCCCTTGCGCCTCGCTGCCGCTGCTGGTATTATAGGTGCAGTATCAAATACCATTCGTTTAGAGCTGATTGATATTTTTTCCCTGCCTCCGGCTGCTGCTGCCTTTATTGGAGCTTTTATTGCTGGTATTCTGGCCTCCTCATTAAAAGGTTTCGCCGGATACCCCAGAATATCTATCACCGTTCCGTCCATTGTGATCATGGTTCCGGGATTATATTTATATAAAGGCTTTTATAATCTGGGCGTTATGAACCTCTCGGTCGCAGCTTCCTGGCTGGCATCCGCACTGCTTATCATCCTGGCACTGCCGCTTGGACTGATC
>JBNMKT010000037.1:0-16848 GCA_050874485.1 bacterium
GAGGCATTGCAAATGCAAGCCCCATTTTCTGTTCCGTTTGATTATACGGTAAGAATCTCTTTTGTCTTTTCCTCAACAGCTTTGTCTACATTTGCAATATACTTATCTGTGAGTTTCTGCAATGCATCCTCAAGATCCTTGATCTCATCCTCAGAGATATCCTCACTCTTTGCGAGTTTCTTAAATGCATCATTGCCATCACGACGGATATTCCGGATCGCAACCTTTGCATTCTCACCCTTCTTTTTCACATCTTTTGCCAGTTCCTTACGTCTCTCCTCGGTCAGTTCCGGGAATACCAAACGGATGACCTTACCATCATTTGTCGGATTGATACCCAGATCAGAGGTCAGGATCGCTTTTTCGATCTCCTTAACCATCGAAACCTCCCACGGCTGGATCTGGATCATACGCGGTTCCGGTACATTGACATTCGCTACCTGCTGGATCGGGGTCGGTGTGCCGTAATAATCCACACGCAGCTTATCCAGCACATGCGGGTTCGCGCGGCCGGCACGGATACCGCCGTACTCCTCTCCCAGATTATGCATGGTCTTGCTCATTTTATCTTCATATACCTGTAATCTCTCATCCATAGAACATATCCTCCTCTTGATTTTCAGACAGTCACAACGGTTCCGTTAAATTTGCCGTTTACCGCATTTACAATACTATTTTCCTCATTCAGTGCAAATACATACATCGGCATATGATTTTCCATGCACATCACGGATGCCGTCATATCTACCACTGCCAGTTTCTTCTCGATGACTTCCTCTATGGAAATCGTATCATACTTCTTCGCATCCGGATTCACCTTCGGATCGCTGTCATAGACACCATCGATTGCCTTTGCGAGATAGATGCCATCTGCCTCGATCTCAATGGCACGCAGCGTTGTACCGGTATCTGTAGAAAAATACGGATGACCCGTTCCGCCTGCGAAGAACACAACCATGCCCTTTGCAAAATACTTATTGGCACGATCCTTTGAGAAAAGCTTGGTGAAGCTGCCACACTCAAACGGTGTCAGCACATTCGTCATCATACCCTCTGAGCGGAAGATCTCAGAGACATAGATACAATTCATGACGGTCGCCAACATACCAATCTGGTCTGCCTTTGTACGGTCAATCGTGTTGCTTGTGCGTCCGCGCCAGAAATTGCCCCCGCCGATTACGATACCGACTTCTACACCGGCATCCACAATCTGTTTTACCTGCTTAGCGACTCCAACGACTGTCGCCTCATCAAAACCAAAGCCCTTGTTTCCGGAGATTGCCTCTCCACTCAGTTTAAGTAGGATTCGTTTCATCCAATCTGTCCCCCTGATCGTTTTTCTTAGTTGTTCAGTTCATTAGTTCTTTTTAGAAAACAGGCTCTCCACATCGACATCTGAGTAGCACTGGGAACAGAATCCCTCGATCACTGCTCCGTTGTTGATCTGAACAGAACGTGACTTGATGTTACCCATAATCACTGCAGAAGTATCTACAACTACAGGTCCCTGTACATCAATGTCACCCTTTACTGCACCTGCAATGACTGCAGAAGTCGCTGTAATGTTACCAATGATAACGGAACCCAGTCCTACCTTAACGGTACCAGAGCTGACTACTTCACCCTCAACATGGGCAGCATCAGCAAAGAACTCAGAAGAAGCACTGTTTCCAATGACTGTTCCGATGACTGTCAGCTTGCCGTTTGACTTAATGTCACCCTCAATCGTACCTTCGATCTCAAAGGAACCGGTTGTCTCCATATTACCCTTGATCTTGGTGCCGGCGGTAATCACAGATACCTCATCAGATATCTCACCGCTTGCAACTGCCGGTGCCTCAGGTGTCGTCACTGCTGCAGCCACCTCATTTGCTGCCTGCTCATTTGTATGTTCGTTTGTCATTGTATCCATTTTATGTTCCTCCTTCATCATTTCCTTATGTAACAATTCTTTTTTCAGCATCTCATGCTTCATCATTTCCAGTTGTACTTCTGCATTTGATTTTTCCGGTGTCTGCGGCTTAGACGCTGCCGGCTCTTCATGCACCGGTTCAGGTTTTTGTGCAGGTTCTTCTACAGGTTCTTCCTCCGGCTCCACCGGTGTCACCACCTGTTCTGCGGCTGTTTCCGGTTCAGGCTCAGCTTCCGGCTCGATCTGAAATGCGTGTTCGGGAATAGGTTCATCCTCAGACTCTTTATCTTTATCTACATTCTCATCTGTATCCTCAACCTCAGCTTCCGGTTCGGGTTCAGACAAAGCCTCAGGTTCTGCTGCAGGTTCCGGTTCTGCCTCAGCCTCTGCTTCCAGTTCCGGCTGAACCTCTGACTCGAACTCATCGAGCGGCATGAGCTCCGGTTCCTCTGTCTGCGGCTGCGGTTTCGGATCGCTCACCGGCTGTGTATTCTTTTTCTCTACCTGCTCCAGCAGACCATCCAGCTTTGATAATTCCTGTTCTACATCCAGTTCATTATCCAGCGTATTGATCTGTATATCATCCGCTTCCGTATAATCTTCGCCGGGCAGAAGTTCATTCAGTGCCTGAGAAAAATCATCCTTGAAATCTTTAAAAAATCCCATTTTCTCCTCCGTTTTATTTTAATTTAAATGATGATGAATCACAGGTGAATCCTTCGTAATCGGTAATACCTGTGCGTCCATCTCTTCGAGCTTTTGTAAAATGATCTCCAGTGCTTCGACTGTAGAATCCTTTTCGGCAGCATCATGCATGAGGACAACAGAATTCTTGTATTTTACAACATCTGTCATCACATTCTGCACCAGCTCATCTGCCGTATATATCTGAGAAGTTGCATCCCCACATACAACATTCCAGTCATAATAAGTCATTCCCTGTTCACCGAGATAATCAATGAACTCGTTCATATCCGTATTGCTGACCTGATTGGAACTGCCACCGGGAAAACGGTAGACCCAGCATTTCTCTCCGGTAACATCCTCCAGCTTCTGTGACAGCTTTGTAAAGTCATCCTTAAACGAATCCAGAGAATCATACAACACACTGTACTTATGGGAATAAGAATGCATACCAAGTGTGTGTCCATCAGCCACAATCTCACGATACCATTCTTCCGCTTCCTCGCCTTCCTTGCCGGTAACAAAAAACGTAGCCTTTACGTTATGCTTCTTCAATATAGCGAGAATCTCCGGCGTATTCTCACTCGGTCCATCATCAAAGGTCAGATAGACATTCATCGGCTCATCTTCTGTACGCAGGTTGTCCTCATAGTCCAGACATGCGCGCACATCTGTATCCGCCCCGGTATTCTGTGCAGGTTCCTGCTCATCCGTATCTGTCTGTGCATCGTCCGCCTGACTCGTGTCTGTGGTCTGATCTGCCGGCGCTGTCATCGTCTCTATGACTTTTTCAGCCAGAATATCAATCTGGCTCTGCAGTGAGGATACCCGCACCATCAATACCACGTCGAGCACCATACATACAACCAGCCAGATCACCAGAAACAGCACGATCCCGATCTTCATACGTTTGATACGTGCTTTTCGCTCACGCTGCTCCTTCAACCCCTGCGGTGCATTTGCTTTTGTGTTTGAATTACTCATAAATGTACATACTCCTAATTGAATACTTACATTCTACCATACTTTTTTGAAATATTGTGTTAGAATTTACAAGAAAATTCGCTTTATTGTCAGACAACAAAAGGACAAGCCACCTGGTGACCTGTCCTTTTATCCGCTGGATCCATCTCTGCGATCAGCCTTTAAAATCAATATGTCCGCCGAGCGCCCGCTCTGCATCCGTCCTTACATGATCACTCATCGCCGCATAGGTGACATTCTGGATCTTTTTGATCAGCTCATCGATCGAGCCTGCAGATATGACCTCGATATCTTCCTCATAATCATATTCATATCCATCATCCGTATCGTCATCGGCCTTGTCCATCCGGTGTTCATCCAAACGATCCGACTGCGTGCGCTTGTCTTCTTTTTGCTTTTCAGCCCGTTTTTCTTCCTGCTTTTTGGCAGCCTTTTTCTTTTCAGCCGCTTTTTTCTCGGCAGTCTTGGCCTGACGTTTTTTCTGTGCCTTGGCATTTACTGCTGCATTTTTATCAATCGCCGCAAAAAATGAGGCGGCTCCATTGTCACCCACCTTGATTCCAAAACCTTTGAGTCCGGGTGTATTTCCCATCTGCTTCGTCATCTGCTCCAGCTGCGACTGTGCACCGGATAAAACATTCTCATATTTTTTGCGATATGCCTCATCTGTCGCCATCTTCTCGATCTTTTCTTCATTGATCAATACGACTGTGCGGTCTTTGCTGGCATACTGCGCGATGTTTGCCTGTGCATTCTGCTTCTGATCTTCGCTCACCAGAATAAAATCATAATTTCCGTATTTTGCCTTGAGCTGCTCATAATATTTTGCAGCCTTATCAGACAGCTTCGGCTCTCCGATCGTCTTACCTGTGACATTGTTTTTCTTTTCTGTGGATGATGTCTTGTCACTGCCCTGCGCCTTTGACGTATAAGCTGCAGCCGCCGCTGCGGCAGCATCCGTTCCGATTGTTGTACCCATAATCACTCCTCCTTGAATTGTGTACCGCACATGAATCCGTTCACGTGCATATCATGATAGATATATAACATATCGGCCAGACGATCCGCAGGCTTAACCGGTATACATCAAAAACTTTCTGAGCGTTTCCATCATAGCGGCTACATCAATAGGTTTTGCTATATAGCCATCCATCCCGGACTCATATGCCTTGTCCCGGTCTTCCTCAAAAGCATTCGCCGTCATCGCAATGATGGGAATATGCGCTATTTCCGGTCTCGCAGATCTTCGGATCTGCCTTGTTGCCTCATAACCATCCATCAACGGCATCTGGATATCCATAAGGATCAGGTCATACTGCCTGGGCTTCGCCTGCAGCGCTTTTTTTACTGCTATCGTGCCATCTTCTGCCGTGTCGACCTCAAAACCGGATTCCTGCAGAATCTCTACAGCGATCTCACGGTTCAGCTCATTGTCCTCAACCAGAAGGATCTTCTTTCCCTCAAAACGTGCTGTTTCCCTGCTCTCGCTTCCTGTCTCTATGGGTGAATCACACACTTTCAGCTGCAGCGATACTACACACTCTGTCCCTGTTCCTTTTTCACTCGTCACATGGATCTCTCCACCTAGCAGATCCACAATACGCTTGGCGATCGACATACCCAGGCCGGAGCCCTGAACACCACTGACGGTCACTGTCTGCTCCCTGGAAAATGTTTCAAACACATGTCCGACAAATTCCGGACTCATACCGATGCCATCATCTCTGACTGTAAACCGGTAATGTCCATAACCCGCCGGCGCATCCTCCAGTTCCTCTATACGGAATATGATATGTCCTTCCGCCTCTGTATATTTCACTGAATTGCTCAGGATATTCAATAACACCTGATTCAGCCGCAGCCGGTCAGTCAGCACATCTGTATGTCTGATATTTTCTGCATCAATCGTCAGATTCAGCCGCTTCTCTGTCACACTCGACTGCAGGATCATTTCCAGCTTTTCGATAAGATCTGGCAGATGAACCGGCAGACTTTTCATCTCAACATTTCCACTCTCGATATGATTCATATCCAGAATATCGTTCACCAGTGACAGCAACTGATTTCCTGCTGCTGTGATCCGGGACAGATATTTCTCTACAGCTGCCGTATCTTCCGGATGCGCTGCCGCCAATGTCGTACAGCCAATGATCGCATTCAATGGAGTGCGGATGTCATGCGACATACTGTTCAGGAACATGCTCTTTGCACGATTGGATCTCTCCTCCGCCTTCAACGCTGCCTCCAGTGTTTCCTGCACCTTGCGTTCTTCCATGATCAATGCATCTATATTCTGGAATCCGGCTATGATATGGGTAGAATTCTCCAGGCGCATATATTTAAACTGGTAATAGTGCTTTTCTCCATCCACCAGCGTTTTGTAAGCCGCTACATACTCGGTTTTTTCCGAAAGCTCCTGTACCACTTTTTCCAGTTTCAGGGCTTTTGACATCATATTCTGATCATCCGGATGCACACGCTCTGCAATATACTGCCGGCAGGTCGCTTCATACGGATACAGTCTGTCTTTGCCTTTCTCAAGCCCGGTCGTAACATAGCCATCCAGTTTCAATATCTTGGCCATACCGCTGTCTGCATCTATCATAAATATATTCAGATAATTTCTGCCAAGCGCAGTAAAGATCTGAAATTGCTCATTCAGATCTCTTTCATATTTCATCCGTTCCTTTTTTTCTTCGGAGACATCCATGCCATAGATCATGCACTCCAGATGCTCTGTCGTAGGATTCATGAAAAATCTGGCTGTGATGCATGCCTCCCGGATGCTTCCGTCATCAAAATAAGACTCCGTCTCCATCTTGATCTCTGCCTGTCCTTCTCTGTATGCAGCCAGAAGTGCATCACGGCAAAATACCTGATAGAATGCCTCTTTTCCTTTTTCATCCGGCACGAAAGAAGCAATCTGACGCACCATCTCATCGACGGTAGTCCTGTGCTCCATAGTCTCCAGACTCTTTGACGCGCCATTGATACTCAGGCACTCGTCACTTGTGATATCCAGATGGAAAATACCCTGCGCCTCCGGAATAGAGGACAGCAGTGTCTGCATCTGCGTCTCAAAGATTCGTTGTGCCCTGCGGATATTGGTAATATCCCAGGCATATTCAATAAAAGCTTTTTTTCCTTTCCAGTCTATGATCTTCGTCTTGACTGCATAGATCTCTTTTCCATTATCTACTTCGGTCTCCTGGCATTCCATATCTGTCATCTGCCGCAGCGGACAGAACGGACACTGTGCATCCAGTCCCATCATATATGTATAGCAATGTTCTCCCTGATAAGGCTGCTGTGCATGCCCGGTATATATCCTGGCTGCTTCATTGGCATACATCATCTCATATGTTTCCAGATCACTGACCTGGATCATCTGGTTGGAATCATTCAGGATAGACTCCAGAAGCCATTCCTTTTCGCTTGTCTGAACGTTTTGTCCCTCAAGACTCTGTGTATCGCTTTTCGTTTCATATGATCTTACAGTATATATATCTGACTCCCCCTTTTTATGTTTTTCAAAATTTCCCGAAAAATCACCTAAAAAGCTACCCAAATTTATAATGTAGTATATGAAGTGTCCGGCATAAGAAAAACCCTTGAAAACACTGGATTTTCAAGGGTTTTAAAACCTTTTTGTTCTGCGTGGGCCAGATTACTGAGCCATCTGTGCAGCTACTTCTGCAGCAAAGTCCTCGTTCTTCTTCTCAAGTCCCTCACCGGTCTCGAAACGAACAAACTTCTTGATCTTAACAGGAGCACCTACAGCCTTTGACAGCTCATCGATATACTTGGCTACAGTCTGCTTGCCATCCTCAGCCTTAACGTATACCTGATCTACCAGACAGATCTCCTTTAACTCTTTGCTGATACGTCCCTCGATCATACCGTTGATCACCTTCTCAGGCTTCTGTGACTCCTTGGGATCGTTCATGATCTGAGCCTTTAAGATCTCCTTCTCATGTGCGATGTAATCAGCGCTTACTTCATCACGTGATACATACTTGGGAGCTAATGCAGCGATCTGCATTGCGATGTTCTTCATGCCTTCTTTTACTTCATCATTGACTACAGATGTCTCAGCATCTACGATAACACCGATTCTTCCGCCGCCGTGTACATAAGTTACCACACAGCCGTTCGGCTCTGAAACCTTCTCGAAACGACGAATCTTTAAGTTCTCACCGATCACTGCAACCTTCTCTACGAGAGCATCAGCTACAGTCTTAGACTCATCCTCATTCCACTTCTCAGCCATGAATGCATCCATGTCTGCTGCATCAGAAGATACTGCCTGCTTTGCAACTGCTGCTACGAATGTCTGGAATGTCTCATTCTTTGCAACGAAGTCTGTCTCTGAGTTTACCTCAACAACTGCTGCAGTCTGATCTCCGTCTGTAACTACAGTACACAGACCTTCTGCTGCGATACGGCTGGCTTTCTTCTCAGCCTTAGCCTGTCCGTTCTTTCTTAAGAACTCAACAGCCTCGTCCATATCTCCGTTTGTCTCATTTAATGCTTTCTTGCAATCCATCATACCTGCGCCGGTCATCTCACGCAGTTCTTTTACCATTGCTGCTGTAATAGCCATTGATCTTTCCTCCAAATCTGTCGTGATAATTATGCCTCTGCTGCTTCCTCAGCAACATCCTCGCCTTCGTATACTGCATCCTCAGATGCTCCCTGATTAGCCTCTACGACAGCATCTGCCATCTTAGAAACGATCAGCTTTACGGCACGGATCGCATCATCATTACCGGGGATCACGTAATCCAGTTCCTCAGGATCACAGTTGGTATCAGCGATACCGATCAGGGGAATACCTAATGTATGAGCCTCCTGTACACAGATACGCTCCTTCTTGGGATCTACGATAAAGATTGCATCCGGGATCTTCTTCATTTCCTTGATACCGCCAAGGTTCTTCTGAAGCTTCTCTAACTCTTTCTTCAGCGCGATAACTTCCTTCTTGGGAAGAACATCAAATGTTCCATCCTCTTCCATGCGCTCGATATCCTTTAATCTCTTGATACGGCTCTGGATGGTCTTGAAGTTGGTCAGCATACCGCCTAACCATCTCTCATTTACATAGTACATTCCGCAACGCTCTGCCTCAGTCTTGATTGCATCCTGCGCCTGCTTCTTTGTACCTACAAAGAGGATTGTACCACCGTTTGCAGCGATATCTGCTACTGCATTGTAAGCATCGTCAACCATACCTACAGACTTCTGTAAGTCGATGATGTAGATACCATTTCTCTCTGTGTAGATGTAGGGAGCCATTTTAGGGTTCCATCTTCTTGTCTGATGTCCGAAATGAACACCTGCCTCCAGTAACTGTTTCATTGTAATTACGCTCATTTTTTTACCTCCATTGGTTTGTTCTTCCACGAAATTCTCTCCACCATCCCACCTTGCGGCACCAGAATGATGATCCATTCGTGTGTTTGTTAATCATAAGCCTTATAAACATAACATAAGCGCCTGCGGAATGCAAGCGCTTTTTTACAAAAATAACTATTTTTTATTTTTCGTATTCGTTGTCTGATCCGTTTTTTTATTGTCGTCCCTCTCTGTAATCATCTTTATGATCGTATCGTAATCCGCACCCTTCGGTATCACGTAAGTTCCCGGCTGGATCAGACTGTCATATCCGCCTTCTGACAAATACTTGTTAAAATCATCGGCATCCTCGATCAGTCCGGCTCTTTTCAGTTTTTTGCTCACAGCATCTGAATATTCGCCACCAACGATCGACAGTTCTACCTGCTCGACGGTCTCTACATCATTCTTCTTCGTCCCGCTCTTGTCATCCGTTGTATCTTCTTTATTCGTCTGTGGCTTCGTGGCTGATGGCGTCCGGACCGCATTCTGATCTGAATTTTCATCTGGATTTTCATCTGATGTTTTCTGGTCGTCTGCTCCATTCTGATCCGCAGCTGTGTCCGGAGTGTCATCCGTCAATGTATCGGACAGCTTTCCACTGTCACTCGCCTCGTCAGCCATCACCATACCGAGTGCAGCCGCCCGCTCACGGATCTGATCGTCCGACAGTGTCTCCTGCTTATGAAATGAAAATATAATCATAAGTATCACCGTCGTCACAATAATGCCAACGCCCATTCCACGCAGATAATACTTTAATTTCACGATTCCTCTTCCCCTCTGTATAGCTCTACGATCAGTTTCACCTCTCCAAAGCCGAGGCCGAGATTTCTCGCAATATCTGTCAGATCCTCACCTGCATGATACCGCTCTAAGATCTGCTCCCTGACACTGACAGGTTCCGGTTCTTCCTCGGGTACTTCTACCTCCTGATCCTTGGGCAGTTCCTCATCCTGCGGAGCGGCTTCAGGCTGCGTCTGTACCGGCTGCGGCACCGGTTCAACCGGTTCACTCACTACAGGTACGGCATGTACATCCGGCACAGGCATCGCACGCAGTGACTGATAAGTCTGGATCAGTTCATCCATCTGTTCCATTGCTTCATTCAGCTGTGCATGCTTGTCGCCCAGCATACTGTAGAGGAATGTCACCTCATGGTTTATTTTTTTGAGCTGCTCCATGGTCGCATCCGAATACTCGCTGATCGCCATGATCTTCTCATTCGTATCGCGTTCCATTGTGCGCTGTACCTTATCGATCGTCAGATCCATCGCCTCGTCTACCACATCAGACACCTTGGCACGTGCGGTATCGAGTTCCCGGTCCACAAGCATGCGCAGCTCTCCCTCACTGAGTTCTGCGACCTTGTTCACATCAGCCGGCGAGAGCTTCTCCGTGATAAAAAAACTTCCGATAAAAAATACAACACCGATCAACAGCAATACCACTTCCACTACTGTCATTGTTTATCACCCTTCAATCAGACGGAGATGTCAAATCCACCAGACATTCCCTTAATGCGGACATGACCATCCTCCATTTTTTCTTTTTGCTTGTTCTTTTTCTTATCTCGCTGATTGTAATACTCGTTTTTGCTGCCGTCCCTGGCATCAAACCGATATTCTTCTCCATTCAGGTCATCTTTATTCGTGACCTGTCTGGCAGCCGCTTCCTCATGTTTTGTCACACTCGTAAATGCCTGCTGCTGATGCAGCAGAGGTCTTTGATCCTCGTTCTGTTTTACATTTGAGACATTTTGCTGGTTCTGCATCATTCCATTAAAATCAACCGGACGAACAGACATCGTTTCTCACCTCTATACCTTCGTTAAAATACCCATATAACTGCCCATTGTTTTCTGCATCTTTGACAATGCCTTCGTATGCAGCTGTGACACCCGTGACTCGGAGACTTCCAGTATCCTGCTGATCTCCTTGAGTGTCATATCTTCATAGTAATACAGCAGAATGACCTTCGATTCCTTTTCCGTCAACTGCTCCATTGCCTTTGACAGCATTTCCTTTAACTCATTTTGTTCGATTAATTCTTCCGGCTGAATAAAATGAGAATTGCCGCGCGTCTCCATCACAGGCTCAGAGCCCTGCTCGACATATTCGTTTAAAGATACTACATTCGTGATCTTCAACTGTGACTGCCATCCCAACAATTCATCCTCACTAAGCCCCAGTTCGGATGCGATCTCCTCGTCACTGGCATTTTTGCCGGTACGCGTCTCTATCACACGGATCGCTTCATCAATTTTTTTCTGTTTCTGGCGAACTGTGCGCGGAATCCAGTCCATCTTCCTGATCTGATCCAGAATCGATCCACGGATACGCAGCGATGCATATGTTTCAAACTTTACATCCTTTGTCGTATCGAACTTATCAATCGCATCGATCAAACCAAATACTCCATAGCTGACCAGATCTTCATACTCTACATTGTATCCCAGATACATATTCAGGCGACCTGCCACCAGCTTTACAAGCGGCGCATATTCAATTATAATCTGTTCTCGCAGCTCTGGCGTCTTTGTCTTGCAATAACGCTCCCAGAGCTGTTCCTTTGATAATGCTTTCATCTGCAACCGTCCTATTTTACTGCCCATTGTCATGCATCAATCATTACTGATCCATATAATCATCCTGATATTCATCATCAGACATCGCCATCTCATCGATCAGGTCTTCATCCATATCCAGACCTTCGTACTCCGACAACGGATCCTGCATGACCTCAAAACCTTTGTCGAGTACCAGCTTGACGATACAGCCTAATATATAGAAGATCACCAGTACCAGCAGTTCTGTCCTGACAAACTTTCCGAAAGTGTAATGCTGGCAGATACTGACGATACATGCTACAAATCCTGTGATCAACATCACAATCGCAGGAACCGGCTTTGTATTCATAGAAGCCCTCCCTCCGTAAAGAATCCATTTGTTACATAAATACTGTACATAAAATACTGTCAGATCTTCTTGACTGATTTACCGACCGCCTTGATAATATAATCGCCATTTGAGCAATCCAGTTCCACGGTTCTACCGTAATTCAAGCCGGTATCTTCTGCCAGAATCGGAATACCCAGCTGCTGCAGCGCTTTTTTGGATGCGATCGCATTTTTCTCCCCGATATTTCCAACAGATGTCGTTCCCGACACCTCAAACATCTTGGCACCTCCGGCAATCTTGGCCACCATGCGTCTGCGCGGCACGCCAAGCGCCTCCATCTGACGAACCAGTTCTACAATACCTGTATCTGCGAACTTCGCTATATTTGAATTATTTCTGATCTTTGTACTATCCGGCAGCATAATGTGCGCCAAACCGCCTATTTTTGTTGTCGGATCCCACAGTGCAATGCCTATGCAAGAGCCAAGACCAAGCGTGGTTAATGTATCCGGGGCTTTCGCAGTCTTGAGATCTGCCATCCCCACTTTGATTACAACTCCCATATGTACGTTCCGTTTCCCTTTTAGAATGAAATCCCAAGTGACTGAAGGATCTTATCATAAGAATCCTCATCCGGTAACAAGATGAAATATCCCTCGATCATCACATCATCACCGAACTCTGTCTCTATCAGTAACGCATTATCACCGAACTGTCCGAACTGAATAGCCGGAACACTCAAAATCGATGCTGCCATATCTACCGCTATATAAGGGACGGACGGAGTGATCACCAGATTGGTCATCGTAGACAGTGCAGATAAGTAGGAGCCTGCAATAATATTGCCAATTTCCTTCATCGCAGACAGCTCCATCTCGGAGAATTCATTATCTCCTTTTTCGCCGCCCATGCCGCCCATCAGCCGGTCAACCAGATAATGTGCGGATTTCAAACGCATCAGGAACATCATACTTCCGGAAATATCATTCTGTACCTCCAAAAAGATACCGACAATGATCTCCTCCTCCGGACAGATCGCTGACCCAAGATCCTCGACCGCCTTTAATTCGACATTCGGAACCTTCATATCGATCGTCAGATTCAACATACTGGCGATCGCCGTCGTTGCATTTCCCGCACCGATATTTCCGAGCTCGCGAAGCACGTCGATATACATACTGTTTACATTATCAAATGAAAATTTACCCATAGAAACTACCTTTCAGTCAAGAAACAATAGATTGTCTGTACACAGACAATCTATTGTCATTTAATTATTTCAAATTTTCTTCCGTCATTGCATTAATATCAAACAACGAAATCAGATCATTTCCATTCTTTCCGATTCCATTGATGAAAGAATGCTTGTTATCCTTGGCATCATGACTGGGCTTATCGATCTCGCTGGCACCCAGATTCACGACTTCCCTCACCTCATCCACGATGACTCCGAGTTTGCCCTGATCCTCAATCTTTAAGATAATGATACGGCTGCTGTCCGTAAATACATCATCCTCGAATCCCATTTTCAGGCGGATACTCATAACCGGGACAATCTCACCACGCAGGTTAATGACACCCTTGAAATAACTCTGTGCCTTCGGCACACGGGTGATCTTCTGCATGCGGACAATCGTATCCACATACCGGATATCTATTCCATAGATTTCACTGCTTAATTTTACTGCAATGAACTGTTTCTTTTCTTCTGTCACATCACCATTTGTTTCCACATATGCTGCCATCTTTTTACGTCCCCCTTACATCAGTGTATTCACATCAAGGATCAATGCAACTTCTCCATCACCGAGAATGGTTGCTCCGCTGATGATCTTGGTTGAATTATCGATATAACTTCCGAGTGACTTGATAACGATCTCCTGCTGACCCATCAGGTCATCAACGACAAGACCGACCTGCTTGTCTCCTCTGGAAATAATAACAATCGTCAGGCTCTCGAGATCTTCTTCCGGAGGTGCGATATCCAGCAACTGATTCAGACGAATAATCGGGATCACCATGCCACGCATATTGATGACTTCTTTTGCCTCTACATACTTGATCTCCGTGATCGGAATATCCTCGATGCTGACAATAGATCCCAGTGCAATCGCATATTTCTCATCACCGATGATAACCATCAGTGCCTGAATGATCGCCAGGGTAAGCGGCAGGCGAACCGTGAAGGTAGATCCCTCACCGTATACACTCTTGACCTCTACATCTCCACCAAGTGCCTCAATATTTGATTTTACGACATCCAGACCAACACCTCGGCCGGAAATATCCGTAATCTTCTTTGCCATAGAAAAGCTGGGCATAAACAGGAAATCGATAATCTCTTTCTCTGAAAGATTCTCTGCCTGCTCCGGTGTCACAAGTCCACGCTCAATCGCCTTTGCCTTTACAGCTTCTGTATCGATACCATTACCATCATCGCCTACCTCGATGATAACGTTGTTTCCTTCCTGGAATGCTTTCAGGCGGATGGTACCTACCTCCGGCTTTCCACGCTCCTTACGCAGTTCTGCGCTCTCAAGTCCGTGGTCAGCGGAATTACGCAGCAAATGCTGCAACGGATCACCGATCTGGTCTACAACGGTACGATCCAGCTCTGTCTCTTCACCGGTCATGACCAGTTCCATCTTCTTATTCAATGTACGGGACAGGTCGCGGATCATACGAGGGAATTTATTCACCACACTCTCGATGGGCACCATTCGTACCTTCATGACAGACTCATGCAGTCCTGTCGTGATACGCTCCAGATATTCGATCTGTTCCTGATAAGACTGGTTCTGCATGCCGGCTGCATTATTGGAGCTGAGTGAAACGAGTGAGTTCTTGGCAATAATCAACTCGCTGACCTGATTCATCAGGGCATCCAGCTTCTCGATATCCACACGCACGGTACGGCTCGTCACCGGTTTTCCACTCTGCTTTTTCTGGGATGTGCCCGGTTTGGATGCAGCCTTTGCTGCCGGTGCGGGTGCTTCCGTCTTCTGTGCTTCTACCGCAGTTGTCTGGGTCTCAGGCTCTGCCTGTGCCTCTTCTTCAAGTAACTCTGCTGTCACTACATCAGCCACTGCGTTCTCGATCTCTGAGACAGCTTTCGCTGCATTTAAGACTTTCTCCAGCTCGGTATCTGTCGTAAAGAAAATGCTGAAATCGTTCTCGAACTTTTCATCCTCAATATCCTGGGAACTCGGGGAGTACACAATGATCTCTGCGAATTCCTCAACAGCCTTAAACACAAGGAATGCACGGGCTGCCTTAAGCAGACAGTCTTTCTGGATATATACAGTCATGCCATAGACATGCTGTCCGTTATCCAGAGCCTCCTTGATCTTTTTCTTATCAGAGTCATTCAGTTCTACTTCTGTAAACTTTTTGGCATCGACAGACTCCGGTGCTTCGTTTGCCGGTGCACTCTCTGTCTCTGCAGGTGCTGCCTCTGCGCCCTGCTGTGCAGCAGCTTCTGCATGTTTCAAAAATCCGTTCAGTTTCTGAATGATCGCTTCGTTATCGTTTGTACCTTCATCTGAGGTCTCTTTGATATTTTCGAGATATCCCTCGATAGCATCCAGACACTGGAACAGCAGATCAATCATATCACTATCTACCTTGATCGTGTCATTACGGACTTCCTGGAACACATTTTCCATATCATGTGTCATATGCTGCATGCGCTTGAAGCCCATCGTACCTGCCATTCCCTTCAGGGAGTGTGCTGCACGGAAGATCTCATTTACCACATCTTTATTATCCGGTTCCTGTTCCAGCGCCATGATATTATCACTCAGGCTCTGAATATGTTCGTTGGTTTCATCAATAAAAATCTCTAGATACTGACTTACATCCATTTTATTTTACCCCCACATTCTTCATGATCGTGTTTGCAATTGATTCCAGTGGAACGACTTCATCTACAAGTCCCGCCTCGGCGATCGCGCGCGGCATGCCATACACCACACAGGTCTGTGCATTCTGTGCGATGACATGAAGCGGCTTTTTGCGATCCAGCTTTTTGATTCCTTCCGTTCCGTCTGCGCCCATTCCAGTGAGCACCACACATATGATATCGTCATACTGACTGTTGATCAGTGACTCATATGTGACATTTGCACATGGACGGAGGCCTCCGATCGGCGGCGCGCTGCTCAGATGCACCTTATGCATACCGCCGGTATACACAATCTCCATATGCTTGCCACCCGGCGCAATATATACC
This sequence comes from bacterium, assembly GCA_050874485.1. GTDB lineage: Bacteria > Bacillota > Clostridia > Lachnospirales > Lachnospiraceae > W0P33-017. The sequence continues at coordinate 16,106 of JBNMKT010000037.1, forward strand.
TTACCTTTTTGGAGTATATCACCTTCTGCGGCTTCCTTGACATGCACTTTGCTCAGAGCGTTTAACCGCTCTGCAAGCGACTGGGTAAAACCCTGAGGCATATGCTGCACTACAATCATCGGTGCATCCATCTTTGGGTCAAGAAACGGTATCACGGAGTGGAGCGCCTTCGGTCCTCCGGTGGAGCATGCAAGTGCAACTAACTGCTGTCCCTTGCGTGATAACGGCTTATGTACCATACCGGCTGCACGAACCGGTGCCGCAGGAGTCACCTGCCTGCGGATTGTCTCCGTATGGAGTACCGCCTCAAGCATATCAAGCAGCGTATTCCGGAAATCCTTACCCTTGGCTTCGATAATATTCTGGGGCTTTGTCACAAAATCAACTGCTCCCAGCTCCATCGCCTGCATCGTAACTGTCGCATCTTTTGTCGTAAGTGTACTCACCATGACAACTGTCGCTTTGATATGTTCATCGCGCAGCCGTTCCAATAGCTGCAATCCGCTCATCCGCGGCATGTACACATCCAACAGCACGGCATCATACGACTGCTTTGTCAGTTTTTCATAAGCTTCTAAGCCGTCTCTGCATACGTCGGTCACCTGGAATTTTTCATCTGAATTGATTATATCACAGATCACGCGTCTCATGAGTGCAGAGTCATCTGCAACCAAAATGTTTTTTTTCATATACTAGACACCTACATCCCTTTTTCTGATCTTACGATCCTCATCAAAGATATA
>JBNMKT010000038.1:0-16846 GCA_050874485.1 bacterium
CCCTAAGACGACACCGCTTGCGGATGATGTCGATATCCGTTTCCAGGCAGAAAAGTTCGAGTTCGCCGGTGGTAATATCAAAAACTGTATATTAAATGCAGCGTTTCTGGCAGCTGCGGACGGCGATGGCAAGGAGGTACATATGAAGCATTACCTGCAGGCCATCAAATACGAGTTCGTCAAGACCGGAAAAGTATTTACACGTGCAGATTTTGAACCGTATGCATCCCAGATTGGATTATAAAGTGTCCATCTTTTGTCTGCATTTGCCTGTTATACTGAATCTGTCAAATTAATGATAGGAGGATAACATTATGACAAATGAGAAAACAACTTTATTAGCGGGTCTTGCGCTTGGGGGAACGATTGTGGCTGTTATGCTGGTGGTTTTGCTGCTGATCTATATCGTGACATGTATAGGTTATGCAAAGATGTTTCAAAAAGCAGGGGAAGCAGGATGGAAGGCATATGTACCGGTCTACAATACATATGTCCTGTTCAAGAAATGCTGGAGCACAAAGATGTTCTGGATGACAGTTGTATTATCTGTAGTCAGTGGTATTGTTGACAGAATTAGCAGCGACAATGCGATGCTTGGACTGGTGTCAGCCGTGCTTGCTATTGTAGCGATTGTGATCCAGATCATGGGATGCAGACGCATTTCACGTGCATACGGCAGAAAGACTGGTACTGCAATCGGCTTATTCTTCCTTCCGACTATTTTCTCATGGATCCTGGGATTCGGAAGTGCTGAATATACAGGCAATGGGGAAGCATAAAATATAAGACGGCATAGGAACATATAAGGAGATCATATTTTAAAAAGGAATTTTGAAGATTTGGCTATTTTCAAAATTCCTTTTTGCTTGAGCATCTTTTTTATTTTGTCTCACTTTTGTCTGTGTTTTTCATGTATAATAACAGTAATTTATGAAGCAGGAGTATCGGCATGACAATATTAGCAGTAGATGATGAAAAACTGGCACTTGCATCACTCACAGAACAGCTTGCACAGGTACTTCCGGAGGCGCAGGTCATTGCCTGCCGGAAACCAACGGAGGCATTGGCAGCAGTGAGGGAGCAGCCCTGTGAGATTGCATTTCTGGATATTGAGATGCGGGAAATGGATGGGATCACACTGGCAAAGCGAATCAAGCGCCTGTATCCCCAGACAAATATTATATTTACGACCGGTTATAGTGAGTACAGCATGGAGGCGTTTTCGCTACATGCGAGTGGTTACCTGTTAAAGCCGGTATCGACGGAACAGATCCGTGAGGAACTGGACAATCTCAGACACCCCATCCAGCTGGAAAACGGGAAAAAGCTGCAGGCACGCACATTTGGTAATTTTGAAGTATATGTGGGCGGTGAGCCATTGTCTTTTCATTATAGCAAAACAAAGGAACTGTTTGCCTACCTGATAGACAGAGAGGGAGCTGTGTGCAGCAATAAGGAACTCATGAGTGTGCTCTGGGAGAGTGATGAGCCACATCTGTCATATATACAGAAGATCCGTAAAGATCTGCAGAACGTGCTGCAGGAGGCTGGCTGCGAAGATGTGTTTGTCAATAAATGGGGCGGCTGTGGGATCAACACAGACCGCATTGACTGTGATTACTATGACTGGATCGCCGGAATTCCTTACGCGATCAATGCTTATCGTGGAGAATATATGGCACAGTATAGCTGGGCAGAGCTGACACATGGCAGTCTTGAGTATGCGACCAGAAAAAATATGGAAAAAAGCAGATAGAATAGACGGAGGATACAGATGGTTGGAAACTGGCAGGTGCATGTTGCCTTTGAGGTATGGGGGATTTTGTTCTGTCTGATGGCAGGGGTGATCGCCTATATTGCGTCAGAAAAAACAAATGGAAAGAGAATGTGGCTCACCGGTCTGTTCCTGACACAGACATTAGAACTCGCGTTTGATTCCATGGCGTGGATTTTCCGTGGAAATACGACGAACGTAGGATATTATATGGTGCGTATCAGTAATGCGGGTGCTTACATTCTTAATTACATGCTGATCGTCGTATCGACCGGATATCTGTGTTCGAGTGTAAAAAAGAAGTCTGAACAATGGGCGGGGCTGTGGATGGCATGGGCGGTCGCAGGTGCAGGTATCGCATTGACTGTGATTACGCAGTTTTATCCGTTACTGTATCGGTTTGACGAGACGAATCATTATATGAGATGTGACTGGTTTTTCCTGTCGCAGGTCATCGCTTTCTTTGGCGTGATACTGGAGCTGGCTATGCTGACGAAATACCGAACATCTTTCGAAAAAAATAAATTAATCGTTTTGTATATATACCTGTTCATGCCGGTGATTGCGCTGATCTGGCAGCTGTTTTTCTATGGGATTTCCCTGCTGCAGATCATGAATACCATCTCGTTGATGTGTTTATTTATGGTGGATGCATTCCGGCAGACGCAAAAGCTCGTAGAGAAGGAGCGGGAGTTGAATGATATGAAAATACAGGTGGTGCTCTCACAGATCAAGCCGCATTTTATGTACAATGTACTCAATACGATCACCTATCTGTGTGACAAGGATGCATCTGTTGCGAAAAAGGCACTGTACGATTTTTCAATGTATCTGCGTGGAAATCTCGATTCGCTTACGAGCCGGGCGCTTGTGCCGCTAGACCGGGAACTGGATCTGGTGGAGCATTATCTTTCACTGCAAAAGCTGCGGATGGGCGATGAGCTGAATATCATATATGATATTGAGGATAATGGGTATATGCTGCCGCCGATGACGCTTGAGCCATTTGTGGAGAATGCGGTGACCCATGGACTGGCCAAGGCAGATGAGGGTGGCACATTGTCGATCCGCACGCGCCTAGGAGAACAGAACCATGAGATTACGGTCAGGGATGATGGTGTAGGATTTGATCCGGCTTCTTACTGTATTGGTGGAGAAGGTGGGCATCAGAGTATCGGAATCGAAAACGTGCGTAAGCGGCTGTGGAGTATGTGTAAAGGAACGGTAACGATCAGTTCCGAAAAGGGAAAGGGAACGACCGTTTTGATCTGTATTCCGCGCAACAGTCTGGAGGAAGCCTGATTTGCGGACAACGGAATCACAGCAGGAAAGGTGAGGAGAGAGATCTATGACGATTCGAAAGGAACGCTTCGGCGATGTATTGGATGTTACGCTGGTGGGGCGTCTTGACACGGCAGCATCGCGGCTGGTTGCAGAAGAACTGGCACAATCTTTTTACGGATTGCATGAATTGAATCTGGATATCCGCAGGTTAGAATACATCTCTTCGGCTGGACTGCGTGTCCTGCTCGAAGCGCAGAGACGGATGAATCTGCAGGGGATCATGACGGTGTCACAGACGACCGAACAGGTACAGAATATCTTAGATGCAACCGGTTTTGCCAATTTGTTTACCATGTGCTGACAGGAGGGAGGATACGATGGATAGAGATAAGATGATAAAAAGTGGCTGGCTGCTGTTCGCGTTGGTGCTGGTATTGACTGCGATGCCTGAGCCGGCAGTGGCGCGTACAACGGCAGCCGTAGGTCAGCAGCAGGATTTCTATGAGAAACTGGGGAAAAATAATGAGACGTTACCACACGATTTCTCGGATGATGACCTGTATGGCCTGCCGGAACTGGCGGATGGCGAACAGAAGGACTATCATACGCTGCAGCTTCAGGTGACAAAGACAGATCTGCATGAGATACGTCTTTCATGGAATGTACTCAAGGATGCAGACGGCTATGAGTTATATGGGGCACGTTGTAATGCAAAGGGAAAACGCTACAGGGTCACACAGATTACGGATCTGGGGGCACCGACGCTGACTGCATGGATGTGCACCGGATTGAAGAAAAACACGTATTATAAATTTGCCGTGCGTGCGTATCAGATCAAAAACGGACGCAAGACATATCTGGTACGCTCCAGGGCTGCACATGCGCCGACCAGCGGTGGCACATATGGATATATCCGGCAGGTAGATGTGAAAACGCCAGATGTGACAATGACTGCTGGCGGCTCATATACCATCCGGCCGGCCGTAGACCGGAGTGGACTCAGACAGAACTTTCATAATACACTGCGTTACGAATCCTCGGATAGTTCGGTTGCCACAGTAGATGAAAATGGCCGTATAAAAGCTGTGGGGAAGGGGCGTGCGGTTGTGTATGTGTATGCAGCCAATGGCTGTTATGCGGTGGTCCGGGTCGTGGTCAGATAGATTGATAGAAAGTAGACGGGAAAATGATGGTTATAAATTTGACACTGGAAAATATCCAGCCGTTTGTGCAGCTGGCACCGCTTGAGATGATTGATGAACTGGCAGATGCCTATCATTTTGCACTCGGCGCAGTCACGGAGGACGAAAATGGACAGCCGGGACAGGCAGCCGGTATTCTGTTCTATGATCTGGTGGAGGAGATGCATGGGCAGACATATGTGCAGTTAAAATGGATCTATGTTGCACAGGATGCCAGACATCAGGGCATCGGGGATGATATGATGGAAAAGTTTTCGGAAATACTGGATGAAGCCCGGATTATGGCAGCTATGTGTGAGGCACCCTCATCTGCGGATGCTGACCTTCTGTGTGCGTGGCTGGGGGAATGGGGCTTTGATTTTTCTTATCAGAAAAAATATGAGCTGACGCTGACGCTGGAGGAATTGCTGGACTATGGATTTTTTGAGAATCTGATGGATCTGAGTGATGTTAGGACACTCCGGCAGATGTCAGGAATACAGCTAAGAAAGAGATTGGAACAGCTGGCGGCAAACCATGCGCAGCTGCGTGGACTATTAGAGCCGGAAGAATGGGAATGGATCGATCTGGATCTCAGCTGTGTTGTGGAGGCAGCAGGACAGATCACGGGTGTTTTTCTGGTGAGACAGCGGATCTCAGGTATACTGGAGCCTGTATTTTTGTATGGAAACCGGAAAAATAAAAAAGAGATATTGAAGCTGATCCAGTTTGCGGCAGTTCAGGCGCATCTGAATCATTTGCCAGACACACAGGTGCGGCTAAACTGCAGGAGTGAGGTGGCAGCACGTCTGATAGAATGGCTGTTCCCGGATATGGAGCCGATGGTTGTCCGACATGGGGAAGCATATGCCATGCCGGATGAATTCCGGCAGCTGCGTGAGCTCGGACAGGAATTGCATATACTTGAGAGACAAGAGGAAGAACTATTCATAGAGCATATGATTGACGTTAATCATGAGATGGAGGAAATGCAGGATGTGTGATGAGAATGGAAATGAACAACTGAGACAACATGCACAGCAGCTACAGCCCCTGCAGATGCCCCAGCAGGAGCAGGAGACGCATTGGGAGGGTTATCAGCCGCCCAGACAGGAGCAGAAGCCGGAACGGTTGCGCCGGATGCGGGGATTTCAGAACAACATATCGCAGGAGGAGCGGGAGCAGCTCCGCCGTAAATCCGAGTATACATTCCAACAAGTGACTGATCCGGGTGAGATCCATCAGGCACAAGCGCTATCGAGCCAGCAGATCAAACATATCAATGATGCGATCACACAGGTACTCGGTGATCAGATTTATGACCACATCCAGGCAGTGAAGATGTCGGAAAGCGAGCAGGATCGGACTGTAAAGCTGCATCATGCCAGAGGGACACAGCTTATTGATCAGGGGAAACAGGTATTCAAGTATAACTTTGCGGGAACCGGATTCAAGCAGTGGCGCCAGGACCAGAATGGGCTCAGGGGAAGGGAAACCTATATGAGCCAGGAAGCATATGACAGAAAGGCGCAAAAGCTGGCAGATCAGATGAGGGCGCTGGCAGATAAGATCGGCACCACTGACCAGACGCAGTGGACGGAAAAACAGAGGAAAGCATATCAGGATATCCAGACAAAGATGGAGAAGCTGGCTGCCATTGAACAGACGATGAGAGCGCGCGGTGAGTCCGTACAGATCAATGGGCACGAGAAAAAATATGTACTTCGAAAGGCATCACAGGATGGCAGAAAAGTTGCATATTCTTTTGCAGGGGCATTGGCACTGGGTACCAATTACGGGGCATATAGCATTGAAAATAATGTGGAATCTTTTTTACAGGTCTCACAGCAGGATCTGCTGCCGATTTTCAGACAATGGGAGGCAACCGGCCGACCGGGAGAGGACATTCACCTGCTGATCCGCGGACATAGCCGTGGAGGTGTCGCTTCGATTATCGCAGCGATGAAACTGCAGAAGTGGATCAACGATAACTGGGCGCGATATGCAAAAAAAGTCCATTTCGAGGTCACACAGTATGATCCGGTGGCGGGCATCACTTCGAATTGGAAAGAAAAGGGCGGGGTAGATATCCAGGGTGATGAAAAGGAACTGGCAAAGCGTGGCATGGCACCGCTCAAAAATGCAGAGACAACAGTGATCTATTCCCTGCATACTGACCATGCGGTATTTTTCCGGCCGCAGGATGTCAGGGGAGCCAAGCGTGTGATCCTGACACCGTTTAAGCACAGTGCAGGGCTCGATCAGCTCGATGAGACACAGGTGCGTGTGCGCAGGGATGCTCAGGGCAATGAGATAGAGCGCAGGGAGAAAGCGCATGGCGTTGGATATACCGATCTAAAGACCGGGGAGGTCTACCGTCAGACCGGGCTGAGCGAGCTGGATACCGGACTCTATATTCTCGATCAGGGCAATCATCTCGTCAAGATTGATAACTATGAACAGGCAGAAAAGATCATTGATCTGGCAGTCAAAGGGACACATTCCCAGTGGCGCAGACATTCACACATCAAAGATGTTGCAAAAGCCTGGTTTCAGGAAAACCGGAGTGTAGAGGAGGAGCAGAGACAGGCGCAGACCAGCCAGAGCCGGATGGAACAATTGTTTACACAGGTGCTGGGCAGCCAGAAGCACTCAGTATTTTTAAGTGCAGGGGACAGCCGGCAGATGACTGACGTGAAGACATCCCTGCAGGGTCTGGTTGATGTCTTATCTGAGGCGGTGGATACAGAGCGGGCAGAGCAGCAATGCACACAGATCGGGGATTGTTATCAGGATCTGGTCAGTAAATGCCGGATATACATAGGCAGCCATACACCTTTTACATCGACGGGGCGTGCCAGAAAACGTATGGTAGAGCAGCTGTTGAAGCGTGCGCAGACCGAGATGGCATACTTTTCGGATTACAGGAAGAAGATCGGACCTGTACTGGACACCTGCCGTGGGAGCGGCACAGAACCGTTCACATGGGACCGAGTACTGCTATCCATCCGCAGTGTCCGGATGGATAAATTATCGGAAACGGAAGCTAATGCACTCGACCAGTTAAAAAACGGAGCGTCAGATACCATTGAAAGGGGAGGACATGTGTACCGGTTCAGGCGGGAGAATGATCTGCTGGCCAAATCATCATCGGCCAGAAAAAATGTTGCGGCCAGTGATCTGTCGGGCTTGCTCGGTGTAGCCGGTCTGTATGAGCAGGCACGGTTTGCACAGGCGCAGGTAAATGAAAACGGCCGGATACCGGAACATACGCTGCGTGGTGTGCTCACACGGGACTTTGGAGGTGATTCACTTGGAGACATCAGGCGGATGGCAGCCGAACAAAATGTGAGACTACAGTATTCGCCGCAGGCATTTCGGCAGATGCAGATGATCCGGGTCGTGGATGTGCTGATGGGACATTTTACACGAGGTGAAAACGATTTTCAGGTACAGATCGAGATAGAGCAGGTGCGCGATGGTACGTCAAGGTGGACAGTCACACAGGTATGCTCGAAAGATCATGAGGATGCCTTTGAAGAAAAGTCCTTGGATGAGCAGTACAGGGGAAATGTGACGCTGGATACATTGTTTGGAACCGACAGGCTCAACGGCGACCAGAAGATGATATTGGATCAGCTGGGTACTCTCAGCGATGAACTGATCGATTTCAGGCTGGGGCATGCATTGACTCCCAGGGAATTGGAACAGCTGAAGGTACGTGTCCATGAGGTACAGAGGCTATATCAGCAGCAAAGGCAGAATCCCATCGGTGATATATTTTAATTTAAAACCATAGATCTGGAAACGGGCAGAACATGCACGGGTCTGTCAGAAATGAATATACAACAGGAGGAAAACAGATATGTCAATTCATCACGAAAACCTGTATAAGGAAAAAGAACCACAGCAGCTGACGATGCCGGCAGAGCAGCAAGAGCAACAGCAGAATCAGTCCATGATAAAGCAGCAGCCACTGCAGGAACAGGCACAGAATCCGGTGGGGCAGATACAGCTTCCGCAGGCCGTTACTTTACATATTGAAAATAAAGAGGCGGTCCGTGAAGCGGCTGTATCCGGAAGAACTATCGCACAGTTGCTGTTGGAGAAGGATAGCTTTACCGGTGACAGCGATATGATGAAGGATGCCAAGGACAGCGTCCGTCAGCTCGAGGCACTGCTGCAGCAACCACTCGACCAGGAAAATATAAACGGATATATGGAACAGCTCGAGGCTGCTTACCTGCTGGCCATCTCACATTGCCAGTATTATTGCGACCACAGAGCCCCATTCTTTGAGAATGGAAAACAGCGCAAGCAGGCAGTGGCGGATGAACTGGCATCACTGCGCAGGGAACAGGCTCAGCTTGCCACAGCAAAACAGCTGCTGGCGGATGGTTCATTTGATCTGCAGGAGAAAAATGGACAGGATTTATTAGAAGCAGCACGGAATGTGATGCAGGCAGCCGGGCAGGATCAGGTATCTGCACAGATGGGGCAGACAGATCCGATGAGTCAGTTGGGTTTTTCGGATTTTGCACGTATGCTGGGTACGCATAACCGGGGACAGATCGAATTTGACGGACAGAACCTCCGTATGATCAATAATGGCAAGTTTTCGATGTCCCGGGGTGTGGAGTCTGTACAGAACTATCATCTGGCATCACATTTTCTGAAGGTCGTGGGTGACAGGCTCGAACAGGGCGGTATACCGTTCACACCTGCGATGCGTATACGTTTATTCCAGCAGCTTGGCATGTCAGAGAGCCTGTCGATCCGTCCGATCTCACGTGCGGTAGTTGGAGAGATCATAGCGATGGTCAATGATCTTACATCTCCCGTGGATAAGGTACTCCGGGAGGGAAAGGAGGCTGTACCGGCTGAACACCGGCTGGCGCTGGCAGTCGAAGAACAGTTGTCAGGCAGCCGTCAGGATGAGGCTGATGCGCGCACAAAATCAGAACATGAGAAGGTGCTGCGCAAACAGGTAGCTTCAATTCTTGAGGAAGCAAAGAATCAGGGCGTAAAAGTACCTGAATTAAATAAGCACCAGATGGATAATCTGGTCAAGGGAAATATCAACCTGCTCAGAGGACAGGCATTCCGCGATCTGGAAAATACTTACAAGGCGATGTGCCGTTTGAACGGTGGCAGACCGGCAGATTTTAACCGTCTTGCCGGAGACAGAAAACTCATAAACCGTGTGATGGCATTGTCGATTGCGCGCACGGCTGCAGTGACATCGGAGGGTGCACTGGCGGCAGATTATGAGCTGAGAAAGTATATGAGTGAAGCAGTATTCCGTTATCATGGGCAGCCACAGCTGGAGCAGGCATTTACGAAATCGAGAGTCCATATGTTTGCCGCAGACGGAGATGCCGGACTGACCGCGCTCGTGGAGCAGAAGCTGCCGGAGAGTCAGGCGTGGGAAGGAAATTCCGTGCGCGTGAAGAGGGGAATGGATGGATTGGCAGACCTGGGTCGGAGTCTGCAGCGCCTGGCACAGCTGCAGAAGGTGGCATTTAATGACGGCCTGACCGCAGATGAAGCACATGAACTGCGTGTGCTGGGCACACATATCCAGGATGTGCTGACCGGGCAGGAGCAGGGGGCAGCCTCGCCGGAGGATATGGAACTGGTCGCAAGAGAACTGGAACGGACAAGGTTTGGTGCCGGTTATGACCATCTCAGAGGGCTGCTCCGTGACAATTTCTCATTTGCTGAGGCTGCAAACCGTATTGCGGATGCGGCTACGATTCAGGAACAGACAAAACTCATACAGGAAAAAAGTCCCCTGCAATCACAGTATGATACAGAAGACGAACAGAATGAATCGCAGATACTGATCAGTGAATCGGAGGCTTTGCTTGGCAACCTGACAGGTATGGACCGTGATGTCGCTGCGGTGCTGCTGCTGACGAAGGAGCCGTCATCATTGATCAAAAAAGATCAGGATCAGACTGCCAAGAGTCTTCTGGATCTGCGTTATATACTGCGCACATTTATGGATGGTGGAGCACGTTCGGAGGATATCAATATTGCAGGTGTCAATGTACGTCTCACGCAGAGGGAAAACGGCGTGCTGGAGATGCAGGTTGGCCGCCAGAGAATCCCGATGCCGTATCAGGCATCGCTGCTTGCCTCGCGTCTGGAACTCGATATCAGCGGGCATGTTGACCGTTATGGCAAAAAGGCGACCTTTGACGTGCTCATGGATGCAGTGGTCGATGCGCAGAAAAATATTACTGATCAGGAGGGAGAAGCCAACCGTACACTGTTTTTAAATGTACTGGAACAGACCGTGCAGCTGCCGGCGGCATATTTTAACAATGTCCCGATCCAGGTACTTTCGGCATTAGCGACCCATGTATTAAATAACATGATGGATCAGACCGGAGTGAAAGAAGAAGTCGAAAAAATCAATGCCATGAATCCGGATATGATCAATGAGTCTGATACATTAGAGATGCTGCGTATCTTAGAGCAGGAGAAGAAAGAAAAGAAAGTCATTGGAAAAGTCAATATGCCTGCGCCACAGAAGCAGCAGGTAAAGCCGGACGAGATCCAGTGGACGAAGGATGAGGCAGAGATCAAGGATCTGCTTGCAGATCTGATCTTTTCCAAAGACACATGGAAGACTGATATGGAGCGCAGAGAGCCGGCGGACCGTATCCGCCTGCTGTTCCACAGCCATGCAGCCCTGCTGGCAAAGATGATCCTCGATCCGAAGATATTGGATGGCATGTTAAACAAATTGCGGGTGCCGGGTGCTGAGGACATGACAGAGGGCATCCGGGGGCAGATCAATGATCTGTTTGCTTCTGAGGCGGTACAAAAGCTGCGTGAATTTGCAGGAACCGGCTGGTTTGCATCGACGAAACTTACCGGTGCGCTGAGTCTGGCACTGAGTGATAAGATGACACCGGAGATGATCAAAAATCTGGCAAAAATGACCGGAATGCCTGCGGATGAGCTGCAGGAGATGCGTCAGACTATGATGAATCAGTTCCGGGATCTGGATGCGGATATCGATAGCCAGGTAAGTGCGCAGGTCAATGCAATCCAGGAGAAGGTCACAGAAGCGGTCAATACCGTTTTTGATGCAAAAGAAGAGGATAAGGATAAAAAAGAAGACAGCAAAAAGCCTAAGACGCTGTCCCAGATTCTGGAAGAAGCTTCCAGGGGAAAAGAAGGACAGGGCAAATTCATGAAGACGGTGCTGACGAACTATTTCCGTGATGCGAGGAATATCGACCGCCGTGCAATGATGGCATCGGCACTGCGTGACATGAAACCGATGCAGGTAAAGGCAGGGGAACAGGCAGACCAGGAGGCGGTTGACCGTCAGATGGGTATGTTCCTGGGTGGATTTTTAAAGGGCGCAGGACCGCTGATGCACAAGATGCTGCAGGGTATGCCGACGAGTTCCATGCCGGAGATCCTGCGGACGGCGGTTGCGGATATGAAATCGAATCTTTCACCGATCCCTGAGGAGATTGTGAGGAGCCGGCTGTTAAAGATGATCAAGGCCTCCCAAAAAACGATCGAAGATATCACGGTGACACGGTCACTCGGCGCGGCATCCATCGGGCAGGCATTTCTGTGCAGGATCCATGGAACGGGACTTGGAAAAGAAGGAAAAGAAGTCGTGATCAAAATGCTCAGGCCCGATGTGCGCAACCATATGGAGCGTGAGAAGGAGCAGATGCTGCGGTATGCACGGGAGACAGATGAACAGGGCGGTATGCTGGCGACCTACCAGGGACAGCTCGAACGTATCGAAGAAGAACTGGATCTGCGTATCGAGGCAAAAAATGTCAAGCTCGGTGATGTCTACAATAAAGGTGCGAATACCGTACAGACGATGAAACTGAGTAATCTGGTAAATCCGGATACAAATGCCCTTGTATTGGAGAAAGCACCAGGTACGACTGTCGACAAATATCTCGAAGAAGTCAAACAGGAGCACAAAAGGCTCATGGATGAGATCCAAAACATGGGTGAGACCGGAAGCGGATATGAAGTGTTAGAGAAGCTGGGCAAGATGCAGCAGCAGCTGATTAAACGCCAGAAATACGTGACAGAGCTCGTCCGGAAATGGATTCTGTCAGGTGTGTACGATGAGGGCTTTTATCATGGCGACCTGCATGCCGGAAATATCATGGTCGATGATGAGAAGGCAACTGTGATCGATTTCGGTAATGCGACACAGCTCACGAAGGATCAGCAGATATATATCATGCATATGCTGTGTGCGGCTGCCGCCGGCAATCTGGAGGGCTTCCGTCATGGTTTCCATATGCTGCTCTCTAAAAAATCCGAGGCAAACTATCAGAATAAGAAGACGCTCCTGAATGCGGTATTCCAGGATGCGATCACGACAGATGGACGTGAGCAGGCGGGACTGCGTATCGCTGTGGCACTGCTCAAGGCGCAGGAGCTGGGACTTGAACTGCCCGCTGCTGTGTACAATTTCTCACAGTGCCAGCTGCGTCTGCAGAATACTGTGACTGAGATGAATGAGAGCATCGAAATGCTCAAAACCAGTATTCAGAGCCTGCTTGTCCGCCAGCCGGAAGCCCAGACCGATCTTCTGACTGAGGTGCAGCCGGAAATCGCACGATATCTGATAGAGAAGAACCGGTGGAAAGATGACAGCAAAAACAATCCAAAGCCGGAAAATATAGAGACCACTGTGAAGAAGAAGCTCCATACGGAACTGAACAAAGAGACTCTGCCCAATGACCTGCTGAACCGAAAAATACCTTATAAGATCAGGGCTCTGAAAAATATGGGAGAACAGATGGACAATGGTGCGAATATTTTCCGTATTGGGATTTATAATGAAACATACCGGGCATTACTGATCGAACAGTTAAATGAAGCAGTAGACAGCATTGAGCATGTGTGTGGGGAAGAAGATGAAGCACTGGTTGCACAGTATCATGAATTGCAGCAGAGGATTGTGCAATATCTGGATGAAAAAGAGCCTCCGAAGGATAAGCTGACAGACTGCTATACGCAGCTTGCATCCATGTCAAGGGGCAGACTGGCAGATGCATTTTTACAGAATCTCAGCAAATATGAGATGTTAACAAAAAATGGGCAGGCATCAGAGGCAGAACGCAAAGAAGTTGAAAACCAGCTGATGGAGCAGACCGAACAGCTGTATCATATGAACGGTGAGGGTGAAGGCCTGTTGGGAGCTGTCTGCAAGAAGCTGGAAATGGACGACCAGCGTGCGTTTGCAGATGAGATGAAATCATGGTTTGCACAGGAGGATAATCATGGCATAGAGCTGAAGAAAGCCTATGACGATTACCAGACGGCGAAGAAAAACGGTCAGTGGCAGGAGCGGATCCGTCAGGAACAGCTGTTTATAAACCTGTATGAGCAGGCGTTACTGCAGCGCGTGCGCACGATCGACCGGGTGGATGATGAACGTTTTGAAACAGATGTGGATGAGTTCTATGAGACGATGGGTAAGGTCATGATGGAGCGCGCTGGTGCGACGATCCACAAGCTGGGCTTTATGGGTGTATGGCGGTATGGATCGATCCTTAGTGATGAGGATAAATCGCGCAGAAAGGCACCTGAGCCGACCAAAGACGAGAAGCTGCGGGCAGATGGTAAAGAGGTAATCGATATCTTAGGTTTTACGGATTTACAGTCAGAGAGCGGTATTGAGATGATAAAGAAAAAAGAAAGCATACTGGAGACCATGTCACTGGAAGAATTCCAGGAGAGCCTCCGAACCAAGCTGCTGGGATGGCAGGAGGAAAATGGTAAATGGGATGGCGATTCCTTAAAGGGTCTTCTGCTCAGTATCCCGAAAAAATCAAAAGTCATCAAACAGTCCCGGATCAAGGACTGGTGTACACGGCTGGAGCGCATCGTGGCAGAGGAAGATGTGGATGCATTGAAGACCCTGCAGGATGAGATCCATCTTGCGGCCCGTGAGATCGAACAGACCATCGGATCCCAGTCCGTGGAAGAGCGGCAGGAGCAGCTCAGGGCGAATGCAGATGAGATCAACACCGGTCTTAGGGTAGTGCATTCCAATGTCGCTGCCGGGTGTGACGCTTTGGCGCAGGCACAGACGGAGACGGATGCGGAAAAAAAGGAGGAACTTCTTGACGAAGCACGGAGGTGTCTGAACAGTGATTCATTGACGATGAGCCTGAATCTATTGAAAGCATATCCGCATGTGATCGTGCCTGAGAAGATCAGTGAATGGGAAAAGCAGCTCAAGCAGATCAGTAAGAAAAAGCATCTGGATGCACAAAAACTGGAGCAGCTGGTAGCTGACATCGAAAAGTGGAAAAACGATATCGAGCAGGAAAGTGCGACAATTAAGAATAGCGAGGAGAATGCTGGACAATGAAGTTTGTGACAATTACAAAGGAAAACCAGAACAAATATTTGCCGTATTTAGATGCAGATGCAGTGGAACATATCGGCCGGGACTGTTATCACGCGATAGCACTTCAGATGAAGAATGACCAGCCGGAAGCTGTTCTGGTATGGAGAACCGAAGTGCAGGCAGATGGTACCGATGAGTCCAAGACAGCGCATCTGGTCAGCTATTATGCCAGAAATAATGATTTTGGGCTGCCGCTCTTGGTTACATGTGGTCAAAATTGTGAACGCGATGATGTGGCCTCTATATCATTTGAGTTTGATGGGAAAACACATGGGACAGAAGAGGCATTGTTCGACATGCTGGGGTACACGTTGCAGCATTCGGCAGAGAGCAGCGATCTGACGCTTACTGTGGCAGATTTTCTGGCATTGCCACTTTCGGAAAAGGCACAGCTGCCGGAAAATGTCACATCCATTGGCTCACTGACACTCAATCAGATGCGCAGGGGCATAGACAACTGTATCTACCGCAGACGCACCGGGATACTGCCGGATCTGGCAGTACTACCGGTGAACTGGTTTGAGCCGGAGCTGTCATCCTGTGTGTTGATTGATGGCAGGGTGTGTGGGTTGCTGCTCGTACATAAGCAGGTCTCAGATACGTTGGAGGCAGAACTCTTTTACGCGTCTGAACCTGCGGGCAAGCAGGATATGATCGGTATGATCAGGTATACAATCAGACATCTGGTAGCAAATTATCCGGCGGATACAAAAGTAGTGATCCATCGATGTAATGATGCGACGCGGGTATTAACGGATAAACTGTTTCCGGGAAAGAAAGGTGTGCCGGTGATAAGTGGTAAAAAAGTGATCGGAGAGAAAAAAGACAGATGAAAATATCATGTTTGACAAAGGAACAAAGAGATTTTTTTATGGATATGGATCCGTTCCAGATGATGAGCTGGCTGGAATTTCCGGGTACATATGCGCTGGCTGCAACAGACCGGAAGCAGGCAACCGGGGAGGATATCCCGGCAGGTCTTTTGATCTGTTCGGTCAGCGGCCAGTCGCTGATTATTGACTGGTTGTGTGTGTCTGTAAACTACCGGATGCAGGGTGTAGGTGAGCAGCTCCTGCTGAAGGCAGTTGAGATGGCAAAAAATGCTGGTTTTCAGACATTGAAAGCCTATATCAATGAGGAGTATGGACGGGAACTTATCTGTCGCGGACAGGAACAGTATTTTAAGGAACGCCTGTTTGAGCAGGAGCGGAAACTGGCGGGTGAATGGTTCACGGATCTGCGGACACTGGCAGCCCATCCGTTCTTCCAGCATAGTCAGCAGACCCGGAAGTCCGGGAGCAATATCATCCCATTCCGTAAGCTGACGACCCAGAAGATCCGGGATGGTATCGCATATCTGGCAGCGATGCATGAGACGGCGGTACTCTATGATATGAGTCATGGCATCGACAGCTGTTATGACCCGGATCTTAGTTATTTCCTGATGGATGGGGAGCAGATTTGTGGGGCACTTGTTGTCCAGTGTATTATGCAGTATACACAGTATTCCGAATCAGATACGGGAGAAAACGTATTGTATCCGGTATTATTCGATTCCGGGTCAGAGCAGGATGTCTATGTCCTTCTACGGGAAGCCATGCAGACTGCCCTTAAAAAATATACGCTGGATACAGAGACCCGGGTCGTACTGACCAATGACCGGTATGAGCGCCTGTGTAACTGGCTGATGCCAGAACGGTGGATCCCCAACAAGCTGCTGATCGCCGAAACAGCCCGTTTTGAGAATGTTTAATTACGCCGCACGAGCATATGTATGACATAAGGCACCAGAATGACCGGTATCGCCAGATAAGCCAGAAAACTATATGCTTTCTGGATCAGGGTCAGTAGACCAAATTGTGCGATAGCAAAATCAATCAGACAGCAGATGAGTGCAATCGCGATTTCACGTGAGGAGATCTTCTGCTGTTTGTTTTTGACATTTTTTTCCGGGACAGGTGCTGCATGTGCGCGCAGTCCGTCTGACACACGTTTTACCATAGCTGCGACCATATTGACTGCAGTCGATACCGCACCGAGGATGATCAGGACAGAGATGAGTGGTGTCAGATAGCGGCTGCCGATGCCTTTTTGCACCATAAACAGTGTAGGGACACTGGCAGCAGCCATATCGGGATCCGTGCAGACAGTCATGATGCCGAGACATACCACCGTCATCATGAG
>JBNMKT010000039.1:0-16845 GCA_050874485.1 bacterium
AATGTTCGCTCCCGTTTGATAAAAACCGCAGTGGCTTTGTGATGGGTGAAGGTGCAGGCGTACTGGTTCTCGAGGAACTGGAACATGCGAAAGGCCGTGGCGCACATATCTATGCAGAACTGGTCGGATATGGCTGTTCTTCGGACGCGTACCACATCACTTCACCGGCAGAAGATGGAGCAGGAGCCGCGCGTGCAATGACAAATGCGATGGATGATGCAGGTGTGGCACCGGAGGAGATCACGTATATCAATGCACATGGCACAGCGACCCATCATAATGATTTATTTGAGACGCGCGCGATCAAGCTGGCATTCGGTGCACATGCTGCCAATCTGAAGGTCAACTCGACCAAGTCTATGATCGGCCATCTGCTCGGTGCAGCCGGTGCAGTGGAGGCGATCGCCTGTGTGAAACAGATTGAGGAGGGCTATATCCATGCGACCGTTGGCTATGAGACTCCGGATGAGGAACTGGATCTGAATTATTGTAAGAGCGCTTATGAAGAAGTTGTTCCTTATGCACTCAGCAATTCGCTTGGCTTTGGCGGACATAACGCCAGCCTGCTGTTTCACAGATGGGAGGAAGCGTGATGTCATTGCTTACGACAACAGAGATCATGGAGATCATTCCGCACAGACAGCCGATGCTGCTGATCGATACGGTAGAGGAACTGGAGGTCGGCGTGCGTGCAGTCGCGAAAAAATGTGTCAGCTATAATGAACCATATTTTGCGGGGCATTTTCCGGGGAAACCTGTGATGCCGGGAGTACTGATTGTGGAGGCACTGGCACAGACTGGAGCGGTAGCCATTCTCTCAAAAGAGGAAAACAAAGGAAAAACAGCTTATTTTGCTGGTATCGATCATGCAAAGTTTAAACAGAAGGTGCTGCCGGGTGATGTACTCACGCTGGAGACTGAGATTATAAAGGAAAAGGGGCCGATCGGTGTAGGCAGTGCGAAGGCCTATGTGGATGGCAGACTTGTATGCCAGGCGCAGCTTACGTTTGCAATCGGGTGAGAGGATCAGTAGAAGAGATTTGTGTACGATAAATGGAGCGAACAAATGTCAGCATTATTAAAATCGAGAAAAAAAGAGAAAGATATTGTTTTAGTTCAGACGCCACAGGAGGAGCAGATCGTCTGTAAAAATTGCGGAGAAGCAGTCAGTAAAGAGCAGGTAATCAGGAAAAAATATATCTGCCCGAAATGTAACTATTATTTCCGGGTTCGGACAAACAACCGTCTGCGTATGGTTGTAGATGAGGACAGCTTCACACCGTGGTTTGTTCAGGAAACATCGGATGTGATCAATCCACTGGATTTTCCAATGTATGAGCAGAAAGTACAGGATACGCGTGAAAAAACCGGACTGACCGAGGGCGTGACAGTCGGAAAAGGCACAATCTATGGCATGGAAGCAGTGCTTGGTGTCTGTGATGCGCGGTTTCTGATGGGTAGTATGGGGCATGTCGTCGGTGAACGCATAGCGGCAGCGGTCGAACGGGCGACTGAGGAACGATTACCGGTGATCTTATTCTGTTGTTCCGGCGGTGCACGTATGCAGGAGGGTATCATCTCGCTCATGCAGATGGCCAAGACATCGGCAGCGTTCAAACAGCATGCAAAGGCAGGGCTGCTCTATATATCGGTGCTGACTGATCCGACGACTGGCGGCATGACAGCGAGCTTTGCGATGCTCGGTGATGTGATCCTGGCAGAACCTGGTGCACTCATCGGATTTGCCGGCCCGCGTGTGATCGAGCAGACGATCGGACAGCGGCTGCCGGAGGGATTCCAGAGAGCAGAATTTCAGCTGCAGCATGGATTTGTGGATCGCATCGTGGAGCGAAAGGATCTGAAACTGACGCTGTATCAGTTGTTGAAATGCCATGCGGTCAGTGGTGTGGCGAACTTTGATCCGATGCGGGAAAATGATAATTATGAGCCGACGGAACTCATGCGTGAACGCGCCAGCCGCGAGAAGGAGAAAAGTGCCTGGGAAAAAGTGCGTGAGGCGAGACAGATGAGCCGTCTGCAGACAAAGGACTATATTGCGGCAGTGTTTGATGATTTCATGGAGCTGCATGGAGACCGGTATTTTCGTGATGATCCGGCGATCATTGGTGGTATCGCCTGGCTGGACGGCCAGCCAGTGACTGTGATCGGTATCCAAAAGGGCAGCTCGATCGCAGAGTGCGCAGCGCGCAATTATGGGATGCCTTCGCCGGAGGGATATCGCAAAGCACTGCGGCTGATGAAGCAGGCAGAAAAGTTCGGCAGACCCATCATTACATTTGTCAATACATCCGGTGCCTATCCGGGCATGGAGGCAGAAGAAAACGGACAGGGTGAGGCGATCGCGCGGAATCTGTATGAGATGAGTGACCTGCATGTGCCGACGTTTACATTTATGATCGGTGAGGGTGGCAGTGGCGGTGCACTCGCTCTGGCAGTCAGCAATGAGGTATGGATGCTGGAACACGCGGTATACTCGATCCTTTCA
The DNA here is from genome assembly GCA_050874485.1 of bacterium. GTDB lineage: Bacteria > Bacillota > Clostridia > Lachnospirales > Lachnospiraceae > W0P33-017. The sequence continues at coordinate 2,507 of JBNMKT010000039.1, forward strand.
CCGGAAGGTTTTGCTTCTATATTATGGAAGGATGGCAGACGCGCGAAGGAAGCTGCATCCGTCATGAAGATCACGGCACAGGATCTGCTTTCACTCGGTGTAATCGATGGAATCATCCCGGAATTCGGCGGTGCAGACCAGGCGGCATGTGAGTCGATCGCACGTGCGATGAAGCGCGAGTTGAAACGTTTTCTAAGGGATAATCGGAAAAAGAGCGGTGAGGAGCTGGCAGCAGCCAGATACGAGCGTTTTCGGAAGTTCTAAGATTGCAGATAAGGAGTATGGGATGATAAAAATATGTGGAACCGGAAGTGCGCTTCCCGCAAAGCGAGTCACAAACGATGACCTCGCGCAGTTTATGGATACATCGGACGAGTGGATCAGCACCCGCACCGGCATACGGGCCAGACATCTGGCAGTGGAGGAGACGACGAGTGGATTGGCCGTGGATGCAGCGAGACAGGCACTTGCAGGGGCTGGCATACAGCCCGGTGAGCTGGATCTGATCATTGCGGCGACATTGTCTCCGGATCATGTGCTGCCTACACTCGCCTGTGAAGTACAGGCGTCGCTCGGTGCATCACACGCAGTCGCGTTTGATCTGCACGCAGCGTGCTCCGGATTTTTATTTGCGCTGAATACGGCGGCTGTATATCTGCAGAGCGGTGTATATAAAAATGCGCTGATTATCGGAGCAGAGACACTCTCAAAGATGATGGACTGGACAGACCGCGGGACATGTGTGCTCTTTGGTGACGGCGCAGGAGCTGCTGTGATCCGTGAATTGCCGGATGAGGCAGAGCGTGGGCTGAAGTCATTTGTCCAGTATTCGGATGGCTCACGGGGCGGTGTCTTATCCTGTGGGGGACGTCCGCTCGTCAATCCGTATACTGCGCATGAGCCGGAGCATATGTATGTGGAGATGGATGGCCAGGCGGTGTATCGGTTTGCGGTGGGCACTGTGCCGCGTGTGGTGACAGAAGCAGTGGAACAGGCGGGAGTGTCATTGGCAGACATTGACCATTTTGTGCTGCATCAGGCAAACAGCCGTATTATAGCTGCTGTCGCAAAACGTTTGGGACAGCCACTTGAGAAGTTTCCGATGAATTTACAGGAATGTGGTAATATTTCTGCGGCAAGTGTACCGATCCTCTTGGATTATTTGAATAAAAATGATATGATAAAAGAAAACGAGTATATCGTTCTGGCCGGATTTGGCGCCGGTCTGACGTGGGGAGCCGCGGTGATCAAGTGGTAAAGGAGTCGTAATATGAACACAGACGAGACACTGAATGAAGTGCTGGTCCATTTGTTTCAGGATCTGATGGATATAGAGGGGAAATGTCTGATCACAGAAGAATTTTCCGATATGACAAACAATGATATGCATATTGTAGAGGCGATCGGGCTCGGTGAGGCAAAGCGCAGCTCTGAGGTCGCGAAGCTCATGTCTGTCACGACTGGAACGCTCACAAGGGCGGTGGATGGCCTGGTGGAGCATGGATATGTCGTCCGGACCCGCAGTGACAAGGACAAGCGTGTTGTCTATCTGACGCTGACGGAACGTGGCAAGGCGGCTTATGAGCATCACAAGCAGTTCCACGAACAGATGATCGCCAATGCCAAGGCTAATCTATCAGAGGAGGAACTGGAGATTCTGGTTCGTTCATTAAAACAGTTGAACGATTATTTCAGAACCGCATATTCATAAATGGAAAAAAAGAGAAGTATCGGCATTCTTGCCCACGTAGACGCAGGAAAGACCACACTGTCGGAAAGTATTCTTTACGAAGCAGGTGTGATCCGCTCCTTAGGGCGCGTGGATCATAAGGATGCCTTTTTAGACACGGACGAGCAGGAGCGGGCGCGCGGTATTACGATCTTTTCCAAGCAGGCACGTTTTATCTGGAGGGATCGCGAGATCACACTGCTCGATACGCCGGGACACGTTGATTTTTCAGGAGAGATGGAGCGTGTATTGAGCGTGCTCGATGCTGCCGTGCTCGTGATCAGTGCGACGGACGGCGTACAGAGCCATACGAGGACACTGTGGAAGCTGTTTGAGCACTATCAGCTTCCGGTATTTTTATTTATCAATAAAATGGATCTGTCAGACCGGCAGCAGGAAGAATTGATGGCGCATCTGCAGCAGGAACTATCTGACGGATGTCAGAATTTTTGTGTAGAACATGATGCGCAGTGGATGGAAAATATAGCCATGTGTGAGGAAGAACTGTTGAACCAGTTCCTGACAGATGGAACGCTGGACGAGGGACAGCTCGCAGCGTGTGTACAGGGGCGGAAGATCTTCCCCTGCTTTTTTGGTACAGCACTAAAGGATGAGGGAGTGCGTGAACTGCTGGATGGTATGGAGCAGTATCTGCCGGAGCCGCACTGGGATGCGGATGATGCTTTTGGTGCACGTGTCTTTAAGATCTCCCGCGATGATGCCGGAAACCGTCTGAGCTGGCTGCGTCTGACCGGAGGCCGGTTACAGGTGAAGCAGGTGCTCGATACAGGTGCGGATGAGCCGGAAAAAATCAACCAGATCCGGTTGTATTCCGGGACAAAATACGAGACAGTCGATGAAGTGTGTGCGGGCGATGTGTGTGCACTGCCGGGACTTATGGCTACGTCTGCCGGAGACGGACTCGGCGCATTAAATGCACTGGCTCCGCCGAGCCTCGCGCCTGTGATGACTTATCGGCTCGTGCTGCCGGAGACCTGTGATGCATTTGTATTTCTGGGAAAGCTGCGGCAGCTCGAAGAGGAAGATCCGCTGCTGCATGTGATCTGGAATGAGCGTTCGCGGGAGATCCATATGCAGCTCATGGGGGAGGTGCAGACACAGGTGCTGAAGAATCTGATCTGGCAGCGTTTTCATGAGGAAGTCTCCTTCGCGGAAGGACATATCGTATATAAGGAAACGATCGCTGCTCCGGTAGAAGGCGTCGGACATTATGAACCACTGCGCCATTATGCAGAGGTACATCTGCTGCTCGAGCCGGGTGAGCGCGGCAGTGGGATAGAGATTGCGACTGCGTGCAAGGAGGATGTGCTCGACCGTAACTGGCAGCGGCTGATTCTGACGCATATACAGGAGTGCGAGCATCCGGGTGTGCTGACCGGTGCACCGGTCACTGATGTGCGGATCACGCTTCTGACCGGACGCGCACATCAGAAGCATACGGAGGGCGGCGATTTCCGCCAGGCGACGTACCGCGCGATCAGACAGGGATTGAAAAAGGCACAGAGTGTGCTGCTCGAGCCATATTACCGGTTTGTCCTTGATGTGCCGACCGACCAGATCGGACATGCGATGGCAGATATCCAGCGGATGAAAGGCAGTTTTGAGCCGCCCGAGACGGCAGCGGACGGAATGATGACCAGACTGATGGGAACCGCACCGGCAGAGCAGATGCAGGGGTATCTATCTGAGGTCAATGCGTACACGAGAGGCTGTGGACGGTTGACATTAGAGTTGTCCGGATATGAACCGGTGGATGAAAAGCGCCAGCAGGAGATCGTAGCGGAGATCGGCTATGACAGTGAGGCAGATCTGGATCATCCGACCGGATCGGTGTTCTGTGCGCATGGGGCAGGCTTTGTCGTGCCGTGGTACGCAGTGGAAGAATACATGCATCTGGACAGCGGTTTTTCTGCGGATGCGGCATCTGATCCGAACGGTATCCATGTGCTCGGTTCCATCGATATGGAGGCTTATGAACAGGCACTTTTAGAGGAACAGGCGCGCGTTCTGCAGGCGCGGGAAGCAGCACGCGCGAGCCGCTCGAGTGGTGGTGGCTACGCGGATGAGCAGGAATTGAAAGAAATATTTACCCGTACTTTCGGTGAAGTGAAGCGCAGAACCGGAGCGACGGATACGGATCTGGGCTACGAGCGGAGCAGTGCGCCGATGCAAAAGACCAAGTCCTATGCATCACGGCTTCGCCGTCCGGAGGATACTTCTTATCCGAGAAAACCGGCAGCGGCACCAGATGAATACCTGATCGTAGACGGCTATAACGTGATCTTTGCCTGGGAGGATCTGAAGGCACTGGCGGCGCACAATCTCGATGCGGCCCGTGATCGTCTGAATGATATTCTGTGCAATTATCAGGGCTATAAAAAGTGCCATCTGATCGTCGTATATGATGCGTACAAGCGAAAAGGCGGTGCAGGCAGTGAGCAGGATTATCACAATATCCATCTCGTATTTACGCGCGAGGGACAGACGGCGGATATGTATATCGAGGAATATGTCCGCACACTCGGAAAGAAGGTCAAAGTGACCGTCGCTACCTCGGATGGACTCGAGCAGCTGACGGTCAGTTCTGGTGGAGCGCTTCGCATGTCATCGAATGAGCTGTTATTGGAAGTGCAGGCGGCAGAGCGTGACATCCGGGAAGTGTATCTGGATAAGGAGTATCCGAAGGGTGAGAAGAACTTCCCATTTGCGCAGCATGTAAATAACTGGAAGGAAGGTAAGTAGCGGTTCTGTATCAGAAATATTACAAGGACACATATGCGTTGTGTCCAAACAGAATCGCCGGATCACAGTATGGATTTTACAAAGGGTTCTATTACATCTAATATGGTTAAATTTGCACTGCCGCTCATGGCGGGAAACCTGCTGCAGCAGATGTACAATCTCGCGGATGCGTGGGTGGTCGGCAAATTCCTCGGATCGAATGCATTAGCCGCAGTCGGTTCATCCTATACGTTGATGACATTTCTCACATCGATCATGCTGGGGTTGTGTATGGGTAGTGGTGTATCGATCTCTATGGAGTATGGCAGGGGCGCGTCACAGCGGATGCGCCAGTGTATTTTTATGTCATTTTGTCTGATCCTATCGGTGTCAGTCGTGTTAAATATCGGAGTCTATGCCGGACTGGATGGTATTTTATGGCTGCTGCGTGTGCCGGCAGAGGTACAAGGCGGCATGCGGATGTATCTGCTGGTGATTTTTGCGGGCATGACTGCGACGTTTCTATATAATTATTGTGCAAATGTCCTGCGGGCGGTCGGAAATTCCGTTGTACCACTCATCTTTTTATCACTGTCAGCAGTCGGAAATGTCGTACTGGATCTGATCGCAGTTCCGGTACTGCATCTGGGGCTGCGCGGAGCGGCAGGTGCGACGGTGATCGCACAGTATGTGTCTGGAGCCGGCATTCTGGTGTACACGCTGTATCGTGTGCCGGAGCTGATCCCACGGCGCGCGGACTGCAGATGGAGCAGTGCATTGTTGTCTGATATCTGGAAGCTGTCGATGCTCACGAGTCTGCAGCAGTCGATCATGAACTTTGGTATTCTGATGGTGCAGGGACTCGTCAACAGCTTTGGAGCAGTCACGATGGCGGCATTTGCAGCAGCAGTCAAGATCGATTCATTTGCTTATATGCCGGTACAGGATTTTGGCAATGCGTTTTCAACGTATGTAGCACAAAATTATGGTGCAGGTGAATTTGAACGCATCAAAAAGGGGGTGCACAGCGCGGTGTGCCTCTCCGGGGCGTTCTGTATCGTGATCAGTGTGCTCGTCTGTGTGTTTGCACCGCAGTTCATGGGAATATTTATCTCAGCGGATGAACAGCAGATCATACAGACCGGAGTGGAATATCTGCGCATTGAGGGCGCATGCTATATCGGTATCGGCATTCTGTTTTTACTGTATGGCTATTACCGCGCGATGAACCGGCCGATGATGTCTGTGATCCTCACGATCGCGTCACTCGGCACGCGTGTCGTGCTGGCATATGCACTGTCAGCAATCCCGCTGATCGGTGTGCGGGGCATCTGGGTGTCTGTGCCGATCGGGTGGGCGCTCGCAGATCTGATCGGAGGCGGATATATGCTGAGGCACAGGGCGAAACTGTATACGAAGTAACCAGAGGACTCTGCTCGCGCTGCTTAAACGAACTATAGCGCAGAGTTATGGCTGTGGGTGCAGTGGTTTCTGTCAACTGCGACTTTTGCCCAGCGAAGTGCGAGCGCTTAGCTAACGATTCTCCAGGCATGACTGAAAGCCGCCGGCTATGTGTGTGAGCAAAGCGAAAGACACATCGAGCCAAGGCTGAAGAGACAGCGAGACACCGCCGGGCAACCGGAGCAGCTTGATCAGAATACTGCTGCACCCACAGCCATAGACCGGATGATCAAAGTAGTTTTGCAAACTCCGAAATATTTGAGAAGATGAAAGGAGGCAGCACCATGCCAACACAATCTATGATCCGTGTGATCGCCCACATCCGCACAGATTTTCCGACAAAGTTCGGCATCCCACGTCAGAGCAGTCTCGTGGACGAACTGGCCGGTGAGATCATCTTTGAGCCGGAGTACCGCCAGATCGAGGCATTCCGCGGGATCGAGGAGTATTCGCACCTGTGGCTGCTGTGGGAGTTTTCTGAGGCAAAGCGGGACCACTGGTCAGCAACGGTCAAGCCACCGCGCCTCGGGGGCAAAACGCGTATGGGAGTCTTTGCAACACGTTCTCCGTTTCGTCCGAATCCGATCGGATTGTCATGTGTGCGTCTGATCGGATTGCGGCAGGATGAGACATATGGACCGGTACTGATGGTCGCAGGTGTGGATCTGATGGATGGCACACCCATCTATGATGTGAAGCCGTATCTGCCGTATGTCGATGCGCATCCCGATGCGATCGGCGGTTTTGGTGACCGTGTGAAAGATCATGAGCTGGATGTTGATTTCCCGGCAGAATTGCTAGCACGCCTGCCAGAGGACAAGCGGGCGGGAGCAATCGCTTTTTTGCAGCAGGATCCGCGTCCGGCGTTGCACCGTGATCCAACGCGCGTGTACAAGATCGCCTATGCAGGGTACGATATCCATTTTATGGTTGAGGGAGAACACCTGTGTGTGACGGATGTGACAGATTTCAGTAAAGAGAAAATAGAAAACACAACATCTAGTACTTGACAACGAAAAAAGTTCAATATTTTGCAAAAAAGGGGTTCCATTTTGAAAAAGAATCGGCTATGATAATTACAGGATAGCGGAAGTGGGTCTGTAGGTGCGAAATCTGTCGAAAAACGGCGGCCAGCACTTCCGTATGAGTAGAAAAATAGCGGAGAGAAGACATGGAACACTACAGGATCATAAAAAGGGACGGAAAAGAAGTAGATTTTGAGGAGGAGAAGATTGTAAGTGCAGTCTCCAAGGCAAATCATGAGATCGCAGATATCTATAAATTGAGCGAATGCCAGATCCGGGCGATCGCAAATAATGTGAAGGACCAGGTCGCGGAATCGCTGCACACGGTCAGTGTGGAGGAGATTCAGGATATGGTGGAGAAGGGCATCATGCAGATGCGCGGCTATGAAGTCGCACAAAAATATGTGCGCTACCGCTATACGAGAGAACTGGCACGCAAGGCAAACTCGACGGATAATGGCATTCTGGCACTGCTCGAACGCATCAACGAAGAAGTCAAACAGGAGAATTCCAACAAAAATCCGATTATCAATTCCACACAGCGTGATTATATGGCAGGAGAGGTCAGCAAGGATCTGAGCAACCGTATCCTGCTGCCGGAGGAGATCATCCATGCGCATAATGAAGGCATCATTCATTTTCATGATATGGATTATTATGCACAAAAAGAGCACAACTGTGACCTGATTAACCTGCAGGACATGCTCGAAAACGGAACCGTCATCAATGGCACACGCATTGACAAGCCTCACAGTTTTTCCATCGCATGTAATGTGACGACACAGATCGTTGCACAGGTGGCTTCCAATCAGTATGGTGGACAGTCGTTTTCACTGGCACATCTGGCACCGTTCGTGGATATCAGCCGTCAACGGATCCGCGAATCAGTCATTGCAGAGCGCACGGAGTGTGGAGATCGTCTGGATGAGGCAATTATCGAGCGCGTGGTACAGTCCCGGCTGGCACGTGAGGTGACACAGGGTGTGCAGATCATCCAGTATCAGCTCAATACACTCATGACCTGTAACGGTCAGTCACCCTTTGTGACGGTATTCATGTATCTGGATGAGGTCGCAGACGGTCAGACCCGCGAGGATCTGGCAATGGTTATTGAGGAGACACTCCGCCAGCGTATGCAGGGTGTCAAAAATGACAAGGGTGTGTGGATCACTCCGGCATTTCCGAAGCTGATCTATGTGCTCGATGAGGATAATATCCATGAGGATTCAAAATACTGGTATCTGACCGAGCTTGCGGCGAGATGCTCCGCAAAGCGTCTTGTGCCAGATTATATATCCGCAAAGATGATGCGTGAACTCAAAGATGGCAATGTGTATACATGCATGGGCTGCCGGTCGTTTCTGACGGTAGAGGATAAACAGAGAAATGAGGACGGTTCCTATAAGTTTTACGGCAGATTCAATCAGGGAGTCGTCACGATCAATCTCGTGGATGTCGCGTGTGCATCGGGCGGAGATATGGATCGCTTCTGGGAGATCTTAGAGGAACGGCTGGAGCTGTGCCACCGGGCGCTGCGCTGCCGTCATGAGCGTCTGCTGGGGACTCCTTCCGATGTGGCTCCGATTCTGTGGCAGTACGGAGCGCTGGCACGCCTGAAAAAGGGTGAGGTCATCGACAAGCTGCTATATGATGGTTATTCCACGATCTCACTGGGCTATGCGGGCTTGTATGAGATGTGTGTCCGGATGACCGGTAAATCACACACAGATCTGGCTGCAAAGCCGTTTGCACTCGCAGTTATGCAGAGGCTCAATGACAAGTGTGCTGAGTGGAAGGCAGCGGAGAATATCAGTTATTCCGTCTATGGCACACCGATGGAGTCTACGACGTACAAATTTGCAAAGTGTCTGCAGCGGCGCTACGGCATTATCCCGGGCGTTACGGATAAAAATTATATTACGAACAGCTATCATGTACACGTGACAGAGAAGATTGATGCATTTTCAAAGCTGAAATTCGAGTCTGAGTTTCAGAAGCTCTCCCCGGGCGGCGCGATCAGCTACGTGGAAGTGCCGAATATGCAGCATAATATATCGGCGGTGCTCGAGGTCATGAAATATATTTATGACAATATCATGTATGCGGAGCTCAATACCAAGAGTGATTTCTGCGAGAAATGTAACTATGACGGAGAGATCAAGATCGTGAAGGATAAAAACGGCAAGCTCGTCTGGGAGTGCCCGAATTGCGGCAACCGTGATCAGGAGACACTGTTTGTAGCGAGAAGAACCTGCGGTTATATCGGTACACAATTCTGGAATCAGGGACGTACCCAGGAGATCCAGGAGCGCGTGCTTCATCTGTCAAATGAATAAAAAGGATATGAGCTATGAGAGTTGCACCATATCAGGAGATATTGGAACAAAAATTTAAAAGACAAAAGGAGCTGCTGGCCATGGGGGCACAGATGCATGCAAATGGGCATTGCTTTCACTATGGCCGCATCTCCTTCGGATGCAGGGACTGCTTCAGTGGGGAGCAGTCCATTAATTTATTTCACGGAACACAGTGTATGTGCCATTGTCCATACTGTTATTATAATCCGACGCGGGAAGAAGTCCTGCTGAATGAGCAGCAGGAGCAGCGTGAGATTGAATTTACAAAATACAAACTCCGTGAGATGGACAATTATCGTCCGGCGATCGTGTCGCTTTGTTCATCTGGTGAAACATTGCTGTATGTAGATACGTTTGAACGCTATGCGCAGGAGATCTACCCGCTGATATATGCGAAGGGCATCCATCCGTATACCTTTTTATATACCAATGGCATTTTAGCGGATGATGCGATGCTGGAACGATTGCAGCATATCGGAGTGCAGGAGGTACGTTTTCACTGGTCTGCGAGTGGTTTCTCCGATGAGGTCTATGAGCATATGAAATGCGCGAAAGCGCGGGGCATGATTGTGACGGTAGAAGAACCTGCGTACCCACCGAACAGGGATGAGCTCTTTAGGCGCCTGCCGATGCTTGAAGAACTGGGACTTGACCATCTGGATCTGATCGAGCTGCATCTGACCGAGTATAACTGGGATGCGATGTGCCGGCTGCTTCCGGGTGATGGGTATGCGGCATATAAGGACTATTTTTACCACCTGTACGATAATGGGATGACGTATGACATCATGGAGGAATGCCTGCGGCAGAAGTATCATTTCTCGGTCATCGACTGTAATTCCGGCGTGGAGCGCTGCCGGAACAATCTCGATCAGGATGTATGTTTTTCCTGGGATTGCATTGAGGGCATGTGCAGACCGTGGCAGGAGGGCGCGGGTTTTGTAGCGCGTATGAAAAACGGAAAACCGTACCGCAGATGAGGCGTATAATCTGGACATTTGAGTGCTTTTTTGCTAATATAAAAGTAATAGCAGGGCAATCGGATGGAGGATTCATCTATGACTATGAAGCTTGGATATGAGATTGCGTATGGACTGATTACGGTTGCGCTGATCGTATTTCTGATCAGATCCTTACGCAATGAGAAAAAAATAGCACATGATATTCAGTGGATTATGGGCTGGGCATGTGTATCGGTATTAGCGAGCATCGCGCAGCTGGCCTCAGGACGGGAGATTGTGGCGGATATTTCGTATGCGGTGTTTTTCATATCTATCGACTGGCTGCTTGCTTCGATTGTCTGGTTCGCAAATGATTATTGTGCCTGTCATCTGGAGCAGTATATCCGGCCTGTGTTCCTCATGATGATCTGCGCTGCAGATACCGTGCAGCTGATGCTCAATCCGCTGCTGCACCATGCATACCGTGTTAGGGCAGTATACCGGGGTGACGTGTTGTACTGGGCTTATGATCCGTATGGCGCATTTCAGATCCATCTGTGCTGGTCGTATTTTTTAGTGGCAGTCATTATAGGTATCCTGTTGGACAAAAGGATGCATGTTCCACGTATGTATAAGGTCAAATATGACCACGTATTAGTGATTCTCAGTACGGTAGTATTGCTGGACGCGATACATCTGCTCCTGCGGACGTTGGTCGATTTCTCGGTACTCGGATTTCCAGTGGCAGCCGTAGCGATCTATTATTATGCAGTAGCATACATGCCACATGCACTCGTAAACCGTACACTCGGTATGACCGTCGATGAGATGCAGGATGGTGTGATCGTGGCAGATGTTGATAACCATGCGATCTATTCCAATGACTGTGTGATGAAGATGCTGGATCTGCAGCCGGAGTACGCTTTGCATTTTGAGGAAATGTTTGCCGAATGGTGCAAGAGACATTATCAGTCGATGGATGAGAATTTTATCTATGACTGGACGAGAAATAAAGGGGATCAGAAGCAGTATCTGAAGGTGCAGTACCGCCGTCTGCTGGATGAAAAGCAAAGATATGTGGGCTGTTATCTGAATATACAGGAGCGCACGGAAGAGATACAGATGCTGTTGAATGAACGTCATGCGGCGACGCACGATTTTCTGACAGGACTGTATAACCGGGAATATTTTTACAAGCAGGCAGAGCGTTGTCTGAAGCTGCATCCCGATGAGCATTATCTGATGGTCTGCTCGGATGTCAGCAATTTTAAAATGATCAATGATGTGTTTGGCACGAAAGCGGCAGATCAGTTATTGATTGATATTGCCAATGCGATCAGAACCCAGACGATCAGCGGTGAGATCTATGGCCGTCTGGTCAATGACCAGTTTGCACTGCTGATGCGTAAACGGGATTATCGGGAGATGAAGTTTGCGGAAAAGACATCGGAAGTCATGAAGATCGCGAACGAGATCTCTTATCCGTTGAAAGTATATCTGGGTGTCTATGAGATTGACGATAAAAGTCTGCCGATCTCTGTGATGTGTGACCGTGCGATGTTTGCGCTGGAGACGATCAAGGGTGATTATCAGAAGCTGGTCGCATATTATGATGAGACGCTGCGACATCATGTATTGGAGGAACAGGAACTGGCGATGGGTCTCGACCGTGCGATCCGCGATGGTGAGATCGAGCTGTACGTGCAGCCGCAGATCACGGTTGACGGCCAATGCACTGGTGGCGAGGCGCTGGTGCGCTGGAATCATCCGAGGCGCGGATTGTTGCTGCCGGCTGCATTTATCTCATCGTTTGAGAAAAACGGATTGATCGTAAAGCTGGATCTGCATGTATGGGAGCTGGCCTGCCGTCAATTGAAGAAATGGAAGGAAGAGGGATTTGGTGACCGGTATCTGTCAGTAAATATCTCACCGAAGGACTTCTTCTTTGTAGATATCTATAAGGAATTTTGTACACTCACGCACCGTTATGGAATCGATCCGAAGAACCTGAAGCTGGAGATCACCGAGAGCGCGATGATGCATGATATTCCCAAACAGCTCAAGTTGATTAAGAAGCTGCGTGCAGCGGGATTTATCGTAGAGATGGATGATTTCGGCAGTGGTTATTCATCCCTCAATATGCTCAAGGATATCTGCGTGGATGTCTTAAAGATCGATATGGACTTTCTGCGTGAGAGCGAGCGTGAGGAGCGCAGCCGCACGATCTTAAAGATGATCGTAGCATTGGCAAAGGAGCTTGGCATGCCGGTGATCACGGAAGGCGTGGAGACAAAGGAGCATGTGGATTTCCTGACGGAGATCGGCTGTGATGTATTTCAGGGTTATTTCTTCGGCAGACCGATGAAGATCGAGGACTATGAGAAGAAATATATGCTGACAGACCACAAAGAGTAATCGTATATGAATGAAAAATGCTTGTCGTAAAACGACAAGCATTTTTTACGTCCTTTTTACATACATTTTACGCGCAAGTGGTAATGGATTTTACATAGGAGCATTAAGATATAGCCTGTAAAACAAATTACAGATTTCATTAATCGGAGGAAGAAAAAATGAAAAAGAAATTATTGGCAACGATTCTGATGGCAACATTAGCCATCTCCATGATGACAGGATGTGGTTCAAAGCAGGATACTGCAACAGATACGACAGCAGATGCACCTGCAGCAGACAGCGCTGCTACCGATGACAGTGCAGCAGACGAAGCAGATACATCTGAGAGTGATCAGTCAGCAGATGCAGCGAGCTCACTGGCAGGCAATGAGATCACGGTTGTATCCAGAGAAGATGGTTCCGGTACACGAGGCGCATTCATTGAGCTGACCGGAGTGAAGCAGGATGATCAGGATCTGACAACAGTAGAAGCAATCATTACAAACAGTACAGAGGTCATGATGACAACTGTTGCAGGAGATGAGAATGCAATCGGATATGCATCTATGGGATCTATGAATGATACCGTAAAGGCAGTGAATGTTGGTGGTGTTGAGCCGACAGCTGAAAACGTAAAAAATGGCAGCTACGCACTTTCAAGACCGTTCAATATCGCAACAAAGGATACCGTATCTGATGTAGCACAGGATTTTATCAATTTCATTATGAGTGCAGACGGACAGGCTGTTATCGAGGATAAGGGTTATATCGCGATTGATGACAAAGCGGCTGCATTTGAGAGCAACGGAGCAACCGGCAAGATCGTTGTAGCTGGTTCATCTTCTGTCACACCTGTTATGGAGAAGCTGCAGGAGGCTTATCTGGCAGTCAACAGCGGAGCAGAGATTGAACTGCAGGAGAGTGATTCTACAACTGGTATGACTCAGACAATCGACGGAACATGCGATATTGGAATGGCAAGCCGTGACTTAAAGGACAGCGAGCTGGAAGCAGGTCTGACACCTACAGCTATCGCAATGGATGGTATCTGCGTGATCGTTAACAATGCAAATGATATCACAGATCTGACAACTGACGACATCGCAGCGATCTTCAAGGGAGAGCGCACAGAATGGTAAAAGAAAAAATCATGAAGGCAGTATTCTTCGCCACCGCATGTATCAGCATACTTGCGGTGGGGTTGATCTGCATCTTCCTGTTTGCAAATGGCATGCCGGGTATACGTGAGATCGGATTGTTCAAATTCCTGTTCGGAACGACCTGGCGGCCTGGAAATGGTGACTATGGTATCCTGCCGATGATACTCGGCAGTCTGTATGTCACAGCCGGAGCGATCATTATCGGTGTGCCGATCGGCATACTCACGGCAGCATTTCTCGCAAGGTTTTGTCCGGCGAGATGGTATCCGGTGATCAAGACCGGCGTAGAACTGATGGCAGGAATCCCCTCCGTTGTATATGGCTTTTTTGGTCTGGTTGTACTCGTACCTTTTGTACGAAATACGATCGGCGGCAAGGGTTACAGTATTCTGACAGCGAGTATATTACTCGGAATAATGATCCTCCCTACGATTGTGAATGTCTCAGAATCTGCAACCCGCGCTGTGCCAAAGAGCTACTATGAAGGTTCACTGGCGCTCGGAGCTACACACGAGCGCAGTGTCTACCGC